>NZ_JAKSYN010000093.1:0-57984 GCF_022829565.1 Methylobacterium sp. J-001
GGCCGAGGCAAGAACCCCGAGAGTCACCTGGCGCTCGGACGGACGCCCGCCATGGCGACGATCCCACGCACCTCGTGCAGGTGCGCCGGCGGCTGCTCCCGATCGCCCGGAAGGGACCGCTCGGCGTGCGCTTCGCTGGACGGGGCGGGACGCTCCCCGCACGGGGGCCGGGGGGCGCTGGCGCCCTCCGCCTGGAAGCGTCCATACCGGCGGACCGCGCTGCAGGGGCCGCCCCCGAAGCGCTGGGCCGCCGGGCGAGGCGAAGCGGCCGCCTCAAGCGCCGCGATCACGCGTTCTCGCAGATCCATCGATAGCGCTGACGGCATCCCGACCTCCTCGGAAAGCCCATCATCGAATCAGATCCGCAGACTGCCCGCTACCCCCAACGATTCAACCCAGCCGGACACGGCTCTAGAGCCGTCATCGGGTGCGACATTATCCATCCAAAAATTGATCTCTCGGCGCAGCGATGTCGCTCGTCGGCTATGACGCACCGAAGCGTTCGGCAGACGGATCCGACGGCCCTGCGTGCAGCGGTCCACCATTGGACTGGTACCAGACTGTTGCCGCCTATCCGGCGAGGATGTCCTATCTCTCCCCCGAGAGGAGATGATTTATGCCGACACAGACAGTCTCGGTCACCGCTACGGCCCTGGCGCTTGGACAAGGAACGCCGCAGCCACTTCCCTCCACCTAGGCCAAGACGACTTACCATCGGGTCGAGGTGGACGGTGTTGGCATCTTCTACCGCGAGGCAGGGCCGCGTGATGCGCCCACGATCCTGCTGCTGCACGGCTATCCGTCGTCGTCCCGGCAGTGGGAGCCGCTGCTACCGCTGCTCGCCGACCGATATCACCTGATTGCGCCCGACTACCCCGGCTTCGGCCAGAGCGATGCACCGTCGCTGGCGCAGTACACCTACACCTTCGACAACCTTGCTACGAAGATGGAGAGGTTGGTCGCCCACCTCGGCATAGAGCGGTACACGCTCTTTCTGCAGGATTACGGCGGGCCCGTGGGTTTTCGCATGGCGCTGGCTCATCCTGAGCAGGTCAGCGCGCTCATCGTTCAGAACGCCAACGCCTATGCGGAAGGTCTCGGTGCCAAGTGGCAGGGCATTGCCCAGTACTAGGCTGATCCTGTCCGACGTCAGCACCTGTGGGACAGAATGAGGGTCTTCACGAACGGAGGATGGCTGGTTCATCGTAGCCCCTGAGGAGCGAAGATGAAGCAGACATCCGGCCGTCTCCGTCGAGGTCGTCGTCGACGATCGCCTCACCGACATCGTCGCCGCCCGGTTCGATGCCGGCATCCGCTTCGGAGAGACGGTGGAACGCGACATGGTGACAGTGCGGCTGGGACGGAACCTACGCACCGTGGTGGTCGGCACACCCGCCTACTTCGCGCGCCATCCACGACCCGAGACGCCGGCCGATCTGGAGGCGCACAACTGCGTCAACTATCGGTTGATCGGCGGAAGTGGTTTGCTGCCTTGGGAATTCTCGCGCGACGTCCAGGACATGCGCGTGCGCGTTGGTGGCCAACTCATCGCCAACGATGCGGCCCTGTCGGGTGCTGCTGTGCGGGCCGGTGCCTGGCTCGGCTACATGCTGGAGGATGATGTCGTGGACGACATCGCAGCGGGAAACCTCGTGCAGGTTCTGACGGACTGTTGCACGCCATTCTCTGGTTAACACCTTTACCATCCGAGTGGTCAGGCGACACCGGCGCTTCGTGCGTGGATCGACGCCGTACGCTGGGTCGAAGAGTGACCTGGTTGTGTCGGACGCGGAAAAACATCGCTATGACGGTTTCTCGGTGATCTCGACACGTGCCAACTCGATTGCTTCTTGGTAGCCAGATAAATCGATGGAACAACGACGTTGGGTCGATCCTAGATCGTCCGCTTTTCCGGCCAACCTTCGCTGAAACGGACCAGCTGCTTTCGGCCAGATCCAGCCGCTCAGAGTATGTTGAAGCCCCGAAGTTCACAGCACCCAGTGAGCGTGTTGTAGCCCTGGCAAAGGCGTGTGTGCTGCGGCAGCGGGCCGAGCGAAAGCCTACTGCGTTATGTTAAGACAAGATTTAGCGACCGTGATGCTGGCGTGATCACGACGCGCCGTCCCCAGTCGAAAGCGACGAAATCCTGCTCGATCCCGTCGGAGAAGACTACGCCCCCCTCGTTCATCCGCGACACCACGGTGAGGGGCGATCCGGCGAACTTGCCGCCGCGCAGGTCGGTGCCGGTGGCGACGCTCGGGAACGGCTCGCGCACCCAATAGCCAAAGGCCGCCTCCTCGATGCCCACCTCCACGGTGAGGTGCGTCGCCTCGCTGATCGAGCGCGCCCAGCCCGTCAGGCCTGTGCCCGAGGCCACGATTAGCCCGCTAGACGAGTGGTCCTCTGCCCGCGCCCCGTCGTCGATGAGGTAGCGCGCCGATTGGTGGCTGCGGTGGCCGACGAAGATCTCGTTCAGGGCGAGCAGCCGCTCGCCGCCGTCGAAGGTCGCCTGCACCATGGTGCGCCGCTGCAGGGGCGCGGCGCCGGCCGCGCTGGCGGGCAGCAGGGTGCGGAGGGCCTGCACCCGGGCCCGAGCCAGCACACCGTCGTAGAGGTCGGGCGCCGGGTTGACGCCGACCACCGGTTGCCCGTCGAGGTACTTGGCGACGTTGGCCACGAGCCCGTCCTGCCCCACGGCCACGACCACGTCCTCCGGGGCGAACAGGAAGCGGTCGAGGTCGGGGCGCCGCACCAGGGCCTGCCGCCAGTCCAGGGGCACGGAGGCCCGGGCCTCGGCGAGCACGGCCTGGAACCGGGCGTGGCGCGCCTCGACCTCGGCGAGCGCCTGGCCCCGGGTCTCCAGGAAGAACCGGACCTGGCCGCGGGTCGCGTGCCGGGCGATGAGCAACTCGTAATCCGTGTCGCGGATCACGAAGACCACGCGGGGGGTGATGGCCGGCACGGCGAGCCTCCTCAGCGCGGCGCGAGCCGCGCGGGAAGCGCGCCCCGGACCTCGCCGAGGATTGCCGCCAGCAGGTCCGGCGTGACGTTGACGTGCTCGATGGCCTCCAGCTTGCCGGCGAGCTCCCGGGCCGCCAGCCCGAGCAGGACGGCGGGCGGCATGTCTCGGTAGATGGCGGCGCGGCGCTGCTCCGCCTCGGCCCGGGCCCCTTCGATGAGCCGGATCCGCTCGGCCTCCGCGGCCGCCTCCAGGCCCTGCGCCTCCGCGACGCCGGCGGCGCGGTCACGGGCGTTCTCGGCCTCCTGGGTGATCAGCACGGTCTCTCGCCGGGCCAGCTCGGTCTTCGTCGCGAGCTCGTTCTCCGCGATGGCGCGCTCCTTCTCGACCGCGAGGGCGCGCCGGGAAAAGGTCGCCTCGTCGGCCTTCTGCTGCAGGGCCTCGAAGGTCGGCGTCTGCAGGGCGCGCTCCAGCTCGCTGGTCGGCGCGAGGTTGGTGAGGCGCACCGAAACGGCCGCGACGCCGATCTCGGCCAGCGCCGGGGCGGCGAACAGCACCCGTTCCAGGACGGCGCGCAGCGGTTCCGGCCCCGCGTCGAGTAGGGCGCCGATCGGGCTCGCCCCGAGATATTGTAGCACCGCCTGGCCGGCGATGCCGCCGAGGCGGCCCTCGATCCGCTCGATCGGCTCGCCCTGCAGGCGCCCGGTGTGAAGGTCGATCGAGAAGTCGACCCGGTTCGCCAGCAGCTCCGGATCGACGACGTGCCAGCCGATCGTCCCCTGGACCACGACGGTCTGGAAGTCCCGGCTGCGGCCGCGGACGAACAGGGTCATCTCGCGGTCGTCCACCGGCACCTCGCTGATGCTGGCGGTCTCGGGCCGGAACCAGAAGACCAGCCCCCGTCCGCTCTGCCGGACCCGGCCGTTACGGAAGCGGATGATGTGGCTGCTCGCCTCGCTACGGAGCTGGGCGATCACACCGATGTTGCGGAGAGTGGCCATGATGGTCTCCTCAGAACTGACCCGACCTGTCGAAGCGGAAGAGTTCGGCGAAGCGAAACGCCGTCCCGGCCTCGCGGGCGCCGGTCGGCGCGATCCAGCCCCGGTCGCGCATGCGGCGGCGGAAGGCGGATTTGTTCAGGGGCGCGCCGCGGATCGCCGCGTGCACGTCCTGAAGCTGCCGGAGGGTGAAGTGCTCCGGGAGCAGCGCGAAGCCGACATCCGTGTAGTCGAGCTTACCGCGCAGCCTCTTCACGGCCAGCGCGAGGATGTCGGCGTGGTCGAAGACAAGGGCGAGGGGGGCGCCGTCCTCAGTGACGGTCGAGACCGGGCCGCCGGCCTCGCCTGCCCGGAACACGGCCAGCGTCGTCACCGTGAGCGCAGCGCCGCCCGCCAGGGCCTCGGCGAAGGCCGCCTCCGGCAGCAGCGCCAGGTAGGCGACCGAGATGATGCGCATCCGCGGATCCCGGTCCACGGCGCCGAACGTGTAGAGCTGCTCGAGCCGCGCCCGCTCGATCCCGGCCTTGTCGCGCAGGACCCGCTCCGCGGCGGCGTCGAGGGTCTCGGCGATGCCCACGAACCCGCCCGGCAGGGCCCAGAGGCCGGCCTGCGGATGCTGGCACCGCCGCAGCAGCAGAGCGGCGAGCTGTCCGGCCCGGATCCCCAGCAGGACGAGATCCACCGCCAGGGTGGGCCGCGCGTAGGCCGCAGGATCGTAGCCTGCCAGGAACTCGGATTCGGCCATCGGTAAGTTTATACTCATGTTGAGCATAAATAAGGTGCGGATTGCGCATAGGTCAAGGAGCGGGGCGGATCCGTTAGGAAGCGCCGCGGGGCGCACAGCGCCGCACCGGCTCCGTACCGATCCGCCCCGGGGCGGCCGGCGGGTGCGGTCCAAGCCTGGAAAAGGGCGAAGCTTCTCGTGGCGGCGCAGCGGCGGGCGCGGGAGCTTCGTCGGCGAGCCGGCACCGATCCGCCGGCGCAGGAAGTTTCCCCGATGCCGTTCTTCGCTCCACGATCTGCGATCGAGCCCCCCAGCAACGCCGCGCTGTCGCCGCTCTTCCTCGCGCTGCTGGCACTCCTCGTCATGCTCACCCCGGCCCACGCGGCGCCGGGGTCGGAGCGGGGCGGCCTCACGCTGCGCGGGCCGGCCGGCACCGCGCCGGTCGAGGCTGTCCAGCTCGCGATCGACGTCAGCGTCGATGTCAGCGGCCCGACCGCCCGGGCCACCGTCACCCAGGCCTTCCGCAACACCACGGCGGACTGGGTCGAGGGCACCTACGTGTACCCCCTGCCGGAGGACGCGGCCGTCGACGGGATGAAGCTCGTCGTCGGCTCCCGCGTGATCGTCGCCGAGATCCGCGAGCGGGCGGCGGCCAAGCGGGCCTACGAGGCCGCGAAGGCGGCCGGGCAGTCGGCGGCCCTGACCGCGCAGGAGCGGCCCAACATCTTCACCAACGCGGTCGCCAATATCGGTCCCGGCGAGACGGTGCTGGTCCAGATCACCTATCAGCAGACGATCCCCGTCTCCGGCGAGACCCGGACGCTGCGCCTGCCCCTGGTGGTCGCACCACTCTACAATCCCGCCCCGGCCTCCCTGGACGCGGTCTCCCTCGACGGCGTGGCCGAGGCAGCCCGCGACCCAGTTCCGGATCGCGCCCGGATCAGCCCGCCGGTGCTCGACCCGGCCTTGTCCCCGCCGACCAACCCGGTCGCCGTCACCGTGCGGCTTCAGGCGGGCTTCGCGGTCGGCGCCGTCCGCAGCGCGACCCACGCGATCCGTGTGACTGAGACCGGCCCGGAATCGCGAACCATCACGCTCGCCCACGGCGTCGTGCCGGCCGACCGCGATCTCGAGCTGACCTGGGCGCCGGTCCCGAGCCGGGTGCCCGGCCTCGGACTGTTCCGCGAGACCGTGGCCGGCCGGATCTACCTGCTGGCCGCCGTGAACCCGCCAGCGATCGAGGCCGTCGCGGCCGCTCGGCCGGCGCGCGACGTCACCTTCGTCATCGACAATTCCGGCTCGATGTCGGGCGCCTCGATGCGGCAGGCCAAGGCCGGGCTGCTGGCCGGGCTCGGCCGCCTGACCGCGCAGGACCGCTTCAACGTCATCCGCTTCGACGACACCTGGGACGCGCTGCATCCCGAGCCGGTCCCGGCGACATCGGCGGCGCTCGCGGAGGCTGAAGCTTTCGTGACCGCCCTGGAGGCCCGAGGCGGCACCGAGATGCTGGCGCCGCTCAAGGCGGCCCTGGCCGATCCCCACCCGGAGGACGGGCGCGTGCGCCAGGTCGTGTTCCTCACCGACGGCGCCGTCGGCGACGAGGAGCGGATCTTCGCGGCGATCCACGGCAATCTCGGGCGCACGCGCCTGTTCATGGTCGGCATCGGCTCGGCGCCCAACGGCCACCTAATGCGCCACGCCGCCGAGATCGGCCGCGGCAGCTTCACGGAGATCCGCGACCTCGCGCAGGTCGGCGAGCGGACCCGCGCGCTCTACGAGAAGCTGGAATCCCCCGCCGTCACCGACCTGACCGCGACCTTCTCGGTCCCAGGCGTCGCGGTCACGCCGGGCGCGCTACCCGATCTGTACCGCGGCGAGCCGCTGGTCTTCGCCGCGCGGCTGCCGGAAGCGGCGAGCGGTACCGTAACGGTCTCGGGCCGGGTGGGCGCCCGGAGCTGGACGCGGACTCTACCCCTCGCCCAGGCCGGCGCAGGCGCCGGTATCTCCAAGGTCTGGGCGCGCTCCCGGATCGGCGAGACCGAGACGGCGCGCATCACCGGGCGCCTCGGTGCGGACGCGGCCGACGCCGTCGTCCTGGCGCTCGCCCTGGAGCACGGCCTAACGACGCGGCTGACCAGCCTCGTGGCCGTCGACGCCACCCCGCGCCGCGCGCCGCGCACGCCCCTCGTCGCTGCCGACCTGCCGCTGAACCTGCCGGCGGGCTGGGACTTCGCCAAGGTATTCGGCACGGAGCGGAGCGGCGAAGCGCCAGCCGACAAGGCGGCCCGGATCGTTCCGATCAATGCCGCCGGCGCGGCCGTCGACCTGCCGCAGACCGGGGCCGGGATCCTGGCGAAGCTCGACCTGGGCCTGCTCCTCGCTCTGCTGGGTCTCTTGGGCCTCGTGCTGGGCGCCGGCCCGACGGTCGGCGACCGGCGGACCGGGGACGCGCGATGAGCCGCCGTCTCGGAACCGAGCTGGGGAGGGCCCTCGCGGCCCTCCTCACCTTAATGGGTCTCGGGCTGGCGACGCAGGCCGCCTGGATCCCCGCCAAGGCCGCCGTGGCGCAGGTGCTGCTGGAGCACGCCTTCGCCCGCACCCTGGCCGAGGGTCGGCCCGCCCGGCCCTGGCCCTGGGCCGACACCGAGCCGGTCGCCCGGCTCGCCGTCGCGGGCCGCAGCTTCGTGGTGCTCCGGGGCGGGAGCGGCCAGGCCCTGGCCTTCGGCCCCGGCCACTTGGATGGCACCCCGGAGGCCGGCGCGCCCGGCACCGCGGTCATCGCTGCCCACCGCGACACGCAGTTCGGGGTGCTGGGACGGCTTGGCTCTGGCGATCCCGTCACCGTGACGGGACGCGACGGCCGGACCCTGCGCTTCCGCGTCACCGGCACCCGGGTGGCGCGTTGGGACGCCTCGGGCATCGACCCGCAGGCCCCCGGTCGGCACCTCGACCTCGTCACCTGCTGGCCTCTGGAGGCGCTGCAGGCCGGCCCGCTGCGCCTGATCGTCGAGACCGAGCTGGCCTCGGAGGCGTGGCGCTCCTGACGGGTCGGTGCGGATGGCCAGCTGGGCCGCGCTTGCGCAAATGTGCGGTTCCGTGCGGATCTGTGCGGGTCAAGCCCGTGCGAGCCGTGCCTGTGAGCGAGATCGAACTGTCCGAGGCGCAGAGCCGCGCCATTGCCCAGATCGTGCGCGAGGCGCTGGCCCGCCGGCGCATCTCCCGCCAGACGCTGGCCGAGGAGGCCCGGATCAGCCTCTCGACCCTGGAGAAGGCACTCGCCGGCCGCCGGCCCTTCACCCTGGCGACCACGATCCGGCTGGAGGAGGCGTTGGGCCAATCCCTCCGGCAGCCGACGGGGCAGGCCTCGGCTCCGGAACTGCAGCGTCATGCCCCTGACGAACTCGGGGCCTACGCGCGGGAGGGCGTGTCCTGGCTGGAGGGCCGCTATCTCACCCTGCGTCCGTCGTTCGAGACAGCGGGGGCGATTTTCGCCTACCGCACCGAGATCGCCTGGGATGCGGGCAGCGCGCGCTTGGTGTTCCGCGAGGCTGAGCGGGTCGATGCCCCCTTTGCGCAGTCCGGTAGCGTCGCCGTCCCGAGCCAATCAGGCATGATCTATCTCGTAACCAACTGGCACGGGCAGCATCGACTCGCGGTGCTGTGCCGTCCCAATATCCGAGGCGAGATGTACGGGATTCTCACCACGCTGCACGCCGGCCGAGGCACGCAGCTCACGCCCGCTACGGCACCGCTCGCCCTGGTTCCGGAGCGCCCTGCGGCTGAACTCTGTTACGGCCGCATTGCACCGCATGCGCCGACTTATGCTGCCTATCGCGCACATCTCGATCGCGTCCACACGGACGGCTACGCCACGTTCTTCATAGGCGCTCCCTAGCCGGAACGACACCATTCTGATCTCCGCACTCATAGCGCCAGCGCCAGCGCTAGATCAAAGGCTGCTGTTGACGAAGCGTCGATGTACGTTTTCGCCATTGCCATTTCACAAAGCGGCCGGACGGCTCTGGCCAGACCACGCCATGTTGAATCGCCAATGGGCGTAAGATCGGTCATTCGGCTTTGCGCCCATTGCAGTCACGCGAGTGCTTCCATTGGTCCTCCTAAGAGCTGACATTCAACAGAGAAGCGCCTCGACTCTTCGAGTTCCACGGACTCAACCACTCCGTGCGACGAGCGGGCTGGCATTGAGGCGCCGGGCCTAACCGCAAAAGCCTTTCAGTGTTCGAAGACACCGTCTAGATCTCGGAAGCCTTTGATCTCGATGGGATTCCCGCTCGGGTCGAAGAAGAACATGGTCCGCTGCTCGCCGGGCTGGCCCGGGAAGCGGACCACCGGCGGGATGTCGAAGGCGATGCCCTCGGCCTCAACGCGAGCGGCCAGCGCTTCCCAGGCGTCGAGGGGCAGCACCACCCCGAGATGGGGCATCATCACCATGTGGTGGCCGACCTTTCCGGTCCGGGTCGTCGCGAAGGGCTCACCCAGATGCAGCGAGATCTGGTGGCCGAAGAAATCGAAATCCACCCAGGTCTCTGTGCTGCGCCCCTCGTGGCATCCGAGGACGCCGCCGTAGAAGCGGCGCGCCGCGTCGAGGTCGGTCACGTGGTAGGCGAGGTGGAACGGGGTCGGCATCGTCGGGTCTCTCCGTTGTGCGTGATGGGCGCGGCCTGCCTCAGGCCACCGATCCAATGTGGTTCGCCGAGACGACGCCGCCGATGAGGTTGCAGGACAGCAGGAATCCGCTGTCGAGATCACCGCCGCCGGCCGGCACGAGGGCGGCGAGCCTCGCCGTGAGTGCAGATTTCGCGTCCCGGGCGAGGGACTGCGCCTCGTCGACGGTGACGGACTCGAACCGGATCGTCTCCCCCGGCCGCACCTGCGCGAGGCGGCCGAAATCGGCGGAGACGACCGTCGCGATCTTCGGATAGCCGCCCGTGGTATGACGATCGGCGAGCAGGATGAGGGGCCGCCCGTGGCCGGGCACCTGAATCGAGCCGTTCACGATCCCATCCGAGACGATGTTGAAGCCATCCGCATGGGCGATCGGGGGCCCGTCGAGGTGGCAGCCCATCCGGTCGGCACGCGCCGTCAGCGTGTAGGGCGCGGACAGAAAGGTGCGCAGCCCCTCCTCCATGAAGCTGTCGGCCTGGGGGCCAAGCACCACCCGGATCGAACTGCCGAAGCGGGGCCTGTGGGCATGAGGCAGGGTCGGGGGTCTTCCCACGGGCTCTGGCGCTCGCAGCGGCAGCAGATCGCCTGCCGCGAGGGGAGTGCCGTCGAGGCCGCCGAGGCGGGTGCGGGTATGGGTCGAGACGCTGCCGAGCATCGGCGCCACTGCGAAGCCCCCGGCCACGGCGAGCCATGCGCGCAGCCCCCGGCTCGGGGCCCCGAGGTTGAGCCGGTCGCCGCGGCGCAGGTCGTAGGCGGTGTAGGGATCGACCGCTCGCCCGTTCAGGGCCATCGCGAACGACGCGCCGGCCAGGGCGACTCGGCACACCTCCGCCTCGCAGACCAGGGTCGGGCCGAGCATCGCCATCTCGATGCCTGCCGCGTCGGCTGGGTTGCCGACCAGGGCGTTGGCGAGCGCCAGCAGATCCAGGTCCATCGCCCCCGAACCCGAAATGCCGAAGCGCAGGTATCCCCGCCTCCCGGCATCCTGAAGGGTGGTGGCCACGCCGGGCGCGACGATCCGCAAGCCGTCAGCCATGGACCCGCTCCATCGTCGCGACGCGTTCCCCGGCCTGAGCCGCCGCGCTGAGATCATCGAAGGCGGCACGGTCGATCGGTTCGAACCGGATCAGATCCCCGGCCGCGAACAGGAACGGCTCGGCCCGCGCCGGGTCGTAGGAGCGTGCGGGCGTGCGGCCGATGAGCTGCCAGCCGCTCGGCAGTTCGAGGGGCGGCGAGACGCCGGTCTGGTTGCCGCCGATAGATACGCTGCCCGGCGGGATCGTGGGGCGCGGATCCGTGCGCCGGCTCGCGTGGATGCGGGGATCGAGACCGCCGAGATACGCGAAACCGGGGGCGAAGCCGATCATGTGGACGCGGTAGTCGCATCCCGCATGGAGGGCGATCACTTCATCCTGGCTCAGCTTGGTCTTGGCCGCGAGGTCGGCGAGGTCGACGCCGTGCTCGCCGCCGTAGAGCACCGGCACCCGCCAACGGCGGATCGCTCCGGTCGCCGCGACCGGAGGCGGCCAGTGGGCGGCGATCAGCGCCGCGAGGTCGGCCCGGGGCAGTAGGTCGGGATCGTAGAGGACGAGGAGCGAGCGATAGGTCGGCACCGTTTCCAGCAGGCCGGGCCGTCCGGCGCTGCGGATCGCCTCGTCGAGGGCGACCACCTGCGCGTTGACGACAGGATCGACCGCGCGGCCGAGCTCCACCGTCAGCGCCCGGTCGCCGCAATCGAGCAGCCGGTAGCCGGGCTCAGACACCGAGCACCTCCGCCATCGGGCGCAGGGCGATGCCCTTCGCGGCGACGTCGTCCCGCAGGCGGCGGGCCATGGCGACGGCGCCGGGCGTGTCCCCGTGGACGCAGATCGTGTCGATCCGCGTCGGGATGCGCCGCCCGGACAGGGAGGTGATCGCCCCGTCATCGAGCATCTGCGCCACGCGCTCGGCGACGGCCTCGGGCTCGTGCAGGACAGCGCCGGGGAGCTTGCGAGAGACGAGGGTGCCATCATCCGCATAGGCCCGGTCTGCGTAGACCTCGCGGGCGATGGGCAGACCGAGCCGCTCGCCCGCGCGTTCTGTTTCGAGACCGGGCATCACGACGAAGATCAGGTTCCGGTCCAGCGTCCGGATCGCCCGGGCGACGGCCAGGGCGAGGTCGGCATCCTCGTTGGCCATGTTGCCCATCGCCCCGTGGGTCTTCACGTGGCGCACGGGGCAGCCGGCATCCTGGGCCAGGGCCAGGAGGGCGCCGACCTGATAGAGCACCGCCTTCTCGATGTCGGCCGGGCGCTCGCCGTGGATCGGCCGCCGGCCGAACCCCCACAAATCGAGGAAGCTCGGATGGGCGCCCGCCTGCACGCCGTTCGCGGCGGCGAGGCGCAGCGTCTCGTGCATCACCAGCGGATCGCCGGCGTGGAAGCCGCAGGCGATGTTGGCCGAGGTGGCCAGGGCCAGCATCTCCGCGTCGTCGCCGAGGCGGTAGACGCCGAAGCCCTCGCCCATGTCGCAGTTCAGATCGACGATCATCGGTGCATCCTTTCGCGTGGGTTCACTCGGAGGCGACGAGGTGGGCGACCAGGGTCGCGGCGGCGCAGAGATCCTCGATCCGCATCGCCTCGTGCGGGTTGTGGCTGCCATTCTGGTTGCGGACGAAGATCATCGTGCTCGGCACGCCCTGCCCGGCGAGGGTCGCGGTGTCGTGTCCCGCTCCACTCGGCATGGTCCGGAACGGCATCCCGAGCCGACGGGCATGGCCGGACAGGGCCTCGATCAGTGTGGGGCTCATCTGGGCCGGGGTGCTGCCCGTCCGTTCGCCGAGGGCGAAGCGCACACCGCGGGCGACCTCAATGCCGGCGACGAGGTTGGCCAGGGCCGCCTCGATGCGCGCGATCACCGCCGGCTCGGTGCTGCGCACGTCGAGACAGAAGCGGACCTCCCCCGGGATCTTGGCGAAGGCGTGCTGGGCCGGGTCGGTGGCGACCTCGCCCAGGGTGAGTGTGGCGGGAAGCCCCTCCTGTTCCAGCCTGCCCCACAGGCCGTCGAGGCCGGCGATCAGGTCGGCGAGGGCGAAGACGGCGTCGCTGCGCTCGGATCGCGCGACGGCGCCGGAATGGCCGTAGCGCCCGAAGCAGGCGGCCTTCCGGTAACGGACGCTGCCGCTGATCGCCGTGACGAAGGCGACGGGGATTTCGGCGGCCTCCAGGGTCGGCCCTTGCTCGATATGCATTTCCACGAACCCGTGGATCCGCTTCGGATCGAGCAGCGCCTCCCCTCGTGCCACCGCATCGGGCCGCAGGCCGAGCGCGGCCATGTGCTCGCGCAGGCTCCGTCCGGAATCGGTGCGGGGCAAATCGAGGGCCTCGAGCGGCAGCAGGCCGAAGGCGGCCCGGCTCCCGACATAGGAGGCGGGGAACCACACGCTTTCCTCGGCCCGGAACACGCCCACCGTCACGGGGCGTGCGGGCACGAGGCCCGACCGGCGCAGGGCTTGAACGGCCGCTAGACCGCCGATCACCCCGGCCGCCCCGTCGAAGTTGCCACCATGCGGCACGGTGTCGACGTGGGAGCCGACCATCCAGGCCGGCAGCGCCGGGTCGCGCCCTGGGAGGGTCAGGAAGAGGTTGCCGGCGGCATCGGTCTCGGGGGTGAGGCCCAGCGAAAGCCCGGTCTCGCGCATCAGGGCGTGGGCCCGCTCCTCCCCCTCGCCGTAGGCGGCCCGGGTGACTCCGGGCTCGTCGCGGCTGAAGGAAAGGAGTTGCGCGAACAGGCCGGCGCAGAAATCCGGATCGATGGCGATTGAGTCCGCAATGGTGGCCGCGCCGACCCCGCTCATGCCGGGAACTCCGCCTTATGCGCACCCTGCCGCCGGCGATCCCAGACCTCCGGATTGACGAGGTTCGGCGGACGATGCCCGGCGAGAACGTCGATCACCTGCCCCGCGACCCGCTCGGCGGCGCGGATCAGGGCGGCCTCGGTCGAGGCGGCGACGTGGGGGGTGAGGATCACCCGCCGCTCCCGGTGCAGGGGATGGTCGTGCGCGAGCGCATCCCCCGACACCACGTCGAGCCCCGCGCCGGCGATGGTGCCCGCGGCCAGCGCCTCGGCCAGGGCGTCCTCGTCCACCAGGGCGCCCCGGGCGGTGTTGATCAGGAAGGCGCCGCGCTTCATCCGGCTCAGTTCATCCCGACCGATCAGGCCGCGGGTCTGCGCCGTGAGAGGCAGGTGCAGGGAGACGACGTCGGCCCGGGCGAGGAGGTCCGGCAAGGTGGCGGCGCGTTCGGCGTTCAGGGCCGCGAAGTCGGAAGCCGGCCGCGTCGGGCCGTAGGTGAGCACCCTCATGCCCAGCGCCGCCGCGAGCCGGCCGGTCGCCTGCCCGATGGCCCCGAACCCCACGACACCCAGCGTCAGGCCGGCGAGTTCGACGAGGCGCGCGCCATAGCGGAAATCGTGGTCGCCCTCCCGCATGGCCTGGTCGGCCTGCGGGATCGCCTTGGCGAGGGCGAAGATCAGGCCGATCGCATGCTCGGCGACGGAGAGGGCGTTGGCGCCCGGCGTGTTGACGACCGCGATCCCCGCCCGGGTCGCCTCCGGCACGGCCACCGGGTCGGTTCCGGTGCCGTGGACCCCGATCACCCTCAGCCGGGGCGCGGCCAGCACCGCTTCGGCGGGAAAGCCGCCGTTGCGGGTGACGACCGCGACGCAATCGGCCGCCTCGCGGGCGAGAATCGCCGAGGCGAGGCCGGTGGCGGCCCGGATCTCGAGCCCCGCCATCCGAAGCTGCGCGAGCCCGGCCGCATGGATCGGCTGAACAATGAGGCAGATGCCCGGCGCTCCTGCGAAGGGGCGGACCGGATCGGAAGGCTCGGTGAACACGTTCGAGGCAACCCTGCTAAAAAATACCGCTTGAATGCCGGTGGTATACCGCAGAAGCTAGCTCAATGCCGCAGTGCTGGCAACATCAAAAGACGATTATCGATCCGATAGTCAAGCAAAACAACGGGATACATTCCTGTTTTTCGATGTATCGCGTCGTATAGATGGCATAAATGCGGCTATTATCTCGGATTAGAATTGAGATCAGTCAGGTCGAACGATGACTCAGGTCGAGACTGTTCTATCGCCGCTCCTGAAGATCAGGAAGCTGCACAAGAGCTATGGCGCCAACGAGGTGCTGAAGGGCATCTCCCTCGACATCCACGAGGGCGAGGTCGTGTCGATCATCGGCGCGAGCGGTTCGGGCAAGAGCACGTTCCTGCGCTGCCTCAACCTCATGGAGACGCCTACCTCCGGCTTCATGGATTTCGAGCGGTTCGCCTTCGACTACGAGGAGGGCGCCCGCCGTCAGCCGACTCCGCAGCAGCTCTGCGAATTGCGGTCGCGGATCGGCATGGTGTTTCAGAGCTACCATCTCTGGCCGCACATGACGGTGCTGGAGAACGTCATCGAGGCGCCGATCCGGGTGCGGCGGATGCCGCGCAGGCAGGCGGTGGCGGAGGCCGAGGCGCTCCTCGAGCGCATCGGCCTCTACGAGAAGCGGCACGCCTACCCGTCGAAGCTCTCGGGCGGGCAGCAGCAGCGCGTGGCGATCGTGCGCGCCCTGGCCATGGCGCCCAAGGTGATGCTGTTCGACGAGGTCACCTCGGCCCTCGATCCCGAACTGGTCGGCGAGGTGCTGGCGCTGATGGGCTCCCTCGCGGCGGACGGGATGACGATGCTGGTCGTCACCCACGAGATGGCCTTCGCCCGGGACGTCGGCACCCGCACCCTGTTCTTCGACGGCGGGGTGATCGCCGAGGACGGCCCGCCCGCGGAGATCATCGGCGCGCCCCGGAGCGAGCGGCTGCGCCAGTTCCTCCGCCGCGTGCTGCACGAGCCGGCCGGGCTCGGGCAACCGGCATGAGTCGCCTTGGAGCCATCATGGAGTTCGGACGGCGATGAGCGGCACGGCATGGCAGGACTGGTGGCAGACCGTCGCGGAGGAGTTCTTCACCTACGGCCCCGGTTTCATTTCGGCGACGCTGGTCGTGCTCGGCGTGACGGTGGCAAGCATCCTGGTCAGCTGGGTCTGCGGCCTGCTTGGGGCGCTGGGCAAGCGCTCCACCTTCGCGGCCTTCCGGGCGCTTGCGAGCTTCTACGTCTGGTTCATCCGCGGCACGCCGACCCTGATCCAAGTCTTCATCGTCTATTTCGGCATGCCGCAGATCGGCGTGAAGCTATCCCCGGTCACCGCCGGCATCATCGCGCTCGGCGTCAGCAGCGGTGCCTACGTGGCCGAGACCATCCGCGCCGGCCTTGCGGCGATCCCCCGGGGTCAGATCGAGTCGGCGCTCGCGCTCGGCATGAACCCGCGGATCATGATGGTCCGGATCGTCCTGCCGCAGGTCTTCCGCATGATCCTGCCCTCGCTGACCAACGAAGCGATCTCGGCGGTCAAGAACACCTCGCTCCTGTCGACGATCACGGTGGTCGAGTTGACGCTCTACGCGCAGCTGATGATCGCCACGACGTTCCGCCCGTTCGATTTCTACATCGCGGCGGCGCTGATCTACCTTGGCCTGACGTCGATCCTGTCACAACTCTCTGCCTATTTCGAGCGGCGCTACGCCCGCCTGTCGTGACCTTCCCCCCGCCGCGGTACGGGCCGCGGCCGACACCTTCTGCCCCCTCGCCCGTACCGGAGATCGCCATGAACCGCCGCCACCTCCTCGCCCTCGCCGCCCTCTGCACCGGCCTTCTCGCCGCCCCGTCAGTCCGGGCGGCCGACGGCAAGCTGGAGTTGATCGAGCCCGGCAAGCTGATCGTGGCCACTGACAGCACCTTCGCGCCCTTCAGCATGCGCACGCCGAGCGGCGAACTCGACGGGCTGGAAGTCCGGGTGATGCGCGAGATCTGCCGACGGATCGGGCTCGAATACAACCCCGTCAACATCAAGTTCGACGCCTTGCTCGTGGGCCTGATGGCCGACCAATACGACATCACCAGCGAGTCGATGGACATCACCCCCACCCGGCAGAAGCAGGTCGCCTTCGCGGACGGGTGGCTCGAGTCCGGTGCGCGGATCGTCACCCGCAAGGATACCGGGATCAAGGGACCGGAGGACCTCAAGGGCCGCAATGTCGGCGCCCTCTCGGCCTCGACCTTCGGCAAGCTCGCCGAAGAGCACGGCGCCAACCTCAAGAGCTACAAGACCGCCGCGGACGCCATGCAGGACCTCGTCGGCGGCAACATCGATGCGGTGATCAACGACGCGGTAGCCGGCAACTACGCGATTAAGGCGCGCAAGCTGCCGCTGGTGATGATCGAGACCCCGCTCAGCACCATCCAGAAGGGTTTCGCGATCAAGAAGGGCAAGCCGAATCTGCACGCTGCCGTCAACAAGGCGCTGGCCGAGATGGTCTCCGACGGGACCTACGCCAAACTGCTCACCCCCCTGATCGGCTACGACCCGGCGCCGAAGGAGCCGATCAAGACGCCCGCGATGTGAGCGGATAGGGGAAGGCGCAACAAGAAATGAGCGGGGGCGGCCCGGTGGGCCGTCCCGGGAGGAAGCCAATGAAAACCCTCGACGCCTCGTCCTACACGACCGCGCTCGGCGCCCGTCGGGAGCAGAGCCTCGGCCAGATGGCCTATGACAGGCTGCTCGACATGCTCGTGCGGCGTGATCTTCCCGCCGGGACCGTGCTGCACGAGCGCCGCCTCGCGGAACTCCTCGACATCTCGCGCACGCCGACCCGTGAGGCGATGTCACGCCTGGAGACCGAGGGGCTGGTCGAGCGACAGCCCGGCGGGATGCTCGTCGTGAAGGAGTTCTCCCTCCGCGAACTGATCGAGATCCTGCATGTCCGCCGCCTGCTGGAGCGGGAGAGCGTGATGCTCGCCACCGGCCGGATTCCCGATGCCGCGTTGGCGGATTTGGAGCAGCTCAGCGAGGCGTTGCTCGCGGCGGGCGATCCCGATGCGCCGGGCAACTGGGAGGTCGACCGCCGTTTCCACGAATTGATCGCCGACAGCAGCCGCAACGCGATCCTCGCCAAGACGATTAAGGACCTGCGGCTCAAGACGCAGATGTTCAACCTGAGCCGGATGCCAGAGCGGTTCGAGGCGGTGCATCGCGAGCACCTCGCGGTCGTTGCAGCCCTGCGAGCCGGGGACGGGGCGGCGGCGGCGGATGCCATCGCGGCCCACCTCGAGAACTTCAAGCAGGGCATCATCCGCCGCCTGAGCGAGTTCTGAGGCGGGGGCCCAAGCCATGCACGAGTTTGCCCACCTGCGTGGCTGCGAGGCTGCCTTCCCGCTGGAAGAATTCGCCGTCCGGCAGGCGGCGGCCCGGGCCGCGATCGCCGCCGCCGGCCACGAGGCACTGGTGGTGACCGGCCCAGAGACGATCTACTGGCTGACCGGCCGCCAGACTGCTGGCTACTTCGCCTTCCAGGCCCTCCTCGTTCCTGCCGAGGGCGAGCTCTCCCTGCTGGTGCGCCAACTCGAACTGCCTGGAGCGACGGCCAATACCTGGCTCGACGACATCCAGGCTTACCCGGACGGGACCGACCCGGCCGACGCCCTGGCGGTTCTGGTGCGGCGGCGCGGCTTCGTCCGCCCGGCGATGGAGCGGGACGGCTGGTTCGTCTCGGCCGCCCTCGCTGCGCGGATCGGCACGGCGCTCGGCACCGACCCGTTGCCCGATGGATCGGGGCTCCTTGGGCCCCTGCGCATCGTGAAGTCGGCGGCCGAACTTCAGGCAATCCGGGAGGCCGCCCGTTACGCCCAGGCCGGGCTCGCCGCCGGCGTCGCCGCCTGCGGCGCAGGTGCCGATGAGAACGCCGTCGCCGCGGCCATGCTCGCCGCCGCGACGACGGCCGGCTCCGAGGCAATGGCAATGGAGCCCTTGGTCTCGTCAGGGCCCCGTAGCGGGCTGCCGCACATGACGTGGCGTCGGCGCCGCCTGGAATTGGGGGATGCCGTGTTCCTCGAACTCGCGGGCAGCCATGCGCGCTACCACGCGGCGCTGATGCGCAGTGTCTGGATCGGCGCGCCGCCGGTCGAGGCGCAGCGAATGATGGACTGCGCCCTGCGCGCGCTGGACGCGGCTATCAGCGCGATCCGGCCCGGCCGACCCTGTTCCGCGCCGCACGAGGCGGCCCAGGCCGTCATCGACGCGGCGGGCTATGGCCCGGCCTTCCGCAAGCGCATCGGCTACTCGATGGGGATCGCCTTCGCTCCGGATTGGGGAGAGGGCAGCCTGCTGAGCCTGTTCACCGAGATCGACCGGCCGATTGAGCCAGGCATGGTGTTCCACCTGCCCGCGACCCTGCGCTGCTACGGGTTCTGGACGGTCGGCGCTTCCGAGACCGTGATCGTGACGCCGCACGGCGCCGAACCCCTTTCCGATCTGCCCCGCGCCCTGACGCTGCGGTGAGGCGAGACTCATTCCGACAACAAGGATCGCGCGATGCCCCGGACCGTCTACCTCAACGGCGACTGGCTACCGGAGACCGAGGCGAAGGTCTCGATCTTCGACCGCGGTTTCCTGTTCGCCGACGCGATCTACGAGGTGACGGCGGTGATCGGTGGCCGTCTGATCGACTATTACGGCCACGCCGCACGACTGCAGCGCTCCATGGCCGAGCTCGGTATTTCCTGTCCCCTCGAACCCGAGGCGCTACTGGTCATTCATCAGGAGATTGTGCGCCGCAACGACCTTCGCGAAGGTCTCATCTACCTCCAAATCTCCCGCGGAGTGGCCGACCGTGATTTCGCCTATCCGACCGGAGTCGATCCTACCTTGGTCCTGTTCACGCAGTCCAAGCCAGTCTTGGAGAACCCCCGCGTGGCCACAGGAATTACGATCGCCCTCCTGCCGGACCAACGCTGGGCCCGGCGCGACATCAGGACGTTACAGCTCCTGCCAGCCTCTATGGCCAAGATAGAAGCGGTTCGGCGGGGCGCCGACGACGCATGGCTCGTCGAGAACGGCTTTATCACCGAGGGGAGTGAGGCCACAGCGCATATTGTGACCCGGGACGGGACCTTGGTGACCCGGGGCCTCTCGAGCGCTTTGCTCCACGGCATCACCCGCGCTAGCCTCCTCGACATCGCCCACTCCGAAGGCATCCCCGTGGAGGAAAGGGCCTTCACCCCCGATGAGGCGAAAGCCGCCGCGGAGGCCTTCATCAGTTCGGCCACGAACTTCGTTCTGCCGGTCACGCGGATCGACGACACGCCGGTGGGCGACGGCCGAGCCGGACCGATCTCTAGGCAGCTGCGGGAAAGATATCTGGAGATCCGACTGGCCGATGCGATCTAACTCGTCTCAGCAAACGATGATGTCGACGTCTCCTTCGACGACTCCTCGATTTGAGAGCGGTCGTTCCGCTTTCGGCCAGATCCAGTCCCATAGGTAGGTTCGTTGAATGTCCGGGGTGGTTGGAATGTAGATAATCTGCTTCTGGACGGCGATACATCAAAGCGGGCGTTGCCGCTACGCCCGCTCATGACCTTCGCGGACTCTGGAAATGGCCGCTTGAAGGTCGTCTGATAGGCGAGGACATGCAAACAAAACGGGTCATCCTATACCAGATTGCTATTGGGGTATAGCAAGAAAAATGCAGAACTTCATCTTGAGAACAAGGTAAATAAGGCTGTCTGCTGCAAATATGACAATAATCACAATTCGATATCCGGATCGATGAAGTATTTGCAATAAAATATTGTTATTACGCCAGAATCAGTACAATTATGGTTTTTTGCAATGATAAATTGATTTTTAAGATTTGCAGAGACTTAGTCATTTATCCTTCATTGTTTAAGTCCGTGCATCTTTATGCGCGAAGCCAGGGTCGTCGGCCGTAGGCCGAGCAGTTCGGCCGCGCCGCCCGGGCCGAACACCTTGCCGCCGGTGAGCGCCAGGGCGGCGGCGATCTCGGCGCGGTCGCGCGCCCGGCGATCAACCTCCGTCAGCGGCCGGTCGGCGGGCAGCGCGGGCGGCGCGGCCTCCGCCCGGCCCGGGGGCTCGGTCTCGGGCAGATCGAAGCGCAGCCGGCCGCGCACGGCCAGGATGGCGGCGCGCTCGATGACGTTCTCAAGCTCGCGCACGTTGCCGGGCCAGGCGTAGCGCGCGAGGCGGCGGGCGTCGCCTTCGGTCAGACGCGGCTCGGGGATGTTGAGGCGGCGGGCGGCACCCTTGAGGAAGTGTTGGGCGATCAGCGCGATGTCCTCGGGGCGCTCGCGCAGCGGACTTGCGGCTAGCGGGAAGACGTTGAGGCGGAAATACAGGTCCTCTCGGAACCGCCCGCGGCGCACCTCCTCCTTGAGGTTGCGGTTGGTCGCGGCCACGAGCCGGATGTCCACGGCACGGGTGCGCTCCTCGCCGACGCGCTCGAACGAGCGCTCCTGCAGCACCCGCAGCAGCTTGCCCTGCAGGTCGAGGGGGATCTCGCCGACCTCGTCGAGGAACAGCGTGCCGCCGTCGGCGAGTTCGAAGCGCCCGACGCGATCGCGCAGCGCACCGGTGAACGCGCCGCGGGCGTGGCCGAAGAACTCGCTCTCGAACAGTTCGCGTGGCACCGCCGCGCAGTTCACGCGGATCAGCGGGCGGTCGCGCCTGCGGCTCGCCTCGTGGATCGCGCGGGCGATCAGCTCCTTACCGGTGCCCGATTCGCCGGTGATCAGCACGGTGGCGTCGGTGCCGGCCACGAGGTCGATCTGGCGCAACGTCGCCTCAATGGCCGGCGAGCGACCGATGATGCCCTGGTGGTGGCTCTCCAGCCTAATTTCCTCCTTTAGGTAGGCGTTCTCCAACTCCAGCCGCTCGCGCAGGGAATCGACCTCGGCGAGCGCGCTACGCAGCCGCTCCTCGGCCTCGCGCCGCTGGCTGATGTCGCGGAACACGATCACCGCGCCCAGCAGCCGCCCGCGGTCGCGGATCGGCGTCGACGTGTACTCGACGGGAAATGCCGTACCGTCCTTGCGCCAAAAGACCTCGCTGTCGACTTGATGCACCGCCCCGTCGCGGAAAGCCGCGTAGATCGGGCAATCGTGGTGGTGGTACTGCGCCCCGTCGGGGTGGGTGTGGTGTACGGTGGTGTGCATGTCCTTTCCGACGAGGTCGGTGGCGAGCCAGCCGAGCATGCGTTCGGCGGCAGGGTTGATGAAGGTCGTCACCCCGTCGGCGTTGACCCCGTAGATGCCTTCGCCGGCAGCCCGCAGGATCAGCTGGTTCTCGCGCTCGATGTCGCGGAAGATCCGCTCCATCCGCTGCCATTCGGCGATGCCGGCGCGCATGTGCTGGTCGGCCTGCCCGTCGATCACCCGGCGGCGGCGGGCGTCGAGGTCGAACAGCGTCACGAGGAGCTGGCCGTCGCCGAGCGGGCTCGCGGCGTATTCGAGACGCAGGCTCTTCCCATCCGCGTGACGGGGGATGAGAGACTGCGACCACCATTGCCCCTTGGCTAGTGCCCCTTGCGTGAACACGATCAGCGCCGGCAACTGACCCGGGTGCAGAGCGCTCGCAGCCATGGCCCGCAGCACCACGCGGTCGTAACCGAGCAGTCGCACCGCGGCCGGGTTGGCATCGACGATCCGGTCACCCACCGGATCGAGAACCAGCATCGGCTCCCGGTGCTGCTCAAAGACCGGTCCGAGGTCATGGCCTGTTTCATTCGCCAAATCAGCAGCTCCGACTACGAAAAATCGTTATTACGCTACGAGATCTAAGACTACACGAGATTTCGTGATTCGTACGAACAACGCCAACGCTTTGAATTGAAAAGGCTTTCGCGAATTTATGGTGCTGGCACACCGCTTGCGCAGATGGGGCATAGCATCACCGTCTGCGCGAGGACCCCATGGCCCTGTTCGACAATCCCTTCGACGCGAAGCGGCGCCTGTCGCAAGGCGGCTGCACCTGCGGCGAGCATGCGAGCCAGGCGGCGCACGAAGCCTCGCTCTCCGGCGATGCCGAGATCCAGCGGGTGGTGGACGGCGCGTTGATACGCGCGCTGTTCCCTCAGGATGCCCAACGCCGGGCCTTCCTGCGCAGCGTCGGCGCGGCGACCGCGATGGCGGCCGTGGCCCAGTTCTTCCCGACGAAGTTCGCCGCCGAGGCCTTCGCTGCTGCGGGCGTGCCCGAGAAAAAGGACCTCAAGGTCGGCTTCATCCCGATCACCTGCGCCACGCCGATCATCATGGCGAAACCGATGGGCTTCTACGAGAAGCAGGGCCTGAACGTCGATGTCGTGAAAACCGCCGGCTGGGCGGTGATCCGCGACAAGACCCTGAACAAGGAATACGACGCCGCGCACATGCTGGCGCCGATGCCGCTCGCGATCTCGCTCGGCGTCGGCTCGAACCCAACGCCGTACACGGCGGCCGCGATAGAGAACGTGAACGGCCAGGCGATCACGCTGGCTATAAAGCACAAGGACCGTCGAGATCCGAAGAACTGGAAGGGCTTCAAGCTCGCAGTGCCGTTCGACTACTCGATGCACAACTACCTGCTGCGCTACTACCTCGCGGAAGCCGGCATCGACCCTGACACCGACGTGCAGATCCGTGCCGTGCCACCGCCGGACATGGTCGCCAACCTCCGCGCCGACAACATCGACGGCTTCCTAGCGCCCGATCCGGTGAACCAGCGAGCGGTCTACGACGGCGTCGGCTTCATCCACATCCTGTCGAAGGACATCTGGGACCGACACCCGTGCTGCGCCTTCGCGGCCTCGAACGACTTCATCACCCAGACTCCGAACACCTACGCCGCTTTGCTCCGCGCGATCATCGAGGCCACCGCCTATGCCTCCAAGGCGGAGAACCGCAAGGAGATCGCCGCGCAGATCGCACCGGCGAACTACCTCAACCAACCGGTGACGGTGGTGGAGCAGGTGCTGACCGGCACCTTCGCCGACGGCCTCGGTAACGTGAAGAAGGTGCCCGATCGAGTCGATTTCGATCCGTTCCCATGGTCATCCTTCGCCATCTGGATCATGACGCAGATGCAGCGCTGGGGTCAGGTGAAGGGCGAGGTCGACTACAAGGCCGTTGCCGACAAGGTTTTCCTCGCTACAGACGCCGCCAAGCTGATGAAGCAAGAAGGTCAGACCCCGCCAACCGCGACCAGCAAGACCTTCGTGGTAATGGGCAAGACCTTCGATCCGGACAAGCCGAAGGACTACCTCGAATCGTTCAAGATCCAGAAGGCCGGCTGATCATGTCCCGCGGACTTCCCTTGCGCGCAGCCCTGCTGTCGTTCTCGCTCCTCGTCGGTTTCTTGCTGATCTGGCAAGTCGCTGTCAGCGGGGTCAGCAAGACCCAGGTCATGGACCCCGAATACGCCGCTCTGATGGGGCAGGCCGCCACCACCGGCAAGTCGGCGATGCCGGGGCCGCTCGATGTCTGCACCACGATCTGGAGGCATCTCAAGGACCCGTTCTATGACCGCGGTCCCAACGACAAGGGGCTCGGCATCCAACTTGCCTACTCGATCGGTCGCGTGGCGCTCGGTTACCTGCTCGCGGTGATCGTCGCGATCCCGGTAGGCTTCCTCATCGGCATGTCGCCCCTGATGGGGCGGGCGCTCGACCCGTTCATCCAGCTCCTCAAGCCGGTCTCGCCGCTCGCATGGATGCCGCTCGCACTCTACACGATCAAGGATTCCGGGCTCTCGGCGATCTTCGTAATCTTCATCTGCTCGCTCTGGCCGATGCTGATCAATACCGCCTTCGGCGTCTCGGGCACGCGCAAGGAATGGCTGAACGTCGCGCGGACCTTGGAAGTCGGGCCGATCCGCCGCGCTTTTACCGTCATTCTGCCGGCAGCCGCTCCGACGATCCTCACCGGCATGCGGATCTCCATCGGCATCGCGTGGCTGGTGATCGTCGCCGCCGAGATGCTCGTGGGCGGTACCGGCATCGGTTACTTTGTCTGGAACGAGTGGAATAACCTCTCAATCAACAACGTGATCGTCTCGATCCTGGTGATCGGCCTCGTCGGTATGATCCTGGACCAGCTGCTCGCCCGCGCCCAGCGTCTCGTAACTTTTCCGGAGTGAAGCGATGAGCATCATTCCCTTCCAGCGCTCCGCGAGCGCCGTCGCCGCGGGAACCCGCACCATGTCCGACGACAAATTTATCTCGATCGAGGGGATCGCCCGGCGCTACCCGGCGCCCGGCGGCAAGACCTCGACTGTGTTCGAGGACCTATGGCTGCCAATGCGGCGGGGCGAGTTCGTGTGCATGATCGGGCACTCGGGCTGCGGTAAGACAACGGTGCTCAACATACTCGCCGGCCTGGAGGCGCCGACCGAGGGCGTGGTGATCGCGGCGGGCGAGGCGATCGAGGGCACCAGCCTCGACCGCGCGGTGATCTTCCAGGGCCACGCCTTGCTGCCGTGGCGGACGGTACTCGGCAACGTCGCCTACGCGGTGGCCTCGCGCTGGCGCAACGCCTCGAAGGCCGAGGTCGAGGAGCGCGCACGGAAGGCCATCGCGACGGTGGGTCTGGCCGGTTCCGAGCACAAGCGTCCCTCCGAACTCTCAGGCGGCATGAAGCAGCGCGTCGGCATCGCCCGGGCGTTGTCGATCGAGCCGAAGATCCTGCTGATGGACGAGCCCTTCTCGGCGCTCGACGCGCTCACCCGCGGCACCTTGCAGGACGAGGTGCGCCGGATCTGCGTCGAGACCGGGCAGACCGTGTTCATGATCACCCACGACGTGGACGAGGCGATCTACCTCGCCGACCGGATCGTACTCATGACGAATGGGCCGGAGGCGAAGGTCGCCGAGATCGTCGAGAACCCTCTGCCGAAAGACCGCGACCGCACGCAGCTCCACCACGCGCCGGGCTACTACGCCCTGCGCAACCACCTAATCGACTTCCTCGTGACGCGCTCTAAGACCCTGCGCGACGCGATGCCGGCGGATTACGACCCGCGCCACCCGCCCGTCGTGCGGCCCGCGCTCAGCGATGCGGATGCCGCGGCGATCACGGCCGAGCCACCCGCCCGCCGGGCCTGACCCACGCCAGCTTACCCCTTCCGGTCCACGGGCACAAAACCGCGCTGCCCCTCAACGGCCTGGGCCCGGGACCGCGCTCTCACGTGAAGCGGGACGGGAACAGGCGCTTCGTCGCGCCTTGGCCGTCCGATGCTGACCTCAGAAACGCGTCGCTCCACCGGGGCGGCTCCAAGCCGGAGAGAACCTATGAAGCGTGAAGACCTCACCGAGAAGCTCCTCGACATTAAGCGCGAGAAGGGCTGGAGCTGGGCCCATATCCACGAGGCGATCGGCGGCCTCTCGCCGTTCCTGATCACCGCGGCCTGCATGGGCCAGATGAAGTTGCCGAAGGCCCAGGCCAAGCGGGCGGCCGAGCTCTTCGGCCTCACCGTCGCGGAGGAGCGGATGCTGAACGAGGCGCCCTATCGCGGCTCGATCCCGTCCATGCCGCCCACCGACCCGCTGATCTACCGGTTCTACGAGCTGGTGATGGTCTACGGCACCACCTTCAAGGAGCTGATCCAGGAGGAATTCGGCGACGGCATCATGTCGGCGATCGACTTCAACATGGACATGGCCCGGGAGGCCAACAACAAGGGCGACCGGGTGAAGCTGACCATGTCGGGCAAGTTCCTACCGTACAAGTATTATGGCAACGACGATGACACGCCGGAATACGGCTTCAAGGAGGGGTGAGGCTCAGTCCCGGCCGGCCCAGACTTAATGGCCGGCCGGGATCGAATCTGATGAGGGATCCTCTTCTAGTCTTCGGCGAACCTCGACGAGTGGGATCGATAGGAGGGTGTCTGCTTCTACAGAAGAGCCTCTCAGGAGCGGACGGGCCGCTTACGGCCAACCTACGCCATGCCGGATCGCCGATGGGCGCAAAACCGGTCGTTCCGCTTTGCGCCCATCCCGGCCATTCGCTCGCTTTCCGCGGCGTCTCCTAAGCAGACTTGAGCTCACCATGAGCTACCGTTCTCGCCGCCGTACTTCGGCCTGTCCCGTGGTCAGCGGAAAGTCGGAGGCGGTCATGCCGATCCGCAGCACGCGCTGCGCCCAAGCGGAGTTGCTCAGGCTCACCAGGGGGGCGCAGGACAGGATCGCAGATTGCCACTGCAGCGCCGTCCGCATGTCGGGACCTTGATTGTGTGCCGACGTCGGATGCGCCGGCGGCGACCCCGTCCAGCCAATCGCCAGCCCCGCCTGGGGGCTACTGGGCGTAGGGACGCCGCTCACAGCTCAGGAACCGATCGATCCCGAGAACCCCGGCCGGTTCGTCGTTTAGGTAACGGTGGAAATCGCCCTGGCTGTCGGGAGATCCGGCAAACGCCCGCAGGCTGTCCCACTCCTCCGACGCCTGCGCCGAACTTTGGCTGTCACCCCGACGCATGGTCGATGGCGAACATCCGAAGCTGCGACGGAACAGGCGGTTGAAGTGGGATACGTCCGAGAACCCGCATTCCGTGGCGACCTCCGTGATGGTCTGCGGCGAGTTCGCCAGGAGCCAGCGTCCATAGAGGACGCGAAGGTCTCGTGAGTATTCCTGGACGCTCTTGCCGACGAGCTTGCGGAAGACCCGTTCGAGCTGTCGCTTCGACAGTCCCACGGTTTGCGCGATCTTCTCGACCCGCTGAGGCGTGCTGAGATTCTGCTCGATCAGCAGCATCGCCCGGCGGACCCGGTTGTCCTCGACGATCCCGGCGCTCGGCGGCTGGGGCTGAGCCCCGGCTGCGGGACGAGCCCGGTCGGTGACCATAATATGCAAGCTCTTCTGAGCATGTCCCGGACCAAGGTGCCGGTCGATGAGCCAAGCCCCGAGATCCAGGCTGGCGAGACCGCCCGCGCAGGTGATGAACGGGCCATCCTCCACGAAGAGTTGGTCCGCAACTGGGATCACATCGTCATGCCGCGCGACGAGATCGGTGAAGTGGTACCAACTAACGCAGCAGCGGCGGCCGCGCATCAGCCCCGCCTCGGCCAGGGCGATGCCGCCGGTGCAGATGCCGATGAGGCGCACCCCGGCAGAATGGGCCTCTCGCATGAAGGCGAGGGTCCGGGAGTTGTATGGCTCCCGGTCAAGCAGCCCGCCAACGACGACGATGTAATCGAACCGGGTCGGATCGGAGAACGTCTCCCAAGGCTTCACCTGGATCCCGCAACTCGACGTCACCGGCTCCAGGTCCGGGGCCAGCAAGCTCCATGAGCAGCGCTCGGGTCGGCTGCGATCCCCCTCGTCCGCGGAGAGGCGCAGGATGTCGATCAGGGTCGAGAAGGCCACGAGGGTGAAGTGGGGCAGCAACACGAAACCGAGCGACAGCTTGCGACGGCTCGCCGCCTGCAGGGGTGTGGTCGGCTTTGTCCGGGGTGTGGTCATGCCATCCGGTGCGTTTGCCCGGACTGTGATCCGGTCGGCCTCCTGCTGCAAGAGGCGGACCAGGGGCGAGCGAACAGCGGGACGCTGGCGTCAGTTCACAGCGCCGAAATAGGCCCGTTGTAGTTCGGGGTCGTCCCGCAGCGTCGCGGAGGAGCCCTGCGCCACGATGCGCCCGCCGGATAGGACATAGCCGTAATGGGCGATCGCTAGGGTCTGGTTCACGTTCTGCTCGACGAGCAGGACCGTGACGCCTGTCGCATTGATTCGGGCGATCACATTGAAGTTCTCTTGCACGAAGAGCGGCGACAGCCCCAGCGAGGGCTCGTCGATCACGAGGAGCTTCGGATCGGTCATCAGCCCCCGGCCGATCGACACCATGGCCTGCTCGCCGCCGGACATCGTCCCGGCGAGCTGACGTGCCCGTTCCGCGAGACGCGGGAAGACGGCATGCACGCCGTCGAGCCGACGCCGGATCTCCCGCTCGGACGACACGCGGTAGGCGCCGAGCCGCAGGTTCTCCTCGACGGTCATCTTGGAAAAGATCCGCCGGCCCTCGGGAATGCAGCCGATCCCGAGGCTGACCACATCGTGCGTCTGCATCCCGTCGAGTTTGCGCCCATCGAAGGAAATGGAGCCCCGGTGCGGCGGTGTGAGACGCAGGATCGAACGGATCAGCGTGGTCTTGCCGGCGCCGTTTGAGCCAAGGATGCAGGTGATCCGCCCAGGGGCCACCTCGAGGGTGATGTCGTCGAGGACATCGACACGGTCGTAGGTGGTGAAGACGCCGTCGATGGTCAGGCGCGCGGTCATGAATGCCCCAGATAGGCTTCGCGGACGGTCGGGTCGGCGGCCACTTCGCGGAAGCGGCCCTCGCAGATCTTGCGGCCGTAGTTGAGGACGACGCAGCGGTCGGTGATGCGCTCGATCAATCCCATCTCGTGTTCGACGATGATAACGGTCAGATCGCCACGGCTGCGCTGCACGTCGAGGATTTCGTCGATGAGCTGGTTGGTCTCGTCGTGGGTCATGCCGGCGGAGGGCTCGTCGAGGAGCAGGATTTTCGGCCGTCCGATGAGGGCCCGGCAGATCTCGACCCGGCGGCGGTCGATCATGCCGAGGGCGACTGCCGGCTCGTCGAGACGCTGGGCGAGGTCCGGGTTGAACAACCGGGCTAGATCCCGTGCCTCCTCGGCGAGGGCCGCGACAGTCCGCGCCAGAGTGCGGCGGCGCAGAAGATTGTCGATCACACCTTGCGGTAGACGCTCTTGTGCGCCGAGCGCGATGTTGTCGAAGACGGAGAGCGGCAGGCACAGACGCGAACGCTGGAAGGTCCGGGCGAGACCGAGCCCGGCGAGCGCGTGGGCGGGCTCGCGGGTGATGTCGCGGCCATCGAGGACGATGGTGCCGGCCGCCGCCGGGTAGATGCCGCTCGTCACGTTGAAGAAGGTGGTCTTGCCCGAGCCGTTCGGGCCGATCAGACCCAACACCTCGCCGCGCCGGACCGTCAGGTCAAGGGCGTTGAGGGCAAAGAGGCCGCCGAAGCGGACGGACAGGCCCTTCGCCTCCAGGATCGCGGGGGCTGCCGCCGGGACGCTCATGCCCGACGCCCCGCGACGAGGGTCCGGGTACGGCGGGGCAACAGGCCGCCGGGGCTGAGGACGAGGACGAGGATCACCAGTACCGCGAAGAGCAGAAGCCGGTATTCCTGGATGAATTGCAGCTTCTCCGGCAGCAGGACGACGATCAGCGCGGCCGGCAGTACCCCCCAGCGGTTGCCAATCCCGCCTAGGATGACGATCGACACCATCATCAGCGAGTCGCCGAGGGTGAAATTGTTGGGGGCGATGAATCCGGTCATCTTGGCGTAGATCGCCCCGGCCATCCCGGCGAGCACGTTACCCAGGGTGAAGGCGAGGATCTTCCAGCGGGCGATCCGCAGGCCGAAGACCTGGGCGGCGACCTCGTCGAGCCGCACTGCGTCGAGACGGACGCCGATCCACGATCGATCGAGGAGACCGACGAGCGCCAGGGCCGCCGCGGTGAGGGCGAGGCAGAGCAGGACGTAGTTGGCGTAGAACGAGAACGTCATGCCGAACAGGCTGAGGTCGTTCGAGAAGTCCCAGCCGAACAACGTGATCGGCGCGAGCTTCAAACCTTGCGGTCCGCCGAGCATCTCGTTGGCGTCGAGGAAGACGTTGAACATCACGCCGAAGGCCAGGGTCGTCAGGGCGGCGTAGTGGCCTCGTGTCCGCAGGAGCGGCAGGACAAGGAGCGAGCCGATCGCGACGGCGACGGCGCCCCCGAGCAGGATGCCCGCGAGGTCCGGGATGGCGATTCCCTCGGCCTGGCCGAGGGCCGCTGCGGTATAGCCACCGCAGCCGAGGAAGGCCGCGGCGCAGAAATTCGAGAGGCCGGCATAGCCGAGCTGGATAGTCAGACCGAGACACACCGTGGCGTAGATCAGCACCGTCGCCAGCATCAGGAGGCCGAAATTGTCATCGCGCAGCACGACGAGGATGCCGAGGCAGGCCGCTACCAGCACGAGCCGCGTCGGCCAGGGATGACCGGCGGCGCCGCGCTCCACGGCGGCGATCACCCGGAACCGGGCGGCGGCGAACCACGCAATCCCGCAGGCCACCAGCGTCGAGAGGACGAGCCTCTGGTCCTCCGCATGGACCAGGAAGGCGACCGCCCCGGCACAGGCGGCCACGACGGCCGCGAAGACCGCGAAATCCGAAGTCCGCCGGGCTCTCACCCCGGCCGCCATTGACAGTGCGTCCCGGGGGACCTCGTCTTGGGTGGAGCGGTGGCGCATCAGCATCGGTACGTCATCCGGGCGGGAGGAAAGGTCAGACGCGCTCGCTGGCGCGCTCGGCCAGCAGCCCGGTGGGGCGCCACGTGATCAGGGCGATGACGGCGACGAACGCGACGACGTTCTTGTATTCGCTGAAGGCCGGCAGGGCGGCGACGACCGCCGTTTGGAGGCCGGCGAAGAGGTAGCCCCCGAGGATCGCCCCCCAGAGATTGCCGAGGCCGCCCACGATGGCCGCACTGAAGCCGATCACCGCGATCAACAGGCCCATGCCGTAGTTGATCTCGCTATAGTACAGGCCGGAGATCACCCCCGCGAAGCCCGCCGTCGCCGAACCGAGAGCGAAAGTCAGGGGGACGACACGGAAGAAGTTGACGCCCATCGTTCGGGCGGTTTCCTGATCCTCCGCCACCGCCCGCATCGCGAGCCCGAAGCGGGTGCGGTTGATGATGTGGTGGACGAGGGCGATGAGCAGGAGCCCGGCCACGATCAGGATCAGCCCGTCGTAGCGGACGAAGACACCACCGACGGTCGCCCCCCCAGGTGGCAGCAGGGCGGGGAAGCGCTGCGAATTGGTGCCGTTGGGGAAGAACAGCCGGATCGCCTCGCGGATCACGGTGCCGACCATCATCGTCATCAGCAGCAGGTTAAGAGGCGGGGCGGAGCGCAGGGGCAGGATCAGGAGGCGGGAGATCCCGGCGCCGAGGAGCGCGGCGAGACCTACGGCCGTCGAGACGGCGGCCAGGATCTGCACGCTCGTCGGCAGCCCTGCGGCGGCGGCGGCAGTCGCCGCGACCAGGGCGCCGAAGGCCCCGAACGTCATCACGTCCCCATGGGAGAACTTGATGACGTTCATCACACCGAAGAAGATCGTGAACCCCATCGCCACGAGGCCGTAGATCGTCCCCTGCATGAGCCCGTTGAGGACGTACTGGCCGATCGCGCTCACCGCATGTCTCCGATCGCTCGGTCTCAGCGGTGCAGTAACTTGCGCTTGCCGCTCGCGTACTCGCTGTCCTCCCAGACCACCCACTTTCCGTCCTGCACCACGTACTTCGTGGTGAGCGGCGTGATGTTCTGGCCGTGGTCGTCGAAGGTGATCGGCCCGACGATCGAGGGCACGTCCTTCACGTCACCGAGCGCCGCGGTGATCTTCGCCCGGTCAGGCCCCACCGCCTCGATCTGCTGCATCAGCAGGTGGGTGGCGATGTAGGCGAAGGGGCCGTAGGCCTCCGGCGGCTCCCGGTAGCCCGCCGCCTTGTAGTTTTCAGTGAAGGCCGCGCCGCCGGGCATCTTGGAGAGGGGCGGCGAATCGAAGAAGGTCACGGTGCCTTCGGCGAGATCCGGCCCGACGGCGTTGATGAACGCATCGCCCATGATCCCCGAATTGCCTTCGAGCTGCGCCTTGATGCCGAGCTTGTCCATTTGGGTCCGCAAGCGCGTTCCCAGCGGCGTAAGGCCGCCGAAATATATCACCTCTGGATTAAGCTCCTTGATCTTCGTCAGTTCGGCGCTGAGATCCTGTTGATCGGGCGCGACCGCGAAGTTTCCGAGAATGGTTCCACCATTTTCCTTGGTGAAATCGGTGAAATATTTGTTCATCGACTTGCCGTAATCGGTCGAGTCGGCGAATGAGACGAAGGTTTTGTAACCATTTTCCTTCATAAACTGCGCACCGACCCGGTTTTGGCCGATCAGGATGCCGCTCACCCGGTGGATTTCTGGGTACTTGTGGGCATAGGTGATTTCGGGCAGCACAGCCGCCCACACCACCATCGGCAGCTTGAAGCGGTGGAACACATCGACGGTGGCAATAGCGGTGGCCGAGCAGTAGTGCGGCACCGCCGCCGCGATGCTCCGGTCTGACCCGAGCTTTGTCACGACCTGCACGCCGACGTTCGGCTTACACTCATCATCCTGGACGACGAGTTCGTACTGGTAGGTGTGGGCCGGATCGGCGTTGAACAGCTTCACGGCAAGTTCGGCAGAGTTGCGGGCACCGATTCCGTGCGGAGAGTTCGGGCCGGTGAGGGGACCGACGAACGCGATCTTCACCGTGTCCTTGGCCTCGGCCCATCCTGGAATGAGAAGTGTGCCCGCCGCCGCCACCGCGAGGCACCGCCGCATGATCCGACCCATTCCGCCTCTCCGTCTGAATTCGAGGGCAGACTAGGCAGCGCGGCCATAAGCAGACTAGCACGCAAGCGCGCTGGCCCCTGAACGGATGCGCCATCGGTGCCACCGTGGAGCGAGGCGCGTGCGTACCGATGCGATGACGGAAACGTCCTAGCTGTCGTGCGACAGAAGGGTCGATCAAGGACGACCCAAACCCCGGAAGCCCCAGCGGAGACCGCGCATGCCGTCCGACCTGCACGACCGATCGATCGTCATCGACGGCCTGATCATCTCTGATTTCGGCCGACCGGTCTTCGAGGACATGCGGAAGGCTGGGCTCACCGCCGCGAACTGCACCTGCTGCGTCTGGGAGAATTTCACGGAGACGATGCGCAACGTGATGCGCTGGAAAACGTATTTACGCGACCATACGGACCTGATCACGCAAATCTACACCACCGCCGACATACGGGCCGCCAAGGAGGCTGGGAAAACCGGGATCATCCTTGGCTGGCAGAACATCACCGGCATCGAGGACCAGATCGGCTATCTCGGCCTGTTCAAGGAACTCGGTGTCGGCATCATCCAGATGGCCTACAACACTCAGAACCTCGTCGGCACCGGCTGCTACGAGAGCCGGGATGGCGGCCTTTCCGATTTCGGGCACGATGTGCTGGCCGAGATGAACCGGCTCGGCGTCCTAGCCGACCTCTCGCATGTGGGTCCCAAGACCAGCGAGGACGTGATTGTCGCCTCGAAGCAACGGGTTGCCTACTCCCATTGCCTTCCGGCCGGGCTGAAGGCGCACCCGCGTAACAAATCCGACGAACAGCTACGCTTCATTGCCGAGCGGGACGGGTTCGTTGGCGTGACCATGTTCCCGCCCTTCCTCAGGCGCGGGCCGGAATCGACGGTCGACGATTACGTCGAGGCGATCGAGTACGTCCTGAACCTGTGCGGCGAAGACAAGGTCGGCATCGGCACCGACTTCACGCAGGGTTACGGCCGGCCGTTCTTCGACTGGATCACCCACGACAAGGGCTATGGCCGCCGGCTCACTGATTTCGGCGAGGTGATCAACCCCGAGGGTCTGCGCACCATCGGCGAGTGGCCCAACCTGACGGCGGCGATGGAGCGCCGTGGCTGGCCGGACGCCCGTATCGAACGGGTCATCGGCGGCAACTGGGTCGCGCTCCTGCGCGACGTGTGGGGAGCGTGAGGACCATGGGCAAGCCGCAGGTCGAGATCCACGTCGACGACGCCACCGGGCGCTGGTCCGTCGATGCGCTGCCGATGATCCTGGTGCCGCAGCACTTCTTCCTCAACAACCACTTTGCCCTTGAGACGGAGCTGGGGCACGAACGGCTGGCCGAGGTGCTGCGGCCCGCAGGCCATCGCTCGGCCTACCATTGGTGTGAGAAGGAAGCTGCTCATCACGGGCTGGACGGCCTCGAGGCCTTCCACCACTACATGCGGCGCATCACCCAGCGCGGCTGGGGTCAGTTCGAGGTACTGGACGTCGATCTTGGCGCCGGCACCGCTTCGGTCCGCCTGCGGAACTCGGCCTTCGTGGACGAGGAGCGCCGACGTCTCGGCCGCAAGGTCTGCACGATGTTCGCTGCGTGGCTCGAAGGCTCGCTCGAGTACGCGGCGGCGGCCTCGGGCCGGACGCTGCATCTCCAGGCCCGGGAAGCCTACTGCGCTGCGGAGGGCACACACGACCATTGCCTGTTCGAGGTCACGCCGCGGGTATAGGCCCCGGCTCTTTCCCTTCCCGGCCGGCTCCCTTCCCGTGACGCCTTCGGCACTACCGACCGGCGGGGCGCAGGCCCGGCCGGTCGAGGCCGAGGAAGCCGATCTCGTGGCGGGTCCGCCCGTCGCCGCTGGCAAGGTCCGCCAAGATCTCGCCGATCACTGAGCAGAACTTGTAGCCGTGCCCCGAGCACGGCGAGGCGAGCACGACCTGCGGATGCTCCGGGTGGTGATCGAGAATGAAGTGCTCGTCGGGGGTGTTGGTGAACATGCAGTCGCGCAGAGCCATGGTCGGTCCGCTGCCGGCGGGGAAGTAGCGTTCCGCGAAGTCGCGCAGGAGGCGCTCGTCGGCGGCATCCGGCTCCCGCCGCACGGCGTCGGGGGCGCCGGTCTCCCCAAGGTGATGGTAGCGCCCGAACTTGAACCCCGGAACCTCATAGACGGGCAGTCCGTAGTAGCGCCCCTCCGGCACCTGCAGGTTGAAGACCGGAAAGCGCGACGGCTCGAACCAAGCGGGCTCCTGTGGCTGGAGCCATGCCAGCACTTGGCGCTCCGGGACGGCAAGACCGGCCAGGGGCGCGGCGAGGTCCGCCGCCCAGGCCCCCGCCGTCAGGACCAGCCGCCCGGCTTCGTAGGTGCCGTGATCGGTCCGCACGACGACCCCGCCCCCAGGGGTCGCCTGCCAGTCGAGAACCTGCTCGCGAGCATGGATTTCCGCGCCGTGGGCCTGCGCAGCCCGGACGTGGGCGACGATCGCCCGCTCGCTGGCCACGAGCCCGCCCTGGGGCTGATAGACGGCGCGCATGCCCTCCGCGAGCCGGTAGGCCGGGAACCGCTCGTTGACCGCGTTGGCAGTGAGGACCTCGTGGGGCAGGTCGTGCAGCCGGGCCGAAGCCAGGGCGCCCTGAAAGACATCGCTCTCCTCGGCGCCGCCGTCGATGGAGCCGGTGATCACCAGGATTTCGTCGCCCGTCGCCGCCTCGAGGTCCCGCCACAGCGCGTAGGCCCGGTGCAGGAGCGGCACATAGGCCGGATCCTCATAGTACGGTAGACGGATGATCCGGCTGATCCCGTGGGACGAACCCATGGCGTGGGGGATGTCGTATCGCTCCAGCCCGAGCACGCGCTGACCGCGCTTGGCCAACTGCCAGGCCGCGGCACTGCCCATCCCGCCAATCCCGACCACGATGACATCGTAGGGCGTGTCCGAACGCATGGCGGCCTGCATCATTGACCTGAGGGCAAAGGATCGCGCCCCGCGTATGGTCATCCCCCGGAAGGCCGGGGATCGGCTTGGACGCAAGCGGCGCATCGGTAAGCTGCATGCGGCACGAGCGGGACCGTGCTTTGTCTACGATCCCCCGTGCCGGACCGCAGGCTCTGGAAGACAGGCGTGCTCGCCCACTGCGGGAGGGGGCAACCCCTCCATATGCCGCCGGTATCGCCTCTCCTCAGGGCATGGCCCCCAAGGGCGATCTCTCACACCCGGCTGGTCGGGCCGACGATACTCAGGCCATGTCCTGGATCAGGTCGTGCCGGCGGGCCAGCAGAAGCATACCCTCCATGATCATGTGCGCACACAGATGCGCGGCCATGTCGTTCACGTCCTGCGGCGGGCTCACGGTGTTGAAGTCCATCGCCACGATGTTCAGGCCGCTCAAGCTGCGGATCAGCTCGATTCCCTCCCGCGCCGTCAGGCCGCCCCAGGTGGGCGTGCAGACGCCGGGGGCGACGGACGGATCGAAGACATCCATGTCCCAGCAGAGATAGACCGGCCGTTCGCCCACGGTGCTGCGGAACTCGGCCATGGTCTGCGCGAAGCCCCGCCGCAGCAACGTCTCCGCGGTCACGACACGGAAACCGAGATGGGCCGCGTGGGTGAGCACGCCGCTGCAATAGGTGAACCCGCGCACCCCCACATGCCAGGACCGGGAGGCGTCGACCCAGCCTTCCTCCGCGGCGTTCGTGAACTGCGTCGCGGCGTTGTAGCGGTCGTCCGGCTCGTAGGGATAGGCGTCCGTGTGGCTGTCGATATGGAGCGCGACGAGCCCCGGGTGGCGGCGCCCCGCCGCTCGCATGAGGGCCAGCGATACCGAACCGTCGCCGCCGATCCCGACCGGCACGGCCCCCGCATCGAGGATCGCGCCGGCCGCCGCCTCGATCCGGGGCAGCGCGTCGTCGATGCGCCCCGGCGTGAGGGCGACGTTGCCGCAATCGACGGCGCCGAGGAGGCTCAGCACGTCGACATCCGCCAGCGAGGGGTGGAACCGGCGGATGAGGCCGGATTGGCGGCGCACGGCGGTCGGACCCTGCCGCGCCCCGACCCGGAAGGCGTGCGTTCCGCAGTCGAACGGGACGCCGAGGATCGCCGCCCGGCATCCGGGACCGGGGCTCCCGGCGGGAAGCCCCATGAAGGTTTCCGGCGCGGTGAACAGCGGTTCGGTCAAGGCTGTGTGTCCCTCAGGAAGTCGAAGGCGGTGAGCGCGTGGACGCGGGCGACCTGCCCGAGTTCGGCGATGGCGGCGAACTCGTCGGGGCCGCCCATGCCGTGGGGGGTGGGCCCGTAGACGACGGTGGGGATGCCCCGCATCCGGAACCAACGGGCGTCCGAGCCGCCGACCCGCATGTTCACCGCGACCGGGGCACCCACCACGTCCCCGGCGGCGGCGGCGCACAGGCGCACGAGGCGATGGTTCGGGTCGGTATGGTTCGGCGCGAAGTTCCGCAGCACCCGGACCGTCAGGTCCGGATCGTCGAGGGCGCCGCGGATCGCGGTCTCGACCGCCTCCGCCGCCACGCCGACGGGGAGGCGGATGTCGAGGGCGGCGCGGGCCCGGGACGGGATGAGATTGGGCGAGGTGCCACCCTCGATCCGGCCGAGATTGACGGTGATCCGGCCGAGCGTGTCCGTCTCGCCGGCCCCGGCCAGGGGCTCGGAGATGGGACGCGACCGCGCGATCGCTTCGCTCACGGCGGCCGGTGCAACCACGGGCACCGCCGCCAAGGCCGCGCCGAGCCGGTCCAGCGCCCTGCGCAGCCGGTCGATCGCATTGTCCCCGAGGTGGACGTGGGCGCCGTGGGCGGGCCGGCCCACCGCCTCGACCTCGATCCAGAGGAAGCCCTTCTCGCCGAAGCGCAGGACGCGCGGCGAGCCGGCATCGCCGATGATCACCGCATCCCCCGTCGCGTGGGGTACGGTGTCGAGCAGCCACCGGGTTCCGAGGGGGCCCATCGTCTCCTCGTCTCCGGCCAGCGTGAGAACGACTTCGCCAGGCCATGCGTCCGCGACGTCGGCAAGCCCGGCGAGGGCGACGATGGAGGCGGCGATCCCGCCCTTCATGTCGGCGGCCCCGCGTCCGTACAGGAGCCCATCGATGGTCGCGCCGGCCGGATCGACGCTCCAAGCGCCGGGTTCACCCACGGGGTAGGTGTCGAGATGGCCGTTGAGGATGACCCGCCGGCCAGGGCCCGCGCCCCGAACCCGGGCAACCACGTTCACGATGCCCTCCGCACTCTCGTGCCGCGCGATCTCGGCCGAGGGCACCGTTTCGCGGATGCAGGCGACAGCGACCTCGGCGACCGTGCGGGTGTCCCCAGGCGGGTTCGGGGACGCGGCCGCAATCAGCCGCCGGGCGATGGCGGCCACCTCGGAGGCACGGTCGGTGGCGAGGGCGCGGCGGGCGGCGATGTCAGCGCGCGGCAAGGCGGCGCTCCCAGATGCGGATTGACTGTGTCAGCGGCCAGCAAATTATGAAGTAAATCACCGCAATGAAGGTAAATATCTCCAGCGGACGGAAGGTCGATGACGATAGCTCCATACCCCTTCGGGTGATCTCGCCCACGGAAATCACCGCGGCAAGTGAAGAGTACTTGATGAGCTGCACGAAATTGGCTGCGAGCGGCGGCAGGATCAGGCGGACCGCCTGCGGAAGAACGATCCGGACGAAGCTCTGGCCCGGCGTGAGTCCGAGGACCTGCGCCGCCTCCCGGTGCCCGACCGGGACAGCCTGGATGCCCGCTCGGAAAACCTCGGCGATGAAGGCTGACGAGTAGATCGACAGGCCGAGGACAGCGGCGGCGAAGGCATCGAGGCGGATCCCGAGAAGGATCGGCAGGACGTAATAGGCCCATAGGAGTTGCACGAGGATCGGGGTGTTGCGGATGATCTCGCCATAGACAAGGGCGATCATCCGCAGGGGCCAGAAGCGAGAGCTCGACATGACCGCGACCAGAAGCCCCCCCGCCGTCGCGAAGACGAGGGTCAGCCCCGAGATGATGAGGGTCGTCTGGACGCCTGACAGCAGGAACGGGAGATTCGCCGGAATCACGTCCCAGCGGAATTGATAGGTGCCCATCGCCGGCGGCCTACGGCGCGACGATCGGGCCGAGCCCGTTCTTGTCGGCGAACTTGGCGAGACGCCCGTCGAGCTTGATCGTGTCGACGAACAGATTGACGTAGTTGAGCCAGATCTGGTCGCCCGGCGCGACGACATAGGCGTAGGGCGTCACCGCGAGCTTCTCCGGCGGCAGCAGGTAGGTAACGCCGGGGAACTCCTTCTTCATGCGCAGGGCGGTGGGGAAGTCGCTCATGATGACGTCGGCCCGGTTCGTCATCAGTTCCGCTTGGCTGGTGGCCGGCGGCGCCACGGCGTTGACGGCGGCGTTCTTCAAGTAGCCGCGCATGAACGGCTCGATGTAGGAGCCGAGGGTGACCGCGGCGGTGATCCCCTTCTTGTCAATGTCGCCCCATTGCTTGATCGGGCCGTCCCCCTTCACCACCGCATAGACGTTGGTCACGAGGTACGGCCTCGAGAACTCGACGGCTTGCGCCCGCTTCATGGTCGCGCCGACGCCGAACATGCCGATGTCGCATTTGTTGGCCTGAAGGTCAGCGATGAATGTGCCGAAAGCCGTCTCGACGACTTCGAGCTTGACGCCCATGTCCTTTGCCAACTCCTTCATCAGGTCGGCGTCGATCCCCTCGAGTTCACCGGTCGCGGGGTTGCGGAAGGAGATCGAGTAGTAGAGCGGCCAAGTGCACACGCGCAGCTTGCCGGACTTGGTGATGTCGTAGAGATGCGACTGCGTTTGCTGGGCGTCAGCGGGAAGAATCGCCCCGAGAAGGGCGATCCCGGTCAGGACGGCCGTGAGGAACCCCGTGAAACGACGTGTCATCGTGCAATCCTCCGTCTGAATGCGGGTGTCGGTCAGTCCTCGAACTGTGCCAGGAAGCGGCGCGCGCGGTCGGTGTGGGGCGCGGCGAAGAAGGCCTTAGGTTCGCCCTCCTCGATGATCCGGCCGCCATCCATGAAGACGACGCGGCTGCCGACCTTCTCGGCAAACCCCATCTCGTGGGTCACGACCATCATGGTCATCCCCTCGCCGGCGAGGTCGCGCATCACCGCCAGAACCTCGCGCCGCAATTCTGGGTCGAGCGCGCTCGTCGGCTCGTCGAACAGGAGGACGGCCGGGCGCATGGCCAGGGCGCGGGCGATGGCCACGCGTTGCTGCTGGCCGCCCGAGAGGCGGCCCGGATAGGCATCGCGCTTGTCGGACAGGCCGACCTTGGCGAGCAGCGCCTCGGCCCGGGCGACGGCCTCGTCGCGCATCAGCCCCCGCACGCGGATCGGGGCCTCGATGACATTGGCCAGCACGGTCATATGCGGCCACAGATTGAAGTGCTGGAAGACCATGCCGACGTCCGACCGCACGGCGCGGGCGGCCCGCGCGACGGAGCGGTCCGCCTTACTGCTGGCGACGACCTGATCGTGCATGAGCACGCGGCCCTGGTCCGGTGCCGTGAGGAGGGCAAGGCAGCGCAACAACGTGGTCTTGCCCGAGCCGCTCGGCCCGATGACGCAGACCACCTCCCGTTCGTGCAGGGTGAGATCCACGGCATCGAGGACGCGGTGCGTCCCGAACGCCTTCCCGATCTCCTGACCCACCAGAACCCGTCGCGCCGAAGCCACCATCATTCATCACCGTTCGTGATGGTGGCAGATTGAGGCGATCAGGGAGCGTCTGTCACGCTCGAATTTTAGGCTTGCCAGCGAGTCGATTGCCGCTCGATAAATCATAGTTATGGATCTTCGCCAGATCGAACTTTTCACTGCGATCATCGAGAACGGCAGCCTGACGGCGGCGGCTCGCGCTCTCGGCGTCACGCAGCCGGCCGTGAGCGCCGGGCTGGCACGCCTCGAACGGGCGGTCGGCTTTTCTCTCTTCCGTCGGGACGGCCGGCAGGTGGTGCCCACGTCGGAGGCGATGCTCTTCTACAGAGAGGCCGTCCGCGCCCTCGCCGGCGTCGCGCAACTCGACGATGCGGCCGCCGCCATAGCCGCCACCGCCCGCGGCTCGCTGACGGTCGCCACCAACCCGAGCCCCGGAATCGCTTGGCTTCCCCGCATCGTCGCGGAGTTCCAGCGGACGCGGCCGGACGTCCGCCTGAACCTGCTGACTCGCTCCTCGCTCGAGATCCGGGATCTCGTTGCGGCCCGTGCCTTCGATTTGGGCATCGCCGAGCCGCCCTTCGACAAAAAGGACAGTGTCGTCCGCCGGTATCGCTTCGCGGCGGTCACAGCTCTCAAGACGAATCATCCCCTGGCGATGCACGAGACTTTGACCCCCGCGCTGCTCGACGGCGTGCCGATGATCGGGCTGCTTCCCGCGCACGGCACCACTCCCGCGATCGCTCAGGCCTTCGCCGCGCACGGGGCGGATTTGCGGATCATGGTCCGGTGCGAGTTCTTCGCGACCGCGCTGAACCTCGCGGCAGAGGGTGCTGGGATCGCCCTGGTCGATCCGATCAGCGCGGCGTGCTACGCGGCGCCCGACATCGTCCTCCGGCCGTTCACCCCGCGCATCGTCTACGAGGTGGCCGTGCTGAAGCCGGCGCAGAGCGGCCTCTCCCGTCTCGCTGAGGCCTTCGCTGGGGAGATCGACCGGCACGTTCGGCCCTACCTGATGGAGCACGGTTCGTGACGCAGCCTCTCCCCTCCTCCGTCGCGGCCTCGATTCTGTCAGACCGCCTCCTGCCGGACGAGTTCGCGGCGATCTGTGATTGTGGCGGACGCCTCGCAGGCACATCATCGGAGGATGCCGCAAAAGCCCTCCTCCGGTGCCTGGGCGAGAAGGCGGCGGGGCGCGCGGCCGGGATCGTCCCGACGCCCTATGACGGCTGGCGGTCATCCTCCGCCACGCTGGAACGCGTCGAGGGGGATCGGACCGCTCCGCTGGGCTGCCATCCCCTCGTGCGCACCGTCGCCACGCCGCCCTCCGGGCTGGAGGCGGAGGTCGTGGATGTTGGGCGAGGCACCGAGGCAGAGTTCACCGCGCTTGCTCCCCTCCTGGCGGGCCGCATCGCGTTGGTACGGCACGAATACATGTTCGCGCCTGGGCACATCCACCGCCGGTTGAAATATGCCTGGGCGCGGGAGGCGGGTGCCGTGGGCTTCCTAATCGCCGGACCCCTTCCGACACGCCCGGTCGCGGGATCATCCGGCCGGGGCCGGGAAGACGGAATCCCCGCCCTCGGGATCACGCCAGAGGCCGCTGCACGTCTCGCGCCTACAGGAGCGGGCTACGCCCGGGCCCGGCTCACGATCGTCGCAACGGAGTTCGCAGCCAGCACGGAGGCGATCCTGTTCGACCTGCCGGGGCAAACCGCCGAGACTGTCGTGCTGAGCGCCCATCTCGACGGACACGATCTCGCCGAGAGCGCGATGGACAACGCCACCGGTGTCGCGGCGGCCCTTGCCGTGACGCGGGCGCTCGCCCCTCATGCGGGGCATTTCCGGCGCGGACTGCGCCTCGCCTTCTTCAGCGCCGAGGAATGGGCCCTGACGGGCTCGCGGGTCTATCTAGACCGACTGCCCGAGGCCGAGCGCGAGACCCTCGCCTTGAACATCAACCTCGATTCGGTCGCCGGCTCCGGCCGTCTGACGGCCTTGTGCAGCGGCCTTCCAGGCCTTGCGGCCTGGGCTGAGCGAGCCACCGGCGCGGCGGGCGTGCCCGTCGGGACTTTCCTGCCGCCAATGGCCAACTCGGACCACGCCAACTTCACGCGGCACGGCGTCCCGGCCCTGCGCCTCGTCGCAGGCTTCGATGAAGGAAACTCCAATCTCAGGTACGTTCTGACGGCGGCCGATACGCGCGACAAGGTAACAGTGGGGCAACTGCGTCTAGCGGCCCTCGCCGCCGCCGCGATGGTGTGGTCCGCTCTCACCGATGAGCAGCTTCCCCACTAAGGAGCCTGCCACAACCCTCCCGGACCCTCCAGGGGGGCTCTTCATTGTGGGGAACGCCCCGCAGCCATCGCAGCGCTCGTTCCACCAAATTGCAAATCGAACATGCGGTGATCGTGGCAGACGTTGCTGGAGAATCGCGTTCTTCGTAGGGCTGCAAAGCCAGTCGATCGAACTACGCCAGAATGTCCGGTTCCAGTAGCCCTACGCCTGAAAGCGGATTTTCCCGCTTTCGGCCAACTTCAGCCGGCTGCTTCCCGTGGGTGCATTGTTTCAGATCAAAGCGTAGTCAGATAAATTCGGCAGGTTTGAAACGTCCCATGCGGGGAGGTTTCATGCGCGAATATCTCATCACATTTCACAAGATCGTCCTGGATGGCGCCGGGCACGATCGGTGCATCGTGCAACGCCGCACGCGGCTACGCGCGCGATCGGACGTCAGCGCAGTTTGGGAGGCCAAAGCGCTCTTCTGCCGAGCCCTCGGCATCTCGGACTGGCGGCTGCGAGCCGATACCTGCGAGGTCGTGGAGCTGGCGCATTTCACTGCACCGCTCAGATACCCGTTTGGGACAGAGACGGGGCTTTGGGATGACACAGCGCGCGATCAGGGTGCATAAGTGCCGTGCGCATGATGCGGCGGGTTTCCATTGTGCGCTTCAAGAGTGGATCGGGTAAGCTCGTCATTCCGTGAGGAAGTCCGAGACGTGGCTGATGCCGAGCGAGACCTGCGGCCCTGAGCGGCATCCGTGTCGGCATGGACGCACCGAGGGTGGCTGTACCCACTGCCAAGTTCGCCTCGTGAGCGTCTGCTCCGCACTCACACCAGAGGAACTGAACGAGCTCGAATTGCTCAGCCGGCACGTCGTGCTCGATGCGCGTCAGACTCTCTTCTCGCAGGGCGAGGAAACCACGGCCGTCTACAACGTCACCAGGGGAGCCGTACGCCTCTCGCGCCTGCTTCCGGACGGACGCCGCCACGTCATGAGCTTCGCTCTTGTCGGGGACTTCCTCGGCCTCGTGCTGACGGAGCGGCAGACGGTGACCGCCGAGGCCCTGTCACCCGTCACCGTCTGCCGTTTCGATCGCCGTGCGTTCCAAGATCTTATGGTCCGAAAGCCCCATCTCCTGCAGCGCCTGCATGAGCGCGCCGGCTACGAGCTCGGCCTCGCGCAGGAGCTGATGCTGCTGCTCGCCCGACGTGGGGCCGAGGAGAAGGTCGCGAGCTTCTTGGTTGCCCTGCGCGGACGCTACGCGCGCATCGGCCTGACTTCGGTGACGCTGGAGCTGCCTATGGGCCGACAGGACATCGCCGACCATCTCGGCCTCACCATCGAGACGGTAAGCCGCACGCTGACACGCCTAGACCGCGAGAAGCTCATCCTGATCGTACCTGGCGGGGTCCGCCTGCTCGACATGCCCCGACTTGAACGCCTCGGTGGATAACGCAGCCAAAATGCTTCGGCGCGCGGACGCCCTGACATTTGGAGCTGTTGCCTTGATCTGAGACAAGGACCCGGCGGCCCGACGGGATCAGTTCGGAGAAATTGATCACGGAGACACCGATGCCCGACCTGCAAGCCCAACCGTCCCAGCCATCCCCGCGCAAGCTCGGCTTGTCGTAGGCGGCGCCGGGCACTGCGAGCCTGCTGCCCACTTCGGTGACCATGTCGACCCGCCCTGGGGTGCGGGTGCAAGCTCGTGACCGACGATCCACGCATCTCATCTCACGCAGGTCCCGGCCAGCACGCCTGCCTGCTGTCACCTTCAAGGATTGGATCGGTGCCGACCGAGATCTGCGCGAACTGCCCCGTCCGCGAACACGCGCTGTGCAGCAGCCTCAACGACGAGGGTGTGATCGCCTTCACCGGTCTGTGCCAGCGCCGTTGCGTCACGGCGGGCGAGACCGTGATGTGGGCGGGCGACGAGAGCCGGATCTGTGCCAATCTGCTGTCGGGCGTCATGAAGATGGTCGCCGCCACGGCCGACGGACGAGAGCAAATTGTTGGCTTGTTCTACCCGGCCGATTTCGTCGGTGAGCCCTACGCAGAAGAGCACGCCTTCACCGTCACGGCCTTGACCGATGTGGAACTGTGTACGGTCCAGAGACGGCCCTTCGAGCACTTTCTGGAGGAGCACGCGCCGATGGAGAACCTCCTGCTCCAGCGTACATTACGAGCGCTGAAGGAGGCGCGCGGTCGCATGCTGAGCTTGGCCCGCCTCTCGGCCGGTGAGAAGGTGGCCGGACTCCTCATCGACATGGCTGCACGAGCGGAGCGATGTGCCCGGCGACCGGGATCGGACCAACCGGCAACCTTCGATCTGCCGATGACCCGCGGTCATATGGCAGACGTGCTCGGGATGACGATCGAGACGGTGAGCCGACAACTCACGAAGCTGAAGGGCGCCGGCGTGCTCGCCCTCTCGGGCAATCGGACGGTGACGATCAAAGATACACATGCGCTTCGTGCTCGGGCGGCGGCCCGATAGGCGTCAACTCGCCCGCCGGCAGAGGCTGTCGAAGAGCAGCGACTGGCCGCTGGCCGTCAGGTGATCGCGGCCGAGTGCCAGGACCGCAAACTCGTCCAAAACCATCGATTGGCGGCCCGCCGCGAAGAAGCAGCGGAGCATGTACCCGAAAGTCTCGGCCGAGATCCTGCCGTTCGGCACCGGCCCCGCTTGCAGCGCTGCGATCAGGTCCTCAGCGTGCACGAGGTCATCGGTGTGGCGTGCATCGACGTGGCGCATCAATGCCGCCGCCAGCGGATCCTGCCCCGCCCACCCAAAGATCCTGGTGATGAACGCATCGCCTTCCCTCTCTCCCTCGACGAACGCGCCGAGCGCCAGGCGCAGCCGTTCAGCCTGTGTGTCCGTCGGCCAGACGGGCAAGCTGTCGGCACAGGCTTCCAACAGATCGCATAGGCACGCTAGCTGCTCGTGACGTGTCATCATACGATCCAGGTCTGCTTCCTGAATGACGCACGACTGTCCCGAGGCGTGTATCGGGCTGTCGCTAGATGTGTCTGGCGCCATCATCGATATCTCCTGACGCACACTCGTGTGGTCATGCCGGCGTCGGCGGATACATGCTTGATGAGCCGGGCGCAGCTCGGCCGCTACTAGAAGTCTCCCCCGTCACGGCTGCGCCTGACCGGCTCAGCGCATCGTCGACATGGCGCCATCCGGCATCGGCATCATGTTCGTGTTGAGGTGGTACATCACCCACACCGAGCCGCCGATCGTCAGCACCACGATCACGGCCGTGAACAAGAAGGCGAGCAACGTCCAGCCGTCCTCCGACTGCGTATCGAGGTGCAAGAAGCTGACGACGTGGACGACGATCTGGACGAGTGCCAGCGCGAATATGATTGCCGCCGTCACCGCCGGATCAGGCAGCGCCGCGGACATGACCAGCCAGAACGGGACGACCGTAAGCAGGATCGAGAGCGCGACGCCGATCCGGTAGCCGCGGCGGCTGCCATACCCGTGAGCGGCCCCATGACCCTCGGGTGCGAGATGGACGGGACGGGTGCTCAACGGATCACTCCATACAGGTAGACGAAGTTGAAGACGCCGATCCAGATGATGTCCAGGAAGTGCCAGAACATGGACAGGCACACGACCCGGCGCCTGATCTCGCTCGTGAGCCCGTGCTGGCTGATCTGGACGAGCATCGTCACGACCCAGATCAGCCCGACGGTGACGTGCGCGCCGTGCGTCCCGACCAGGGTGAAGAAGGCGGACAGGAACGCGCTGCGCTGCGGACCGGCCCCTTCGGCGATTAGGTGCGAGAACTCGTAGAGTTCGACGCCGACGAAGGCGGCGCCCAGCAGCCCGGTCACCGCGAGCCAGAGCCGCGTCGGGCCGATCCGACCCGCCTCCATGTGCGGCATGGCCTGTCCGAAGGTGATGGACGAAGCGAGCAGGAGCGCCGTGTTGAGGGCGACCAGCGGCAGATCGAAAATCTGCCGTGGGACGGGACCGCCGGCGTAGCTGGTGCTCACCACGCCGAACATCGCGAACAGCGAGGCGAAGATAAGCGCGTCGCTCATCAGGTAGATCCAGAAGCCCAGGACCGTGGAGCCACCGCCATGGTCGTGATCGTCCGGATCCAGGTGGTGCCAGGTAATGGCGACCTCGCGGGCGTCGGTTGTGCGATGGGTCATCTCAAGCCCTCACGGCCAGCGGCTGCCGCGCGTTCCGTCGCCGCGACCTCGGCGGCCGGAATAAAGGTGTCGCGCTTCAAGTTGAAGGTGTGTCCGACCGCCAAGGCGAGCAGGGCGACGAAGGTCAGGGCGGCGAGCCACCACATGTACCAGACCATGCCGAACCCGAGGGCGAGCGACAGGCCGGCGAGGATCACACCCGTGCCGGTGTTCCGCGGCATGTGGATCGGGCGGAACTCGTCCGCGGGCCGCTGGTAGCCGCGCGCCTTCATGTCGTACCACGCGTCCAGGTCGTGCACGACGGGCAGGAAGGCGAAGTTGTACGCTGGCGGCGGCGACGAGGTGGACCATTCGAGCGTCCGGCCGCCCCACGGGTCGCCCTTCGTGTCGCGCAGCTCCTCGCGCTTCACGAAGCCCATGACGATGCTCATCACGAAGCCGAGGATGCCGACGAGGATGATGAGCGCCCCGATCGCGGCGATGACGAAGTATGGCTGAATGCTCGGGTCGTCGAAGTGGTGGACGCGGCGGGCGGTACCCATCAGGCCGACCACGTAGATCGGCGTCCAGGCGACCCAATAGCCCACCACCCAACCCCAGAAGGCGACCTTCCCCCAGAACGGGTCGAGCTTGAACCCGAACGCCTTGGGGAACCAGTAGACCATGGCGGCGAACAGCCCGAACACGACGCCGCCGATGATGGTGTTGTGAAAGTGCGCCACGAGGAAGAGCGAATTGTGGAGCACGAAGTCCGCCGGCGGGATCGCGAGCAGCACGCCGGTCATGCCGCCGACCACAAAGGTTAGCATGAAGGCCACCACCCACATCATCGGCAGCTCGAAGCGGATGTCGCCGCGGTACATCGTGAACAGCCAGTTGAAGACCTTTGCCCCCGTGGGGATCGAGATCACCATCGTGGCGATGCCGAAGAAGCTATTGACAGCTGGGCCCGCCCCCATCGTGAAGAAGTGGTGCAGCCAGACCAAGTAGGACAGGATGGTGATGACCACAGTCGCGTAGACCATCGACGTGTAACCGAACAGACGCTTGCCGGTGAAGGTCGAGGTGATCTCCGAGTAGATGCCAAACGCGGGCAGGACGAGCACGTAGACCTCGGGGTGACCCCAGATCCAGACCATGTTCCAGTACATCATCGGCGCTCCGCCGAGCTCGTTGGTGAAGAAGTTCGTCCCGACGTAGCGGTCGAGCATCAGCAGGAAGAACGCGACCGTGAGCGCCGGGAAGATGGCAATCGCCAGCACGTTCGAGCACAGCGCAGTCCAGCAGAAGACCGGCAGCTTCATCATGGTCATGCCGGGCGCGCGCATCTTGATGATGGTCGCCACCATGTTGATCGCCGACAGCGTCGTACCTACACCCGCGATCTGCAGCGACCAAAGATAGTAGTCGACGCCGGTATCCGGGCTGTAGGACAGCTCGGCCAGCGGCGCGTAGGACAGCCAGCCGGTCCGGGCGAACTCGCCGATGAACAGCGAGATCATCGTCAGCACCGCGCCGGCCGCGGTGAGCCAGAAGCTCAGGTTGTTCAAGAATGGGAAGGCGACGTCGCGTGCGCCGATCTGGAGCGGCATCACGAAGTTGATCAGGCCGACCACCAGCGGGATCGCCACGAAGAAGATCATGATCGTCCCATGGGCAGTAAAAATCTGATCGTAGTGGTGGGCGGGCAGGTAGCCCTCGTTGGCCCCGAAGGCGATCGCCTGTTGAACCCGCATCATCAGTGCGTCGGCGAAGCCGCGCAGCAGCATGATGATGCCGAGGATGACGTACATGATGCCGATCTTCTTATGATCGACGCTCGTGAACCACTCCCTCCACAGATAGCCCCAGAGCCGGAACCACGTCGCCGCGCAGACGATGGCGAGGCCCAGCAGCGCGACGACGACGAAGGTACCGAACAGGATCGGCTCGTGGATCGGGAACGACTCCCAGCCCAGGCGGCCGAAGATCGTCTTGAGTGTCGTTTCGGTCATGATGGTCCCGTGGACGAGAGATTAGGCCTGCTCTGCGCCCCGGGAGCGGCAAAGAGCTCGATGTCGGGCTACTGGAGGTCGCGGTTGCGCCCATCGCCCGGCTTAAGCTGGCCGGGGGTCTCGGGCTCGACCGGCTTGGTGACGTTCGGGCTCGTGCCCTTCTCGTCGGGTGACTTCTCCAGCGCAGACTTCGGCTTGATGCCGGTCAGCGGCTGCGCCTCGCGGCCCGGCGGCATGGCGGGGGCCGGGTGCGCATGGTGCGGATGTCCGCCGCTCGCCTGCATGTCCCGCCGCATGACGTCGATCATGCACGGTTTGCCGGGTTCGATGCAGCGGTTGACCGCGCGGTCGAACAAGCCATTCTGGAGGGAGGCGAAGTGCATCACCGGCACCTTCTCGCTCGGCTTGACCAGCTCGACGAGGGTGGACAACTCCAAACCGCTTTCGGCTGCCTTCACGTCCGCCACCCAGCGGTCGAAATCGGCCCCTTCGACGCCACGCAACTTGAAGCGCATGTCGGAGTACCCACGGCCAGTGTAGTTGCCCGAGTACCCCCAGCTTTCGCCGGGCTTGTTAAGCACCGCGTTCAGTTCCGAGCGCATGGTCGGCATGGCGTAGATCATGCCGGCGAGGGTCGGTGCGTAGAAGGTATTGAACTGGTCCGTCGAGGTGATCGAGAAGCGCACCGGCACGTTCACCGGCAGTGCCAGCTCGTTCACGGTCGCGATCCCGAGGTCGGGATAGATGAACAGCCACTTCCAATCGAGCGCCACGACTTGGACGTTCAGCGGCTTGGCGTTCGGCGGAACGGGAACGCCCGGCGCGAGGCGCTCCAGTGGGCGGAACGGGTCGAGCAGGTGGGTGCTCGTCCAGGTCACCGCGCTCAACGCGATGATGATGAGCAGCGGGCAGGACCAGATCACCAGTTCGAGCGTCGTCGAATGGTCGAAGCTGGGATCGTAGATCTTGTTCGGGTTACCGCTCCGGTATCGGTAGGCGAACAGCACGGTCAGCACCATCACCGGCACGATGATGAGCAGCATGACACCGACCGAGAACAGGATCAGGTTGCGCTGCTGATAGGCGACATCGCCGGTCGGGTTCAACACCACCATGTCGCAGCCGCTGAGCAGCAGCGGCAGGACGAGGAGTGGGAGGCCGGTGGCCCGTTTCATGAGGCTGGTTGCTGGGCTGGGCATGGCCCTTCGAATAGCCGCCGAGCTTCCGGTCGACTTTGACCGCGGTCAAACCGCGCTGGATTTTCAGCCGCTATGGTTGGTGGCCGGCCCTGATGTCTTGCGGGCGCCCGGAACAAGGCCCCGCGGCGGGGTGGAGGGGAGGATCGAACGAATGGCAGCCACGACCGCCAGTGCCGCGAGCTCGACGCCGCTGGAGCGCGACGCCCGCCTCGTCAACGCGCGGGAGCATCGGATCCGGCCCGGCGAGATCGCGGTGGGCGTCATCATCGGGCGGTCGTCGGAGTTCTTCGACTTCTTCGTCTACGCGATCGCCTCGGTACTGGTGTTCCCGTCGCTGATCTTCCCCTACGCCGACGCGCTCACCGGCACGCTTTACTCCTTCGCGATCTTCTCGTCGGCATTCGTCGCTCGGCCCTTCGGCGCGCTCGCGTTCATGTGGGTCGACCGCAGGCACGGGAGGGGGGTCAAGCTGACTGTCGCGCTCTTCCTACTTGGGGGATCGACCGCCGCCATGGCGTTCTTGCCCGGCTACGCACAGGTCGGAGGTGTCGCAGCGGTTATTCTGGCCGTGTTGCGGATCGGGCAGGGCTTCGCCCAGGGCGGCACCTGGGACGGGTTGCCTGCACTCCTGTCGCTTAGCGCACCGCCGGAGCGGCGCGGCTGGTTCCGAATGGTCCCGCAGCTCGGCGCGCCCATCGGGATGTTCGTGGCCAGCGCCCTGTTCGCGTTTCTGCTTCTCACGCTGAGACCGGCGGACTTCCTCGACTGGGGCTGGCGGTACCCGTTCTTCGTCGCCTTCGTGATCAACGTCGTGGCGCTGTTCGCCAGGCTGCGGCTGATCTCGACTCCCGAATTCGAACGCTTGTACCAGAGCCGTGAGCTCCAGCCGTCCCCTGTGGCCGGCCTGTTCCGCGAGGAATGGCGGACTGTGATCCTCGGCGCGTTCGCTCCCCTGGCGAGTTTTGCGCTGTTCCATCTCGTCACCGTGTTCCCGCTCTCGTGGGTGGTCCTCACGTCTAGCGACGCTCCGCTGAACTTCCTGGTGATCGAGCTTGCCGGGGCGGCCGTCGGATTGCTGGCTGTCGCCTTGTCCGGGCTTATAGCCGATCGGATCGGCGGCCGAACGGTGCTTGGTTTGTCCGCCATCCTGATCGCCGCCTACAGCGGCTTCGCCCCCCAGTTGCTCGGCAGCGGCTTGGCGGGCGAATGGACCTACGTGCTGCTCGGCTTTGGGCTTCTGGGGCTCGCCTTCGGTCAGTCCTCCGGTGCGTTAAACGACAGTTTCTCGTCTCGGCATCGCTACACGGGCGCGGGCACGACGGCGACAGCCGCGTGGTTCATCGGCGCCGGCTTCGCGCCGCTCGTCGCCCTGCTGATGGCAAGCACCTTTGGGCTGGTCTCAGTTGGGGCTTACCTCCTCTCCGGGGCGGTCTGCACGCTCCTGGCGCTGGCCCTCAACCGGCGGGGGGGCCGTGCATCGTAGTGGCTCCAAGTTCCTGCTGCGTGACAGCAACATCTCGGCGCCGCTGCGTTGGAAGCGGGAGCGATTCAACCCGTCTGCTTCACGCCACCGGTTGCCAGAAACCGGACAGACAGCTTTTGGCCAGACTACGCCATGCCGGATCGCCGATGGGCGCAAAAGCGATCGTTCGGCTTGGCGCCCAATGCAGCCATCTGACCGCGTCACCGCCGAACTTGAAAGCGGACTCGCTTCGAAGCGCCCGTCCGACAAAGCCAGCGGCGGTCGCTCACTCATTGAAGGCAAGGCGATTCAGCTCGTGGCACTGCATCTTCTCGTTCAGGGCATGGCCGAGACGGTGGCCTTCATCACGAGCGGCCCGTGCCGGGGCTGAGGCGCCCCGGTCAATGAGCCGGGGTCGCGCTGCAAGTGATCAGAGGGCGAGCGTCACGGTCCCGCGGGCTCGGGAGACACAGGGCATCAGGTGGTCTAGGCGTCTGGCCTGGGGCAGCACGACGTCGCGGTGGATCACGTCGCCTTCCCGATAGCCGCATTCGCAGGCGCCGCACACGCCGATCTCGCAGGACGAGGGCATCTTGACCCCGTTCTGGCGCAGGACCTCCAGGAGCGAGGTTTCGGCGGGGACATGCAGGGTCGCGCCAGTCGAGGCGATCTGCACATCGAAGGGTTCGGGCACGTAGCCCTCATCGACCAGAGGCGCGAAATGCTCGACATGCACCTGCTCCGCCGGCCAGCCCAGCGCCTGCACCGCCGCCGTCAGACGCTGGGGTCCGCAGGCGTAGAGGTGGGCGCCGTCCTCCGGCGGCCCGAGCGTCGCGGGATCGAGCCGTCGGCCCTCCGCAGTGTACCAGCAGTGCAGGCGTTCACCGCAGACTGCGCGCAGCTCCTCCAGCAGGGGGGCATGCGCGGCAGAGCGCGCGCAGAGGTGGAGTGTGAAGTCGCCCCCGGTCGCGGCCAGGTGCCGTGCCATGGCGGCGACGGGCGTCACGCCGATACCGCCGCCGATAAGCACGTGGTGGCGCGCCCCGGCGGCCAGGGGGAAATGGTTGCGCGGATGCGAGATGGGGACGGTTGTGCCGGCGGCGAGGTGGGCATGCGCCCAGGCCGAACCGCCACGCCCCGCCTCCTCGCGTTTGATCGCTAGAACGTACCGGCTCCGGTCGGCGGGGTCGCCGCAAAGAGAGTACTGCCTCACCCGCTCGTCCGGCAGGCGCAGGTCGACATGGGCGCCGGGCTCCCAGGCGGGCAACTGAGGGCGCTGCGGATGGACGAGGGTGAGGCGCACCACCTCCGGTGTGGTGGCCAGGGCCTCCACGACCGTCAGCTTCATGACGATGCGGGCGGACATCGCCTTACTCCACCAGGGTGATCGGATCGCCCGGCCGGATGATGCCGCCGCGCTCGATCCCGCAATTGAGGCCGGAGCGGTTGTAAAGCGGCAGGTAGACGGGGAGGCCGAGCAGTTCCTCAAGGTATTTGCACGGGAAGTTCAGCCGCCCCCCGCGCAGGATCACCTCGCCCACCCGGAAGCGGCGGCCGACGAGGTGGTTGAGGGGCACACCACGTACCGTGAGGTTGCGGCGGTGGTCGATGGGCGCCAGGTGGATCGGCCCATCCTGAAGCGGCGGATCGTTGCGCGCGAGGGCGTCGAGCACCTCGTGCTCGATCAGCGTCACCTCGCGGGTGTCGGCCTTGGGCGAGTATGTGCCGGTGCCGAGGCAATAGCGGTCGCCTTCGATGCCCCGGCCGGCGACGCAGCGGGCCTCCGTCAGCTCCTCCATTTCGTAGCTCGCCGCAGGGGCAATGTGGATGTGGAGCAGGCTGCCCTGCCACCCGGTGGCGCCACCGGGCACGCCGTGGGCGACCGAGCCGACCTTGTGGGCGAAGGCCTCGATATGGGGAGGGGCCGCGGTCGTGCTCATCGGGCGGGTCCTGTCGCGAGGGCGATGGCCTCGACCTCGACCAGGGCGTCGCGCGGCAGGCGCGCCACCTCTACGGTCGAGCGCGCCGGGGCGGCTTCTGGGAAGTGCTCAGCGTAGACGGCGTTCATCGCGGCGAAGTCGTTCATGTTCTTCAGGAACACCGTGGTCTTGGCCACGCTCGCGAGGCTGGCGCCCCCGGCTTCCAGCACCGCCGCTAGGTTGGCAAGCGAGCGGCGCGTCTGCGCCTCGATCCCCTCCGGGAACGCCCCCGTGGCGGGGTCGATCGGCAGCTGCCCCGAGGCGAAGACGAGGTCGCCCACCCGGGTGGCCTGAGCATAGGGTCCCACCGCCGGCGCGGCGGCCTCCGTAGCGATGATCGTTCGGGTCAAAGCCGCCCTCCTTCGAGGCATTCTTGCCTGATTTATATTCCACCGCAGTGGACGAATGTCCACAAAAGGGTCGTAGGGTTTTGCATCAATGATGCGGCCGTCACCTCGCTCAGTCGATGGGCCGCCGGGCTGTTTCGGGTGCCAGGTAGGTGGCCACGAGCGTCACGCAGGCGAGGACGATGAGATAGGTCGAGATCGGCCATGTCGCCCCGCCGCTCCAGGTGAGGAGGGCGGCGGCGATCAGCGGGGTGAAGCCGCCGCTCAGGGCCGCGCCGACCTGGAACCCGAGGGAGGCGCCGCTGTAGCGCAAGCGGGCGTGGAACATCTCGGACATCCAGGCGGCCCCGGTCCCGAACATGATGCCCTGGCCGAAGCTGAGGGCGACCGCGACTGTCAGGGCGATGGTGGTCGGGTTACGGGTGTCGAGGAGTTGGAACATCGGGAAAGCGAAGGCGATCGAGAACAGGCAGGCGGCCACGAACAAGGTCTTGCGGCCGTAGCGGTCCGACAGCCAGCCGAAGGCCGGGATGGTGAAGAGTTCGATCACCGCTGCGATCAGGATCCCGTTGAGGATCACGCCGCGTGACAGCCCGAGCTGGCCGGTGACGTAGGAGATCGAGAACACGGTCACCACGCTGACATAGGCGATCTCCGAGACCTTCAGGCCCACCGCCTTCAGGAACAGGCCCGGATGCTCGGTGAGGATCTCCATCACCGGCAGCCGGGCCGTCGCCGCTTTTGCCTTGATCGCTCGAAAGGCAGGGGTCTCGTGCAGCCGCAGGCGGATGAACAGGCCGACGAGGACCAGCGGCGCGCTCGCCAGGAACGGCACCCGCCAGCCCCAGGACAGGAACGCCTGCTCCGGCAGGAGGCCGGTCAGCGCGAAGGCGCCGATCGAGAGGATCACCCCGATCGGGTATCCGAGCTGGACGACGCTACCGTAGAACCCCCGCCGCTCCTGCGGCACGCTCTCCACCACCATCAGCACGGCGCCGCCCCATTCGCCGCCGATCCCGATGCCCTGGACCAGCCGCAGGGCGACGAGGAGGACCGGGGCCAGGATGCCGATCTGCCCATAGGTCGGCAGGCAGCCGATCAGGAAAGTGCCGATGCCCATGATCATCAGGGTCAGGGCCAGCATGGCCTTGCGCCCGACCCGGTCACCGAAATGGCCGAACACCGCCCCGCCGAGGGGCCGCGCCAGGAAACCCACGGCGTAGGAGCCGAACGCGGCGATGGTCCCCACCACCGGATCGATGCTGGGGAAGAACAGCTTATTGAACACCAGTGCGCTGGCCGTTCCGTAGATCAGGAAGTCGTACCACTCGATGGTGGTGCCGATGACGCTCGACCAAACGATCTGGCGGCGGTCCGCAGGGGTCACGGGATCCTGCGCGGCCAGCAGGGTTCCATCCATCGGGAGGGCGGTGTCGAGCATGTCGGACATCCACTTTGCAGGAGGAATTTCCACTCCAGGTGATACAAGCCGCGTGCCAACCGAACGCTTCGGTCCAGCGGACACGGCCGCGCCGGTCGTGCTAAGTCCCTCCCGCGAGCTTCCGGGAACGTGGGAGCGCTCTGGCCGGGGGACCAGGACGACGTGCCGATGACGGTCATGACAGAGGGGCGGCGCGAGCAGGCCGACGCGGAGGCCCGCTCGCAGCTCCAGGTGCTCGCCGAAGAAATCCGGCGGCGGCGCAAGGAGCGAGATCTCTCCCTGGAGGCGCTGAGCGCCCGCTCGGGGGTGAGCCGTTCGATGATCTCCAAGGTGGAGCGAGGCGAGGCGGTGCCATCGACGGCGGTGCTCTCGCGGCTCGCCGAGGCCCTGGACGTGACCTTCTCGCGCCTGATGTCGCCGGCCACCGACCGGGAGGTGCTGCTGATCCCCGCCGCCCGCCAGCCGGTGCTGCGGGACGAGGAATCGGGCTTCCTGCGCCGCTGCCTCTCACCGGTCCTGCCGGGCCGGGGGATCGACATGGTGCTCAACACCCTGCCGCCGGGGGCGACGGCGGGGGAGTTTGTGGCCCACCGCAGGGGCGTCTCGGAATACATCTTCGTGCTGAAGGGGCGCCTGCGCGCCGTCATCGGAGAGCGGTCCCTCGTGGTCGAGGAAGGGGACAGCCTGTATTTCGAGGCCGATGCCGGGCACGCCTTCACCAATCTCGGGGCGGAGGCTTGCCAGTACTTCCTGGTCATCGACGCAACGCGGCTGCGGTGAGCGTAGCCTTCCACGCCGGATAAAAGTCGCCCCTAGAACAACAGCGTTGGAGAATCGCCGTTGGCAGCTTGAGCGGCCGAGTTGAAATAGTAGCAGTCCGTACGCTCAACCGGTGGACCTTCTTGGAAGCCGACCGGCAGCTTCCGGTCAGATGCTGTCGTTCGTGGCGGCTCAGACGTTGGCGCTCGGAACCATCTTTTATCGGCGCGTGATGTGCGGCCTGCGTCAAGAAGTCCGGTTTGTTCGTTCTTCGATTATGCGGAGCGCCTCGAGCCGCTCATCGTCGTTCTGAAGTGCGCAGAAAGCCCGAATCAACCTGGCGAGCAGGTATGTGCCGTGCAGATCACCGGCCTTGTCTAGTTCGACAGCAACTTCAGTCGCAAACGTTTGCACAGGTACGCTGAGGGCTGCCGCAATCAATCGCAGAAGATGATCGTCTCGCTCGTCGTGCTCCAAGGGCTACTCGAATTTTCTGTCGGCCGATGCGGGATGCCCCGTACCTAGACGATCAAACCGAGCCGGAAACCCTCGGCGACAGACTGAGCCCGATTGCGTGTTCGAAGTTTCGTGCGCACCCCGCGCAGGTGTGAGTCGACCCCGTGTTCCGAGATGCCCATGATCTCGCCGATTTCCCAATCGGTTTTTCCCTCAGCGGTCCACTGAAGGGTCTCACGCTCGCGCGGTGAAAGGCCGGCGGATTGTTCAATTGGCTGGCCGCGCACAAGGAGGCCGTGACCGAAGGCGTAGCTCGCGACAAGCGTCAGCATTCCGCGATGCTCAGGGGCTATCTCGAGCCGGCGGCCCGCAAAGCTCATCCCGCCGATCTCACCCTCGACGGTCGTCAGGGGGACCGTGTAGCCGTCGCTAAGGCCGAACTCGGCCGCCTCGTTCATGATTTGAACAGCGGTCTCCGACGTCGGCGACGGAAGTGCAGGGTCGCGCCAGCCAAATCCCGTCTGCCTGTGCAGGGTTTGAACGACGATCGGATCGTGTGCGGCGTAGCGCCGATGCAGGTACCGTTGCCGCCACTCGTCGGGAACGCTTTCCATCACCAGGAACTGCCGGTTGAAGCCGGTCAGGGCGGAAGATGTAGGGAGAAGCCCGGCGATGATCGCGTCGATCCCAAAACCCGCGAGTTGGCGGTGTACGGTTGAAACCACTTCGGGAACGCTGACAGCTCGGTCAAGCTCTTTGAGCAACTTGAGCGTGTGATCGAGTGATTTTCGGCTCACGACAGGTCCAATCGTCTGCTCTCGAAAGCTTCGAGCCGCGGTTCAACTGACGATAGCACCGAGACCTCATCTCCGGAAATAGCCCACACCGCGCAACAAACGGGCGGACACCACGCGTTCGCGTGGTGTCGCGCGCCTCGTCGGGCGGGCACACCAAGCACGGAGGTGTTTCATGATTCAAGTCATCACTGCCGCGAATATCGATCATAACCGAGACCTAATGGAGCAAGCGTGGCGCCTGCGGCATAGGATTTTCGTGGAGGAGATGGGCTGGGCGGCAATCGCGCGCGATGACAAGCGTGAGATCGACGAGTTTGACGACGAGCACGCCGTCCATCTTCTAGCAGTCGACGAAGATGAGGTTGTGGGATACTCCAGACTTCTTCCAACTGCACGCCCCTACGTTCTCTCCACGCATTTGCCTCAGCTTTGCGAAGGCGTGCCACCCTCCTCGCCGCATATCGTCGAATGGAGTCGGATCGGCGTTGCCGGTTCCGCTCGCACCTCGGGCCGTCGGCTTAATCCAACAGCCCTGGCCATTCTCACAGGCATCGTCGAGTGGGGGTTGCCTCGAGGCCTGAAAGGCTTCGTCTCCGAAATGCCAACGAGTTGGCTTCTGCGGCTGCTTCAGTTGCATATCCATGCCCTGCCACTTGGGCTTCCGCAGATGATCGATGACGTCGAGATCGTCGCGGTCAATGCCGGCTTCGACGGCCGCAGCCTCCGACAGCT
>NZ_JAKSYN010000100.1:0-23716 GCF_022829565.1 Methylobacterium sp. J-001
GAGCGGCGTGCCCAGAACCCGATCCCATCTCGAACTCGGCCGTTAAACACGCCAGCGCCCATGGTACTGTGTCTCAAGGCACGGGAGAGTCGGTCGCCGCCAGACCCGCACAACGCAATCACACCCAACATCCCCTCAACACGATCAGCGAACGCGAACAGGCCGCCCCTTACCGGGCGGCCTGTTCGCGTTTTTGCCGTTCGCTGCGGCGAGCTTCCTTACCGCGAAGTCATGCCGGCGCGATCATCCGGTAATTCGGATGGTGGCAGGATCCGATGGCCGCTCGCGCGGCCGGAGCCCGCATCCGACCTCGTGCCCTCCGAGGTCCTCGGCTTCGGAGCGGGCCGGGATCCGCCCCCGGACTCGGCCCGCTCACGCGTCCGAGAGGGGAGGGGAGCTGGGGATAGCCGTGGTGACAGAGCAGCGTTCCCCCCTCTCGCGAGCCGCGCTATGGACTGGGTCCATGCGACTGCTCATCATCGAGGACGACCGGGAGGCGGCGGCCTATCTCGTCAAGGCGTTTCGCGAGACGGGGCACGTCGCCGACAGCGCCCATGACGGGCTCGATGGCTACGCGCTCGCCCGTGAAGGCGCGTACGATGTCCTGATCGTCGACCGGATGCTCCCGAAGCTGGACGGGCTGTCGCTGATCCGCTCCCTCCGCGAGCAGGCGGTCACGACACCGGTGCTGATCCTCTCCGCGCTGGGCCAAGTCGACGACCGGGTGAAAGGCCTGCGTGCCGGCGGCGACGATTACCTGCCGAAACCCTATGCGTTCTCCGAGCTGCTCGCCCGCACCGAGGCGCTGGCCCGGCGCCAGGCCGGTTCGGGTGCCGCGGAGGAGACCCGCTATCGGGTCGGCGATCTCGAACTCGATCGCCTCTCCCACCGCGTGACCCGGGCCGGTCGGGAAATCGTGCTGCAGCCGCGGGAATTCCGCCTGCTGGAATATCTGATGCGCCAGGCCGGCCAAGTCGTGACCCGGACGATGCTGCTCGAGCATGTCTGGGACTACCATTTCGATCCGCAGACCAACGTCATCGATGTCCATGTGTCGCGCCTGCGCGGCAAGCTCGACAAGGGGTTCGCGTCACCGATCATCCATACCGTTCGGGGGGCCGGCTACGTGCTGCGCTTCGATGAAAGCAGCACCGGGTGAACGCGGGCTTTTCGGTCGAGCCGATCCCGCGCGAGACCGTCGGCGCGCGGGTCCAGAAACTGTTCCGGACCACGGCGTTCAAGCTGTCGATCGCCTATCTGGCGATCTTCGCCCTCTGCGCCTTCCTGGCGCTCGGCTACGTCGCCTGGAACGCCCGGGCAGTCCTGGACGACCAGATCGTCTCCACCATCGATGCCGAGATCAACGGCCTGTCGGAGCAGTACAATACCGGCGGCCTGCGCCGGCTGATCACCGTGGTCGAGCGCCGATCGCGGGAGCCCGGCGCTTCGCTGTACCTGGTGACCACCGCAAGCGGCGAGCACGTGGTCGGCAATGTCGGGTATGTTCCCGCCGCGGTGCTCGCGAATCCGGGTCAGAGCGAGACGCGGTACGGCCGCAGCGACTCCGATACTGACCCCCATCGCGCGATCGTACGGGTCTTCACCCTGCCGGGCGGGTTTCGGCTCCTGGTCGGCCGCGACACGGAGGAACGCGACCGGCTACGCGCGGTGATCGGCCGGGCCTTCGGGACGTCGCTCGCCGCGGTGGTGGTGCTCGGCGTGATCGGCGGCTGGCTGGCGGCGAGCCGCGTCCTGCGGCGGGTCGATGCCATGACCCAAACCACCCGGGCGATCATGGCGGGCGACTTGGACGGACGGCTCTACGTGGCGGGCAACGGCGACGAACTGGACCGCCTGGCTGCCAGCCTCAACCTGATGTTGGAGCGGATCGGCGAGTTGATGCGCGGCATGCGCGAGGTCTCCGACAATATCGCCCACGACCTGAAGACGCCGCTGACACGTCTGCGCAACCGCGCCGACGAAGCCCTGCGCAACGCCGGCTCACCCGAGGCGCTGCGCGCCGCCCTGGAGGCGGTGATCGAGGAGAGTGACGGGCTGATCCGCGTGTTCAACGCGCTCCTGATGATCGCGCGGCTCGAGGCCGGCAGCGCCCAGGAGATCCTGTCACCGGTGGATCTCGGCACTGCGGTGCGGGGGGTGGGCGAACTCTACGAGGCGGTGGCTGAGGATCAGGGACTGACCCTCGAGGTCCGGGCCGAGGACGGCCTGATCATCGCGGGCAATCGCGAGCTGATCGGTCAAGCGCTCGCCAACCTGATCGACAACGCGTTGAAATACGGCGCCGACGGGAGGGAGGCCCGGGTCACCGTGGAGGCCGAGCGGGCTGGGGATGCCATTCGCCTGATCGTGGCCGATCACGGTCCGGGCATCCCCGAGGCCGAGCGCGCCCGGGTGCTCGGGCGCTTCGTCCGGCTGGAAGATGCGCGCTCGCGACCGGGTTTCGGGCTCGGGCTCAGCCTGGTCAACGCGGTGGTGCGGCTGCATCGGGGGACGCTGCGGCTCACGGATAACGGGCCCGGCTTGTGTGTGGACCTCGCCTTCCCGGCGCAGGATCAGGCTGTCGCGGCGGACATGCGTGACGGTGGGGCCGAACCGATACCAGCTGCCGCAACGCGCGCTCCGGAAGGGTCGATTTCGAACCTCCCTTGAGGCAGGTACGGGATCACGACGTCAAAAGCCCCGTCTTGCGCGTCGTCGCGTCCCGAAAGCCGGCACATCTTTAGCGGGACGAGGCTCAGGAGGCCCCATGACCCTTACGTCCAAGACCGCCCTCGTCACCGGATCCACCAGTGGCATCGGCCTCGCCATCGCCCGCGCCCTTGCGGGACAGGGGGCCAACGTCGTGATCAACGGCTTCGGAGACGCGCAGGTCATCGAGGAGACCCGCGCCGGTATCGAGCGCGACCACGGCGTGACGGCGCATTACTCGGCGGCCGACATGAGCAAGCCGGAGGCTGTCGCCCAGATGGTGCGGGAGGCCGAGGCGGCGTTCGGTGCCATCGATGTGCTGGTCAACAATGCCGGCATCCAGTTCGTCTCGCCGATCGAGGAGTTCCCGCCGGAGAAGTGGGAGCAGATCATCGCGATCAACCTGTCCTCGGCGTTCCACGCGATGCATGCCGCGATCCCCGGCATGAAGGCCCGGGGCTGGGGGCGGATCATCAACACCGCCTCGGCGCATTCGCTGGTCGCCTCGCCGTTCAAGTCCGCCTACGTGGCGGCCAAGCACGGGATCAGCGGGCTGAGCAAGGCTGCGGCCCTCGAACTCGCGCCCCACAAGATCACGGTGAACTGCATCTCGCCGGGCTATGTCTGGACGCCTCTGGTCGAGGCGCAGATTCCGGACACGATGAAGGCGCGCGGCCTGACAAAGGAGCAGGTGATCGAGGATGTGATGCTGAAGGCGCAGCCGACCAAGGAATTCGTGACCGTCGATCAGGTCGCGGCTCTGGCGGTGTTCCTGTGCTCCGATGCGGCGAGCCAGATCACGGGCGCCAATATCAGCATGGATGGCGGCTGGACCGCGCAGTAAGGCCGGAGCGGCTCCGCCTCTGGAGGCGGAGCCGCGTGTGATTCAGCGGCGCCCGTGGAACAGCAGGGCGATACCGTAGCCCACCGCGCCGGCGATCAGCAACGCGACCAGTGGGTTCTCCTCGACCCGGGCGCCGACCGCGGCGCGGCCCTCGCGCAGGTAGGAGCCGCCCCGCTCGTAGGCGTCTTCCGCGACGTCGCCGGCGCGGCCATAGGCGTCGCCGGCATAGTCACTGGCCTTGTCGGCGATATCCCGGGCCTTGTCCTTGACCTGCCCGTAGGCGTTCTGGGCCTGACCCTGGACGTCGCGGACGCGGCCTTCCGCCGAGTCCCGGTTCGAGCCCACGAAGTCGCCCGCGGCGCCCTGAACCTTGCCGAGGGCTTCCTTGGCGCCGCCGACGATCCGATCCGTATCCACCATGACTCTCTCCTCGACGTGAGCGCGGCACCGGTACGAGAGGAGGCGCCGCAGGATCCCTCGTCGTGCAGCGAACGCACGAGACCAGGTTTGCGCACCGCGCCGCGGTGATTTTCTCAGATCCGGCCCACCCGGTGCGGATCAGGGTAAACGCCGGAGGCGTGGAGCCTCAGAGCCCGATCAGTTCGGCGATGGCCACCGCGCCCGCGGCTGGGGATGTCTCGCCCCGGGCGACGCCAGACTCGGCCTCGGCGGTGCTGCGCCGGACCTCCGGCGAGCCGACCAGGCGCTGGTGAAGGCGCTCGTGGACCAGGGCCCACATCCACTTTACGTCCTGGGTTCGGCGTTTGGCCTGGATCTCCCCGGTGGCGGTGAGCCTTTCCCGGTGATCGACGATCTTCGCCCAGAGGGCATCGAGCCGCAGGTTGTGGAAGCCCGAGATCGTCACCACCGGCGGCGTCCAGGTCGCCGAGGCGGGGGTGAGGATGTGCAGGGCGGCGCGGTATTCGGACGCCGCGGCGTTGGCGCGTTGCTCTGCCTCGCCGGAATCGGCCTTGTTGACCGCGATCATGTCGGCGAGTTCGAGGATGCCTTTCTTGATCCCCTGGAGCTCGTCGCCGGCCCCGGGCAGCATCAGCACGAGGAAGAAGTCGGTGAGGTCGGCCACCGCAGTCTCCGACTGGCCGACGCCCACGGTCTCCACCAGGATCACGTCGAACCCCGCCGCCTCGCAGAGCAGCATGGTCTCACGGGTCTTGGCCGCGACGCCGCCCAAGGTGCCCGAGGACGGGGACGGGCGGATGAACGCCTTCGGATCGTGGGCGAGCCGGGCCATCCGGGTCTTGTCGCCGAGGATCGAGCCGCCCGTGCGCGACGAGGACGGGTCGACAGCCAGAACCGCGACCTTGTGGCCGGCCTCCGTGAGGTTCGACCCGAGGGCGTCGATGGTGGTGGACTTGCCGACGCCGGGCACGCCGGTGATGCCGACCCGGAGCGCCTTGCCGGTCTCGGGCAGGACCGAGTCGATCAGCGTGGCGGCGAGCGCCCGGTGATCGGGCCGTTTCGACTCCGCCAGGGTGATCGCCCTTGCCAGGGCGGCGCGGTCGCCGCGCAGCAGGCGCTCGCGCAGGCTCTCGATGTCGATGGACGGCGTCATGAACCCTTCATGGCGGCGCTTGGCGCTGCCGTCGAGGGGGTATCGCCGCGAGGGCTCGGCTCGGCACGCCGCTCGGTCAAATGCCTGTGTCCGCCGCACCACGAACCGCTGATTACCCGTACTCCACAGGTCCGGCCCATGATCGTGCCCCGCCATGGTCACGATCCTGCGCGACGGTTGGCGCCCCGCCCGAACGCACCCGGATCATGTCGAGCCACACCGTCTCACGCCGCGCACTCCTCCGGATCGGCGCCCTCGCGGGGGCGGCGGGGCTCGCCCCGTCCCTCGGTGCCTGCGTCACCGATGACCTCGGCACCTCCGCGCTGCCCGAGAAGCAATCGGCGCTCGACGTCATGCCGGTGCTGCTGGTGGCGACGACGCGCAAGCCCGTGGGGACGCCGCCCCGGCCGCCGTACTTCAATTCCGAGCGCGGCCGCGGCCTCAGCTTCGCGGAGGTGCGCCTGTCGCCGCCCGACCGCTCGCTGCTGGGAAAAGTCTCGGCGGTGATCACCGGCGACTGGACCATCGGGGCCGTGCCCAAGACCGAGACCGGCCCGGGGGCCGCGGAGGCCTTCGCGCAGGCGGCGCTCGGCCGCGACGTGCTGATCTACGTCCACGGCTACCGGGAATCGTTCGAATCCGCCGCCGTCAGCGCAGCGCGCCTGTCGGACGGGATCCGGTTCCGGGGCGTCTCGGGCCTGTTCACCTGGCCGTCGGCGGCCGCCACCTTCGATTACAACTACGATCGCGAGAGCGCGCTCTGGTCGCGGGACGCCTTCGAGGACCTGTTGAAGGCCATAACCGCGAGCTCGAGCGGTGGGCGTATCAACATCGTCGCGCATTCGATGGGCACGCTGCTCACCCTCGAGACCATCCGCATGCTCCGCGCCGAAGCCGGCGAGGCGGCGATGTCGCGCATCGGCGCGGTCGTTCTGGCCGCCCCGGACATCGACTTCGACCTGTTCTCGAACGGCGTGTCCCGGCTCGGTCCCGACGTGTCGAAGATCACCGTGATCTCCTCGACCAACGACCGGGCTCTCGAACTCTCCGCGGCGCTCGCCGGCGGCGTTCGGGCCGGCGCGGCCGACCGCGCCAAGCTGGAGGCTCTCGGCGTGCGTGTCGCCGACGCCTCCGATTACGGCGGCGGCCTGATCAACCACGACCTGTTCCTGTCGAACCCGGAGGTGCAGGCGGTGGTCAAGCGCGCCATCGCCCGGGGGGCGGGGGTGTAGGACGCCGGAAAGACCGGGTTTCCAAAGGGCTGAGCCCTTTGGCGGGGTTCGGGGGCGGAGCCCACGAGACGTTCCCGGGCGCGGGCTTACCCCGTCCGGGTCGCCATGCTCTGTGGCGGCAGAGGCTCTTCCGGCAGGACCGGGGCGTCGCCGGAGGCGTCGAGATGGTCGATCCGGTCGGCCCAGACCCGGAAGCCGACGAGGGGATTGGGGCCGAACGTGTGGGTCAGCGGCACGTCGGCGGCGTCGCGGCCGTAGGCCACCATCACCCGGCCGATCCGTGGGCTGTTGTTGCGCGGGTCGAACACGTGCCAGCGTCCGCCGAGATAGACCTCCATCCAGGCGGCGAAATCGCCGGCCGGGTGCGGTTCGGGCTCGCCGATGAAGCTGATATAGCCGGTGCAGTAGCGGGTCGGAACGTTGAGCGCGCGGCAGAAGGCCACGGCCAGGTGGGTGAAATCTCGGCAGACCCCGCGCCCGCCGGCATAGGCATCCTGGGCTGTGCGGTCGCCATGGGCGAACTCGTAGCCGAACGCGATGTGGTCATGGACGAAGTCGCAGACCGCCTGCACGCGGCTCCAGCCCGGCTCGATATGGCCGAACAGGCGCCAGGCCTCGTCGGCGAGCAGGTCCGATTCGCAGTAGCGGCTCGGCAGCAGGAACACGATCGTCTCGGCCGGCAGCGCCTCGATCGCGTGCTGCTCGGCTTCCCGGTGTACCGGGTCCGGGTGCCCGTCGTCGCCGATCACCGCGTCGGTGCCGATGGTGAAGCCCCCCGCCGGCGCGGTCAGGCGCCCGCACAAATTGCCGAAACCATCGCGATAGAGATCCACCGGGACCGGCGGATCAGTGTGGAGCGTATCGGGCGCCTCAAGCGCGTCCGCCCGGGTGGGATGCACGTTGAGCATCACCACCATCGGCACCGGATAGGGGAAGGCGTAGCGCATCTCGCAGCCGAGCCTGATCCGCATCCGCGGTGATCCTTCTTCCCGTCCGGTTTCGTTGTGACCGCCGCCCGGCAGGATTCGCGCCACGGCTTTCGGGGCGGTCTGGCCGAGACGGGCTTGGCGGGCGTCCGGTTCACCCCTACAGCATCCGCGCGCGGCGCTCATGACCGCCGGGGTAAGCTTAGGCATTTCTCCCCGGGGCGGTGCGTCGCACCCGAGCGCGATCCCGCTGACCGGGCGCGCCCAAGGACGGTTACAAGAAGGATGCCGGCCATGTTCACGCTCGAGATCGAGGGCACCGCCGTCGCGGTGATCAACAGCGACGAGGCGTCCGCCAAGGACCTCTTCACCTGCGAAGGCTTCAAGGAAGACATCCGGACGATGACGAGCGAGGGCAAGCCGCTCTGGAACGGCACCGCGCCCCTCATCATCCGGGCCGCAAACGAGGACGAGATCGAGATTTTCGAAGACGCGCTCGCCGAGGATGACGGCGAGGGCGAGTTCACCGACGACAAGCACCATGCCGGCGGCGAGACCGACGACGAGGACGAGGACGAAGCCGATATCGTCTTCCTGGTCGATATCGACGAGGCGGACGAAGACGACGAAGCCGACGCCTGACATCAATTCCTGAACCTGGCCGCCTCCCGGGGGTTTCCGATCCGATTCGGAATGAACCCGGGAGGATGGACATGGCGGATAGCAGGCAGATCGTCGACGCGCTGGTGCGCGCCCGGCGCGGTGGGATCGCCGCCAGCGCAGCGCTCGGCGGTCTCGCGCTGATCGGCGGGATTGCGTACCGAGCCCTGCGCGGTGCGGCGCCGCCGGCCAAGGACGGTCCGGACTTCTCGAAGGTCGACGAGGACGAGGCCCGGCTGATGCTTCGGGCCATGGTGGCTGCCACCATCGCGGACGGCATGATCGATACGGCCGAGCGCAAGCGCCTCGACGCGGCCGTGGCGGAGGCCGGCCTCGATCCCGACGGACGCGCCTGGCTCGATCGCGAACTGGAAAGCCCCGCCGAGATCGACGAGATCGCCGAGCGGGTGAACGAGCCGGAGGCGGCGGCGCGGATCTACGCGGCGGCGCGGCTCGCCATCGACCCAGACACCATTCAGGAGCGCCAGTTCCTGAAGATGCTCGCCGAGGCGCTGGACGTGCCTGGCGCGGCTGCAGCCTCGATCGAGCGCGACATCGGCGCCTGAACCAACTTCATTTCCGGCTATGCATCTCCCGCGACTGCCGAGCTTCGTGCTAGGCCGGTGCGGGCGGTGAACCGGGCCGATGCGTCCCGGCCGCTTAGGGCCGGGACGTTTCATGCCGACGCTGTCATTGCCCGCTCCGTCCCGTGCGCGACGGGCCGTCCGCTGCCTCACCGGAGCCCTGCTCGCCGGAGGCCTGACCGCGATGAGCGCACCTGTCCTCGCCGCCGACCCGGCTCCCGGCCCCCTGACGCTCGCCGGCCAAGGCAGCTTCTTCGTCGGCGGTCGCGACATCCAGTCCGACACGCTCTCGACCCTGCCGGCCTACGCGCCCTCGGGGACGATCACGGTCGATCAGGTCTATGTCCGCTATCAGATCCCGGTGGAGCCTGTGCGCCCGCCCCTGGTGCTGATCCACGGCTGCTGTCTCACCGGCAAGACCTGGGAGACGACTCCGGACGGGCGCATGGGCTGGGACGAGTTCTTCGTCCGCCGGGGCTTCCCGACCTACGTGATCGACCAGGCGTGGCGCGGGCGCTCGGCGATCAGCCCGGCCCAGATCGATGCGGTGAAGATGGGCAAGGCGGAGCCCGATTCGCTGCCGCCGGTCTTCTCCGCCGGGCGCGAGCCGGCCTGGGCGATCTTCCGGTTCGGCCCCGAATACCCGAAGGTGTTTCCGGGGATGCAATTCCCCCTGGAGGCCCAGGGCGAGTTCTGGAAGCAGATGGTCGCCGACTGGTCCGCCGCCCTGCCGGTGCCGAACCCGACCGTGCCAGGCCTGTCGGAGCTCGCGAAGCGGCTGAAGGGCGCGGTGCTGGTCTCGCACTCGCAATCGGGCATCTACCCGTTCCAGACCGCCACCCTCGACCGCACCGGCATCCGCGCTCTGGTGGCGATCGAGCCCGCCGCCTGCCCGGATCCGGCCAAGGACGACCTCGCCCCCTACAAGGACCTGCCGATCCTGGTCCTGTTCGGCGACTTCGTCGACGCCTCGCCCCGCTGGGCGCCCCGGCTCAAGCAGTGCCGCAGCTTCGTCGCCGCGGCGAACGCGGCCGGCGGCCGGGCCGAGCTGATCCTGCTGCCGGAGATCGGGATCCACGGCAATTCGCACATGCTGATGCAGGACAAGAACAGCCTCGACATCGCCGACTGGCTGGCGGGCTGGATCGAGAAGCGGGCGGGGAAATCCTGATCGGGCAGCCGGCGTCGTAACAGGCCCGTCCCCCAATCACCCTCATCCAGACCACGCCCTCCTCCTGAGGTGCGTCCACGCAGCGGACGCCTCGAAGAAGCCCTCCAGCCCGCCGCGCGATTCCTGGAGGGCTCCTTCGAGGCTTCTGCGCAGCACCTCAGGATGAGATCGAGGGTCGAAGGTGGTGGCGTGACGCGGCGGTCAGCCCGGCTTCCGCTCGGTCAGAAACCGACCCATCCGCTCCAGCGCCCGTCGGATGTTCTCGGCCGAATTGGCATAGGACAGGCGGATATAGCCCTCGCCGTGAACGCCGAAATCCGGGCCGCCGATCACCGCGACGCCCGCCTCCTCCAGCAGGGTGGCGGCCAGGGGCTTGGCCTTCAAACCGGTCTGCGAGATGTTCGGGAAGGCGTAGAACGCGCCCTTCGGGGCGATGCAGGACACGCCCGGCAGGGCATTCAAGCCATCCACCACGATCGCCCGGCGGCGGTCGAACTCGGCAACCATCTCGGCCACGCAATCCTGCGGGCCGTCCAACGCCGCGATGCCGGCCCATTGGGTCGAGGCGTTCACGCAGGAATGGGCGTTGACCGCGAGCTTCCGGGCCGCGTCGTAGAGCGGCTTCGGCCAGACCGACCAGCCGAGGCGCCAGCCGGTCATCGCGTAGGTCTTGGACGCGCCGTCGAGATAGATCAGCCGGTCGCGGATTTCGGGATATTTCAGCAGCGAGTGATGCGCCTCGCCGTCATACGTCATCGTGCCGTAGATCTCGTCCGACAGCACCGCCACGTCCGGGTGGTCGGCCAGGCCCGCCACCAGGGCGTCGATCTCGGCCTTGGGCGTGACGCCGCCGGTCGGGTTGGCGGGCGAGTTGACGATCAGCAGGCGGGTCTTCGGGGTGATCAGCGCGAGGGTCTCGGCGGCCGAGAACGCGAAGCCGTTGGCCTCGCGGATCGGCACCGGCACCGGCGTCGCCCCGGTGAACTCGATCATCGAGCGGTAGATCGGGAAGCCGGGATCCGGATACAGGATCTCGGCGCCGGGCTCGCCGAACATCAGGATCGCCATGAACATGGTGACCTTGCCGCCCGGCACGATCATCACCGACTCGGGCGAGACCTCGACGGCGTGGCGGCGGTGGATGTCGCGGGCCACTGCCTCGCGTAAGGACGGGATGCCGGTTGCCGGCGTGTAGCCGTGGTGCCCGTCGCGCAGGGCCTTGATGCCGGCCTCGACCACATGGGCCGGCGTCGGCATGTCGGGCTGGCCGATGCCGAGGTTGATCACGTCCCGCCCCTGGGCGGACAGCGCCTGGGCGCGGGCGAGCACCGCGAACGCGTTCTCCTCGCCGATGCGCGAGAAGGCCGGAACGACGTGCAGCATCGCGCTCTCCGCGGGACTTGAGGCTTTAGTGCTTGGTGCGCTCGGCCAGCTTCATGGCGCCGAACGACATCGCTCCGGCGATCACCGCCAGGATCACGAAGGTCTTCACCGAGGCGTAGAACAGCGCCGGCTCGATGCCCGGGTCGGTGTAGAGAACGAGGCCGATCGCCGCGAGCGGCAGGGACAGCAGGATGAACAGGGGGACGAGCGGGTTCATGTTGGGCACTCGGATCCGGCGCGCGGTTGGCCGCGGCTCATGGGCGTCGCGCCTGCATACCATCCTGCTGCACAGGTTGGGACCCCGGGGCCAGGAGTTTTTCGCCCGATCGATCGCCCACTCACCGAAGTGCAATCATTTGGCCGGATACTGGCTTTACGGGAGGAGATGCCAGTATGCGCCCATCAGAGGTGACGTGGAACGGCAGAGGGGCGAATGTATCGCCGCTTGATATTTTGACGGCCCAGATCGGCCGGCTGCTGCGGCATCCTGCCTACCGGCGCGAGAGTATCGTCAGCTCGCTGCTGCAGCGCCATCTCCCGAAGGAAGCGGGCTACGCCTGGAACGACGAGGCGGCCTTGCGTGAGCGTCTCGGCCGCGCCGGTCTCGACGCGGCCAGCATCGATCATCTCATTCGCAACACACAGGCCGAGATCCAGCGTCTGCGTGGCCCGGCCGACGCCTGACCGGCCTCAGGCCGGCACCCGGACCGTCGCCCGCAGGCCGCCCAGCGGGCTCTCGTGCAGGGCGATGTCGCCGCCATGGGCCCGGGCGATGTCCCGGGCGATGGCCAGCCCGAGCCCGGAACCGCCCGCATCCTGCCGGGAATCGTCCAGGCGCACGAACGGCTTGAATACCTCCTCGCGGCTCTCGGGCGGGATGCCGGGTCCGTCATCGTCGATCGAGACGTAGAAGGCCCGGGCCTCCAGCCGGCCGGAGATCGCCACCGTCTCGCCGTAACGGGCAGCGTTGGCCGCCAAGTTGAAGAGGCAGCGCCGGAACGCCCCCGGGCGCACGGTGACCTCGGGTGCGCCAACCAGATTCACCTCCGAGACATGGGTGCCCAGGCGCTCCACGTCGCTGCGCAGGTCCTCCAGGAGGGTCCGCATATCGGTGGGGGTGGCGGGCTCCGCCGAGTCGCCGCGGGCGAAGGCGAGGTAGCCCTCCAGCATCCGGCTCATCTCGTCGACGTCGCGGCTGAGATCCTCGATCTCGCTGGTCTGCTCGAACAGCGCGAGCGACAGGCGGAAGCGGGTCAGGATGGTGCGCAGGTCGTGGCTCACGCCGTTGAGCATCGTCGTGCGCTGCTCCATGGCCCGCTCGATGCGCCGCTTCATCTCGATGAAGGCGTGGCCGGCCTGGCGCACCTCCCGGGCTCCGCGCGGCCGGAACTCGATCTCCCGGCCCTTGCCGAATCCCTCCGCCACCGCGGCGAGCCGCAGGATCGGCTTGATCTGGTTGCGCAGGAACAGGATCGCGACGCCGAGCAGCACCAGCGAGGAACCGATCATCCAGACCAGGAAGATGTGCGAGTTGGACGCGTAGGCCTGGCTGCGCCGGGCGGTGATGCGCATCACCCCGTCGGGGATCGCCACCCGGATCTCGATCAGGTTCGAGCGGCCGACCGTGTCGATCCAGAACGGCCGGCGGATCTGGCGTCGGATCTCGTCGGAGAGCGCCTCGTCCAGGATCGAGAAAAACGGCCGCGGCCCCTGCGTCGGGAGCTTGGCGCCCTTCAGGATGTCGAGGTCGAGGTTCAAGCGCTCGGCGGCGATGCGCGACAGCGTCTCGGCGTCCCGGTCCTGCGGATAGCTCTCGTAGATGTCGATCAGCGCAGCCACGTCGGCGGTGACCGCGGCGGACAGGCGCTTGGTCACGAGCTGCCAGTGCCGCTCCATGAACGTGTAGGCGATCACCGACTGGAGCAGCACCACGGGCGCGATGATGATGATCAGCGACCGGGCGTAGAGCCCCTTCGGCAGGGCGTCGCCGATGGCGCGAGTGAGGCGCTTCCACAAGCGGTGCGGCGCCGAGCGGGGTCGCGGCGGATCCGTCCGCAGGGTGCGCGCCAAGCCGGGATCGGGTGCGTTCATGATCGCGCGCGCCTGCGCCGCGGCGGGCCGCCGAGGCGGGGCCGGAACTCGCGGCATAGGGGCCGTGTCATGGAGGCGGACATGGGGCGGGGGCATGCGGGCGGCGGGACGTTATCGCACCCGCGCCGCCATCGGCCAAGGCGACCGGGGAACGGCAACCCCGCGCCTTGCACCACGGCGCGCGGGCCATACCTGAGGCAGGCGGGGGGCACCCGCCGGCCGAGGTCTCGAGGGCCATGCTCAGCACCGATACAGACATCCTCGCCGCCGCCTCCGCCTGGCGGCGAGACGGGCGCGCCGTGGCGCTCGCCACCGTGATCGAGACCTGGGGCTCGGCGCCACGGCCCGTGGGCAGCCATCTCGTGGTCGATGCCGAGGGCAATTTCTTGGGGTCCGTCTCGGGCGGCTGCGTCGAGGGCTCCGTGATCACCGAGGCGATCGAGGTGATCGAGGCCGGAGCGCCCCGCATCCTCGAATTCGGCGTGGCCGACGAGACGGCGTGGCGGGCCGGGCTGTCCTGCGGCGGCCGGATTCGGGTCTTCGTCGAGCGGGTCGACTGATGCGCACCGAGATCCTGGAGATCCTGAACGCCGAGCGCGCCGCGCGCCGGGCGACGATCCTGGTCACCGATCTGGCCGACGGGACGCAGCGCCTCGTCCGCGAGGCCGAGATCGCCGCCGATCCCCTGGCGGAGGTGCTGGGCAAGCACCTGGCCGCGGGCAAGAGCGGCCTCGTGGAAGCCGGCGGCCGGCAGACCTTTCTGACCGTGCAGGTCCCGCCGGTCCGCCTCGTGGTGATCGGTGCCGTCCACATCTCGCAGGCGATGGCGCCGATGGTGGCCGGGCTCGACCTCGCGCTGACCGTGATCGACCCGCGCACGGCCTTCGCCAGCCCCGAGCGCTTCCCGGGTGTCGAGCTTGTCGCGGAGTGGCCCGATGCCGCCCTCGGCGGCCGCGTGCCGCCCCTGGACCGCTACTGTGCGCTCGCCGCCCTGACCCACGATCCCAAGATCGACGACCCGGCCCTGAAGGCCGCACTCACGGCCGAGTGCTTCTACATCGGGGCCCTGGGCTCGCGGAAGACGCACGCGGCCCGCACCGCCCGGCTGGCGGAGGCTGGGTTCTCGCCTGAGCAGATCGGCCGGATCCGGGCCCCGATCGGGCTCGCCATTGGGGCGGTCAGCCCGGCCGAGATCGCGCTCGCCGTCCTGGCCGAGATCGTGGCGGCGCTCCGTCGGGTCCCCCGCCCGGAGGTCGCGTGAGGTTTGGCCCCGTGCCGATCGCCGAAGCGGCCGGCCTGATCAGCGCCCATACGGTCCGGCGGGACGGCATCACCCTGCGCAAGGGCGCGGTGATCCCGGAGGAGGCGGCCGCCGGCCTGGCCGGAGCCGGGCTCTGCGAGATCGTGGCGGCCTCCCTCGAACCCGGCGATGTCGGCGAGGACGAAGCCGCGGCGCGGCTCGCCGCGCATCTGCGCGGGGCAAACCTGCGCGCCGAGGCGCCGTTCACAGGCCGCTGCAACCTGTTCGCCGAGGTCGCCGGCGTGCTCACCCTGGCATCGGCCTGCATCGACGCGGTTAACGCTGTCGACGAGGCGGTGACGGTGGCGACGCTGCCGCCGTTCAAGCCGGTGGTCGAGGGCGAGATGGTCGCCACCGTGAAGATCATTCCCTACGCCGTGCCGGGTGCCGTGCTGGCCCAGGCCTGCGCGGCGGATACGGCCGGGACGCTCGCGGTGGCACCCTACCGCCGTCGGCGCGTCGGCGTGGTCTTGACCCGTCTGCCGAGCCTCAAGGAGACCACCATCGACAAGACGCTCCAGGTCCTGGCCGAACGCCTCGCCCCGACGGGCGCCGAGATTGTTTTTGAGGATCGCGTGGCGCACGCGGCCGATTCCGTGGGCGCGGCGCTCGGGGAGGCGATCGACCGGGCTGGGGCGGATCTGGTGGTGGTGTTCGGCGCCTCGGCCATCGCCGACCGGCGCGACGTGATCCCGGCCGGCATTACGGCGGCCGGCGGACAAGTCGCGCATCTGGGCATGCCGGTCGATCCCGGGAACCTGCTGCTCGTCGGCAGCCGGGCGGGCGTGCCGGTGATCGGGGCCCCGGGCTGCGCACGCTCGCCGAAGGAGAACGGCTTCGACTGGATCCTGCACCGGCTGCTGGCGGACCTGACGGTCACCCGCGCCGATATCGTCGCCCTCGGAGTCGGCGGCTTGCTGATGGAGATCGTCTCGCGGCCGCAGCCCCGGGCCGGCGGCGAGGCCGCGGATTCCGATGCCTGAGATCGGGACGATCCTGCTGGCGGCGGGGCTCGGCACCCGGTTCGGCCCGGAGCCCAAGATGCTGGCGCCGCTCGACGGCAAGCCGCTGGTCCGCCACGCCGCGGAGGCCACGCTGGCGGCTCGGCCGCGCCCGGTCGTCGTGGTGCTCGGCGCCCATGCCGAGGCGGTCCGGGGCGCGCTGGCAGGGCTCGATCTGACGTTCATCGAGAACCCGGATTTCAACGCCGGCCTGTCCACCTCGCTGCGCGCCGGCGTAGCCGCGCTTCCGCGATCCTGCGAAGCGGCGGTGGTGGTGTTAGGCGACATGCCGCGCATCACCCGAGTTCATATCGACCGCCCGGCCGAGTCCTTCGCAAATGCGTCGCGGCCGCCCGCCGCCGTCGTTCCGGTGCAGGATGGCCGGCGCGGAAATCCCGTGCTCCTGAATCTTCGCGTCTTGGCACCCGAGATCGCCCGGCTCACCGGCGACCGCGGCGCCGGGCTGCTGCTCAAGGACCGGGTCGATATCCTGGAGATCCCGGGTGATCCGGCCACCGCGCTCGACATCGACACGCCGGACGCACTGCGGGATGCCGACCGCGCCTGATGCTCAACGGTGCGCGCTCGCGGGGGGGCGTCCGGCCTTGGCGTCGCTCCGGCAGCGGTCGGAACAGTAGCGGACCTCGTCCCAGACCCGCTCCCACTTCTTGCGCCAGGCGAACGGCCGGCCGCACTGGGCGCACATCTTCTCCGGAAGATCGCCCTTGCGGCGCATCCGCGGCATGTATCGTGGCTCCTGTGACGGGCGGACGGGGGGCGGAAACGGGCCTCGGCTCGAGTCCGTTCCCGGAATCCGCTCAGCGACGGGCGGCTACGGCGCGGGCGTCGAGAATGCGGGCCAGTCCGAGCATCGCCGCGATTCCCCACAGGTTGACCGCGATTTGGAGCGGCGCGGTCGGATCGAAGGTACGGTACAGAATCCGCCCGATCAGCGCGGCCAGGCAGCCCGCGGCGAAGATCTCCAGGGAGTGCCGGCCGCAGGCATCGAGCAGCCGCAGGCGCCGCGATCCCGAGAGCCGCCGCAAAGCGGGCGCGCTGAAGATCAGGTAGGTCAGGGCCAGGATGTGCAGAAGGCGCAACGGCGCGACATGGCTCTTGTCCGGCGCCGCGATCGCCAGCGGCCGGAGGTCGGGCAAGCCCCAATCCTGCCAGGCGCCGCCTTGCAGCAGGCCGAAGGCCAGGTAGGCGAAGGCCACAACGGCGGCCCAGTTCCGCCATGGCAGCAGGCCGTCCCCAGCCCGGACGGCGACCGCCAGGGCCGCACCGATCACGAACAGGAATTGCCAGGCGAAGGGGTTGAAGTACCAGCCGTCATCCACCGCGGCGGCGTTGGGCAGGTTCAGGGTGTGGTCGACATTGGCGGCGAGCCACAGCGTGGCCGAGAGCGCCAGCACGCCCCAGATCCCCCGTCGCATCCCGAAATATACCGCGGGGAACAGGGCGAGCAGCAGGATGTAGAGCGGCAGGATGTCGAGGTAGTTCGGCAGCGCGTTGAGGGCGAGCCCGCGCAGGAGACCCGGCAGCAGCCCCATCTGCAGCAGCGGCGCGACGCCGAAGCGCGGCGTCAGCCCGGTCAGGTCCATCCAGATCCGGACGATGACGAGGGTGGCAAGCAGCAGCCCGGCCTGGAACAGGTAGATCCGGAGGCAGCGCCAGGCGATGCGCATCAGGGTCGCCCGCACCCCGGCCCGGCCGAACAGGCCGCCATAAGCGATCATCGACGAATACCCGGCCAGCAGCACGAAGATCTCCGCCGCGTCCGAGAAGCCGAGATTGTGCAGGGTGAACAGGGCCGGCGTGTTGCGCGGGATGTGGTCGATGAAGATCATGAGCAGGGCGAGCCCGCGCAGCACATCGACCCGGGCGTCGCGGACGGATTTCTTCGGTGTGGGCTCAGGCCCGGGGGCGGGCGCCGGAGCCACGCCGCCGCCGAAGGGCGCCCGCTCAAGGTCGTCGAGGCTCTTCACGCAGCCATCACCGGAACACCCGCCTGTCGGAATCGAGGCAATGATAGTCGGTCGCCACGGGAATGCGGGGACAGACTTCACCATTCACGCGCCTGTGTCCGAGATGCGCGCTCTGGCCATGGTCGGGTCGATACCCCCCGGCGGGACCGGGTCATCGCGCGGACGAAACGCTCCCCCGAACGTATCCCTGCACTTGGGTTCGAACAGGTGCGCGTCGGAAGGACGGGATGGACCCCCGAATGGTCCGTGACATTCTCGAGCCCGCGAATCGATGGAAGGCCGCTGGCGGATCGTCCGACCCGCTGAGGGAGATCGTGGCCGCCGCCGTCCCAGGGGCGGTTGTCACGCGAGCGGGGGGATTCGGCCCGCGAGGTCCGTCGGACGATTCAACGTCCGATCCACGCCGCTCGCATCGCCCGCCAACACGCTGTAGAGGCGTCGGATCGATCCCGGCTTTTGCCGGGGAAGGGCAGGGTTCATGCGCGTCCTCGTCACCGGAGCCGGCGATTTCCTCGGCCGCCGCCTGCTCGCGGCGCTGCGTCGGAATCTTCCCCCGGCCAGCCGGATCCTCGGCATCGACCGCCGCCCTCAGCCGCCCCTCGACGGGGTCACGCTCCTCGACGTCGATCCGTTCGATGCGGACAGGCTCACCGCGGCGGTCATCGATTTCGACCCGACCTTCGTGTTCCACCTCGCCGCCCTCGCCTCGGTGGCGCGATCGAGCGAGACGCCGGCCTATGCCTGGCGGGCCGACCTACTGGGTACCCTGAACCTGGCCGAGGCGGTGGCCCGGACCCGCGCGACCCTGGTCTTCCTGAGCTCGACGGTGGTCTACGGCGAGGCGTTCCGCGGCACGCCGCGGCCCGACGAATCCGTAACGCCCCGGCCGGACACGATCTCCGGTCGCACCAAGAACGCCTGCGAGTACATTCTGCGCGACGTGCTCGCCACTGCCGGCGTGAAGCACCTCGTGCTGCGGGCTGCGAATTATATCGGCCCGGGCCAGAGCGAGACCTTCGTGGCCGCCTCCTTCGCGGGCCAGATCGCCCGGATCGAGCGCGGGCTGGCGCCCCCGAACGTGGCGGTGGGTGACCTCGCGGCGGCGCGCGACTTCATCGATGTGTCGGACATGACCGCGGCGTGCCTGCGCGTCCTGGACCGCGTGGGGGAGTTGCGGGATGGCAGCATCTTCAATGTCGGCACGGGAGTCCTGACGCCCGTCTCGGCGATCCTCGACGCGTTCCGTGGGCTGACGGAAATACGCTTCACCGTCGACGTCGCACCGGACCGGGCCCGGCCGACAGGGGTACGCAGCCAGGGCTGCGACCCGTCGGCCTTCATGGCCGCCACCGAGTGGATTCCGGCGATACCTTTGGCGCGCAGCCTTCAGGCGATGCTGGACGCGGCGCGGTTGCGGGTGGGCTAACCGGCCCTTTTTTTACGATTTGGTCCCGCCCCACCACCTCATCCTGAGGTGCGTTCGCAGAGCGGACGCCTCGAAGGAGGCTTCCAGCCGGTCGCGCGATCGCTGGAGGGCTCCTTCGAGGCTCGCTGCGCTCGCACCTCAGGATGAGGGCAATGGATTGGAGGGGCGCCGATAAGGTTCCGGCGATCCCCTGTTACTTATCGCACAAGCGCGCGTGCCGCCGCGGGTGTTGGTCCGGCCCGAAGGCCGAGACCACTCTTTACCGCGAAAACTTCTTGTACTTGATCTTCTTCGGCATCAGCGAGTCCGCGCCGAGCCGGCGCATCTTGTCGGCCTCGTAATCCGAGAAGTTGCCCTCGAACCACTCGACGTGGCTGTCGCCCTCGAAGGCCAGGATGTGCGTGGCGATGCGGTTCAGGAACCAGCGATCGTGGCTGATGATCACCGCGCAGCCCGCGTAATCCTCCAGCGCGTCCTCGAGGGCGCGCAGGGTCTCCATGTCGAGGTCGTTGGTCGGCTCATCGAGGAGCAGCACGTTGGCGCCGCCCTTCAGCGTCCGGGCAAGGTGGACGCGGTTGCGCTCACCACCCGAGAGGGTGCCGACCTTCTTCTGTTGGTCGCCGCCCTTGAACGCGAAGGCCGCGCAATAGGCGCGGGAATTGATCTCGCGCTTGTTGAAATAGATGATGTCGTTGCCGCCCGAGACCTCCTGCCAGACCGTGGCATTCGGATCGAGGGCGTCGCGCGACTGGTCGACGTAGCCGAGATGCACGGTCTCCCCGATGGCGATCTTGCCGCCGTCGGGCGACTCCTGGCCCGTGATCATCTTGAACAGGGTGGTCTTGCCGGCGCCGTTCGGGCCGATCACCCCGACGATGCCGCCGGGCGGCAGCTTGAACGACAGGTCCTCGATCAGCAGGCGGTCGCCGAAGGCCTTATTGAGGTGCTCGAACTCGATGACGTTGTTGCCGAGCCGCTCGTCGATCGGGATGACGATCTGCGCGGCGGCGTCGACCTTGTTGTTCTGCTTGGCGACCAGCTCCTCGTAGCGGGTGATGCGGGCCTTCGACTTCGACTGCCGGGCCTTGGGCGAGGCGGCGATCCACTCCTGCTCGCGGGCGATCGAGCGCTGGCGGGCCATGTCCTCGCGGCCCTCCTGCTGGAGGCGCTTCTGCTTCTGCACAAGCCAGGCGGAGTAGTTGCCTTCGTATGGGATGCCCCGGCCGCGATCGAGCTCCAGGATCCAGCTGGTGACGTTGTCGAGGAAGTAGCGATCGTGGGTCACGATCAGGATCGCGCCCGGGTAGGACTTCAAGTGGCCTTCGAGCCAGTTCACCGTCTCGGCGTCGAGGTGGTTGGTCGGCTCGTCGAGCAGCAGCAGTTCCGGCTCCCACAGGAGCAGGCGGCAGAGGGCGACGCGGCGGCGCTCGCCGCCCGACAGGGTCGCCACCGGCTGCTCGTCGCTCGGGCAGCCCAACGCTTCCATGGCCTGATCGACCTTTGAGTCGAGCTCCCAGAGGTTCAGGGCCTCGATCTTGTCCTGGAGCGCCGTCATCTCGTCGGCGGTCTCCTCGGAATAGTTCATGGCGAGTTCGTTGTAGCGGTCGAGCATCGCCTGCTTCTCGGCGACGCCCTCCATCACGTTCTCGCGGACCGACTTGTTCGGATCGAGCTGCGGCTCCTGCGGCAGGTAGCCGACCCGGGCGCCCTGGGCGACGAAGCCCTCGCCGGTCCACTCGGTGTCGATGCCGGCCATGATCTTGAGCAGGGTCGACTTGCCCGAGCCGTTGATGCCGAGCACGCCGATCTTGGCGTCCGGGTAGAACGACAGGTTGACGTCCTCCAGGACCTTCTTGCCGCCCAGGTAGGACTTCGTCAGTCCCCGCATGTGGTAGATGAATTCGCGAGCCATCGCGGAACGTCCTCGGCGCGTTGTTCGGGACTGCGCGGTGCGTGCCAGCGGCACGGGTCAGGCGCGGGGTCTTCGACCCGTCCTGTCAGCGCGTTCCCTACGATATAAGAATGCCTTCGACCGAGTATCAGGCCCGCCGGGCAGCGGCAAGGATCCGGGGCCGGCCGTCGTCGGCTCAGGCGAAGGGGTTGGGCACCGATTTCGGTGCCGCGTCCGGGGCCTCCGCCACCGCCTCGGGCAGGTCACCGGCCTCCAGAACTTTGACGATGGCCTCCAGCGTGTCCCGGACAAGGCGGGCCTGGGCAAGGCCCGCCTTGTCCCTGGTCAGGTCCAGGGAGCCGTGCAGGGCGATCCGATCGGTGCCGTTCTCGAAGCTGAGAGCGCCGATCGTCCGCACCGACGCATCGTCGGCGAAGGGCTCGAAGGCATTCGGTTTGAGCGTTCGGCGGCTCGGCTTGTCCTGTGGCATGGTCCCTCTCAGAAGATCGAACGCAGCAGGTCGCGCAGGATCTTGCGCACGGCGCGATTCAGTTCGCGGCTCAGCCAGTCCTGCCAGCTCTGCTCGGGCCGGGGCCGGTGCCCCTCCGAGCGCGCCCCGGCATGGGGATCGGGCAGAGTCATCGCGCTGGCCCGGGCGGCGGCCGGGAGGCCCGGGAACACGTCGATCCCGGCCTCGCGGGTGAGGTCGTCGATCGAGACCGCGCGCCAGTCCCGGGCTTCGTCGTTGCGGGCCAGATAAGCGCCGGCTTCGCCGCTCGCGGGGTCGTAGAGCGCCTTGAACAGCTGGGTGGGCACGAGCACGCCGCCCTTGATCTGCTGCACCGCGTCCCCGGAGAAGATCACCCCGGTGACGACGAAAATCGCGCCGCGCCGGCTCGCCAGCCGCCGCGTGCCCTCCTCGATATCGGCCCAGAGCCCGCGGTTGAGCACCCGGTTCTGCGGCACGATGTTGGCCAGGCTGAACGATTCGGTCTGGGCGCTCAAGGTCGGCATGTCGCCCGCCGGGGCGAGGTGACCGCGGTCGAAGCCGCTGCGGACGTAATCCTCCAGCGAGGCGCGCTCGGCCTCCGGCAGCCGCGTCTCCTCGTGGAACGCGTCGTCCCGGGCGACTGCGCGGGCATCGGCGATGCTGGCGCGGGTGAGATGCTCGGCGGAATAGAGCGGCGTGCGCGTCACCCCCGAATGCAGGACCGCGAAGGCCTCGAAGCACAGCGGCACCGTGCGGGCGGCCAGCTTCGCATTGGTCAGGACCGGCGCCAGGCCCTTGGCGAACAGGGCCGGGCAGGCGTCCTGGGCCGCGGCCGAACTCGCCAGGGTCACGAACGCCAGGGCCGCGACGAAACGACCGCGCCGGCACCTCACCAGCATGCGCGCACCCGCCGGGGGCCCTCCGGGGTCGGCCGTTCGCGCCAGGCGCAGGGGCGGCCGAGGCTGCGGGTGAACGGCCGGGCGTCGCGATCAGGGGCGCCGGGGTAGACCCGCTCCGGGCAGGCACCCAGGAAGTTGCAGGGGAAGCTGAGGTTGCCGTCCGGCGGGCGCGGCCCGGCATAAGCTTGGCTGGCGGGGGTAATCGCCAGCATGAGCAAAATTGTGCACAGACGAGCTGGGCTCAAGAGCGGACCTCATGTGGCGGTAAGGGCACGTAACTGAAAAAATCGCCGGTCGGACATTGATCGCGCCGGCGATCATCCGTACCTGGCACTATCATGACAGCGACGGACGGGTCGGTTCTAGCATGAACGCGTGCCCCCGGGTGCTGGCGTCGTGACGGCAAGAGCCCTCTCCCGGGAGCCCGCGTGACGGGGCCGTCGCCACACTCGAACGAGCGGATGCGATCCTTGGCAATATCCCCTGAACACGCGGCGTTGCTGGACCGTGTCCCGGAGCCGGCTGCGCTGCGCCAGCTTCCCGAATCCGAGCTGCAGGCGGTGGCGGATGCGGTGCGGGCGGAGATGATCGACGCGGTGTCGATCACCGGCGGCCATCTCGGCTCCGGGCTCGGCGTGGTCGAGCTCACCGTGGCGCTGCACCACGTGTTCGACACGCCCGACGACCGCATCGTCTGGGACGTCGGCCATCAGTGCTACCCGCACAAGATCCTCACCGGGCGCCGCGACCGCATCCGGACGCTGCGCCAGGGCGGCGGCCTGTCCGGCTTCACCAAGCGCTCCGAGAGCGTCTACGACCCGTTCGGCGCCGCCCATTCCTCGACCTCGATCTCCGCCGCCCTCGGCATGGCGGTGGCCCGCGATCTCGATGCCGAGGCCGGCAAGGCCAAGGGCCGTCAGCTCAAGCGCCGCAACGCCATCGCGGTGATCGGCGACGGCTCGATGTCGGCCGGCATGGCGTATGAAGCCATGAACAATGCCGGCGCCCTGCATTCGCGCCTGATCGTGATCCTCAACGACAACGACATGTCCATCGCCCCGCCGGTGGGCGCGATGTCGGGTTACCTGGCCCGGCTGGCGTCCGGCGGCACCTACCAGTCCCTGCGCGAGACCGCCAAGCAGCTCGGCAAGCTCCTGCCGAAGGCGCTCTACCAGCGCGCCGCGGCGGCCGAGGAATACGCCCGCTCCCTGGTGGTCGGCGGCGGCACGATGTTCGAGGAGATGGGCTTCCACTATGTCGGCCCGGTCGACGGGCACAACCTCGACCAGCTGCTGCCGGTCCTAAAGAACGTCCGGGACGCCGAGCACGGCCCGATCCTGCTCCACGTCGTCACCCGCAAGGGCAAGGGCTACGCCCCGGCCGAGGCCAGCGCCGACCGCTATCACGGCGTGGTCAAGTTCGACGTGGTCTCGGGCGTGCAGGCCAAGGCCAAGCCCAACGCCCCGGCCTATACAAGGGTGTTCGGCGAGAGCCTGATCAAGGCGGCGGATGCCGACGACATGGTCGTGGCGATCACCGCGGCGATGC
>NZ_JAKSYN010000101.1:0-493 GCF_022829565.1 Methylobacterium sp. J-001
CGCGCAGTCGTTGAGCCAAAGGCGTACCCGCTTTGGCTGGCGAGCAGGAACTTTGAGCCCTTCGCGCCTCCAGCTCCGTTTGACGCGCTTCACGTTCACCGTCCAGCCGTCACGTTGGAGCAGGGCCGTGATCCGACGGTAGCCGTATCGTCCATACTGCAGCGACAGGGCGACTATGGATCCCGTCAAAGCTGCTTCCTCATCCGCCAGGACGCGGGGGCGCGGCTACTGCGGGTCCCACCGGGGTTCCCTGCTCGTTGGGCGCGAACGCCACTTCTGTACGGGGGTCGGGCTGCTCCCGTGTCGTTGGGCGGCAGCCCTCACGCTCTCTTGACGAGCTTGGAGTGACCGACAGACCGCCTAGTATCTTGAAGTTGCCCGCTGGCGCGACGCGAGCGAGGTTACACGGTGAGGGTCAGCCTGTGTCCGTCTGGGGCTCTCAAGCCAGCGACAGAGCAAGGTGCGGCCCTCACCGCCACAGTCCCGAACCCGG
>NZ_JAKSYN010000102.1:0-351 GCF_022829565.1 Methylobacterium sp. J-001
GACAGGTACACGTAGCTATCGGCGCTGCTACAGCCGACAGCATCCGGTCTCTATAATAAATCGACTAGATGGTTACCGCTGCGATGAGCTGGTGAAAGTCCATTCTTGTTGACAAGCCACTTGCGCAGCACGACGCCTACGACCGTGGAGCACTACTATAAGGTGCGTGCGATACTGGTGTGACGCGCTGTGATCTCGTCTATTGACTGACGCGGGATGTCCACTAACTTACACGCAGAGATCGTACCGATGCTTTGGTCCATCTCGTCTATGATGAACACGTTCAGGTCGCAGAAATCGCCCGGCACGAGGAGGGCCATGATCTGGCGCTGGCCGTCCGAGAGTACCTTG
>NZ_JAKSYN010000108.1:0-17586 GCF_022829565.1 Methylobacterium sp. J-001
GATAGAGCGTGAGCTGAGGTCGGGACGTGATTGTGTCTCAGAAGAGGCAACGCCTGGCAGTGATCGGCACGTCTGCATGTTGCTTGGAGGTCTCCGACCCGAATTTCGCAGCCCCGGTTTGGATGTGGGGCACCGCTCCCCGTGCCCCCCCCCCCCCCCCCCCCCTTGGTCAATCGGAAAATAGGGCGCTACGGACGTGGGTTGGGATGCTGATTGAGGGCGGAGAGCCTACACAGCGGACGGGGTTGGCGTAGACCTAGCCATCGCGGTCTGCATCAGCTCAGGCTTGTTGACGATCAGGGCCGCGGCGATCTCGGTCAGTGCCTTGTCTTCAATCTCGCTGACGCCGTCATGGTCAGCGACATCAGCGGCCACCAAGAACGCGTCCTGCCGCTGCTCCATCGGACGGCCTGCGATTGCAGCGACCCGGCGTAGGTTTTCCACCCGGCCGGCGCGAGTCCGTGCCCGAGCGATCGCCTCGTACAGCGCCTCCTCCAGCATCAGGAGGTCGTAGCCCTTCTCGATGATCGGGTTGGAGCGCAGACCGACGAGTGCCGTCTCGAACTCGTCACCTGCCACCTCGCCATCGGCCACGATGACATTGGCCGCGGCCGAGATCCCCGCCTGCATCAGCGCTTCATCGCCGGCATAGGCCGTAACGGTCCGACCGAAGCGGGTCAGCAAATCCTTGAAGGCGTTCATCTCAACCTCATCGATTTTGAAGCGCGGTCCTGCAGAGTTGTGGATGGCATGCTAGAGCCCTCGATCAGCTTGCCTCTTTGGCAAAACCTCCTCGTTCGGCAGTTTCGAATGACCCGACTGGTAGAGCTACAGAATGATCCTGCCTTTCGACAGGCGGTGCTGGCAGTGGGCGGCGCTTCCAGCACCCTGAGTAGCCGGGAAGTGACAGAGGCCGAGGCTCGGTTTCTCGTGGGTATCGCACTGGCGACTTGCGCCAACGCCGGAGGCCTGAACGAGCCGAGCCTTAGCCACCTCGCACGGTTCTCAGGAACGCTGAGACCGAGCGAGACCGTCGATAGCCTAACCCTACAGTAAGCATCGGGCGATGCCCCGTGGTCGCGTCCGCGGGGCATCTACTGCTCACTTACCGCTCGGGGCCGCACCGCTGCCAGTCGTGCCGTTGCCGGAGCCGCTGCCCGCAGGCGCACCAGGCGTATCGATGCGCGGACCACCACTCGTGCCGGGCCCCGTGCCCGTGCTCATTGAGCCTGCTCCGGTCTCCATGGACTTCTCGGAGTTGCTCTTCACGCTGCCCGGGTTGTTCATGTTGCCCTCGGCGCTACCACCGCCAGCAGGTGTCTGCGCCATCACTGCTCCTGCCATCGCGACAGTGAGCGCAGTAGCGAGAACGATTGTCTTGATCGACATGGACATTCCTCCAACCGGATCGGTTCGATCGGTCCTGGTCTGAACGTCCTCGCAATCAATATCGTTCAGGCTTCCGCGGGGGACAATCGCAGTCGGCATTATCTTGCTTGCCGCCAACGTTTGGTTCCACTACCGAGTCCGCCCCGGACAAAGAAAAGGCCACCCCCGAAGGAGCGGCCCGAAGTCTAGGGAGGAAACGCCCTTCTCAGGGCTGCGAGATCGCGACGCCATCGCCATCCCGCAGTGCAAAGCTAGGCCATCGCAGTGCAGCGAGCAACCGCAAAACGATTGGGTTGCTCTGCATGGTCGGCACGCTTCAGAAGCGGCGCAGGCTGAAACTACATGGCTGCCAGATTTCAATCTCCTCGCCGCACCGATCATCATCCAATCGCCCCAACCGTGCCGGTGGGAAGAGGCGGTCGCTATAGCGGGCGTAGGTTGAGTTTGTTGTCGGTTAGGCTCTGCCGCGTTGAGCTTTCAGCCGTTGCAGGGCGCGCTCATTCTCGCGATCGAACTGTGCCGGCGTCATTTCTCCCGCGTCTACACGGCGTGCGAGCTGCTTGCGGTATTCCAGTGCGTCTTCTTCCTGCGCGCTCAGCGGCACGCTAGCCCGTGCGGCCGCCTGGGTGCGCCCGGCCCATTCCGTGTAGCTGATGCGCCGGGCATCGCGATCCGCTCTGAGGCGGGCGACATCTTCCTGGAGAAGCGCGGCGCCTCGGAGTCCAGAAGTGAGCTGCTGCGGTCCTGAGGCGCCTGTTTGACAGGCTCCCAAGCCAGCCGTGATCAGCAGGGTCGCAGCAGTGTAGCGGTTCATGAATAACCCTTCGCTCGGGGGAACTACGCTGATCCTTGCCGAGGAGACGAGAGCGGATAGGCCACACTCGATAGCGTCCAGTCTCCCACCGCGATCGAAGTTACACATCCTGCCGTCGTCGTAGCCGCAGTGCCACGATTAGAGCTCCAGGCCAGAACACGAAGCTGAGCAAGGCGATAGGGACAACGGAATGGCCCTTCCACCAAACGATGATGACCGGCAGGAACAGGGCGGGGATAGCCGCCGTCAGGAAGGCCCAGAATTCCAGGTCGGATAGGTCCATGTGCAATCCGTAGCCCGTCCAAATGCTACGCTTTCTTCACGACGGCTGGCACACTGGCCCACAATGCCGATCCGGCCCCTGAGGGGAGGGGTACGCTCGATGGATTTCGTACTGCCCTTCAGCAGAATTGCGCCCCGATCCCGTCAAATGCAGGAGCGAGGTCCTGCGAAGCGGTCCCATGATGGGCTTTGCGGCGCACCCAGGATCGTATCTTGCAAGACGATGCTGCCCCGCTCCCGATTTCGTCCTGCCGCTTCATGGACGCGCTCATCGATCTGCTCGGCGCCTTTCCCGCAGGCCGAGACAAAAGGCGGGCCGAGGCGCTGTCCGAGCAATTGGACAGGTTGAACGATGAGGCTCGACAGCACGACGCACCACCCACGACGCTGGCAGCTATCCAAGGGGCGCAAATCCTGCTCAGCCTAGCTGAACTGCCGCCTTCGCCGCCCTTCTCATCGGAGGCCTTCTGCGAGGATGCGCCGAGGGTCGGGCACTCGCGGGTGGTCACGACGCCATGCCCTTCATCTTGGTCGGATGGCAGGCGGTGACCGTGTCTAAGTCCGCACTGGCACCTCCCGATGGTTCGCTCTTCGGGCAAGGCTGCGCACCTAAAGCGGCACGTGCGCATGGAACAGACGATCTTCCCTCGATCCTGGCCATGTCATTGTGGCCGTGGACCGACATCGTCGAGACGGCAATGGGCGATATGGGCGACGCGGTGCGGCTAACGGCCGAGAACACGGTGACGAACCTGCGTCGCCTGACGTGCCGACATCGCCCCTGGAGATGGCGATGGAGGATGCGCTGCTCGCCTCCGATGCGCTGGCGCAGGATCTCGACCGACGTGGGTTTTTCCAACCGTCCGTGCGCGAGGAAGCGCGCGTAGCCCTGAACGCCCTGACTTGGTGGCTGGGAAGCGCAAAACCCGCTGAGCAGACGAAGGAGATCGGGCTCGGTTGGTAGCCGCGGTCGCGTGGCGTTACTGCCGTCCCTCAGATCCGCCCCGAACATCGTATTGGGTAGATCCAGTGGTTTGATGGCCCCGCGCGGTGGCGCGTGTCCGTTGCCACTTACTTGCCGCTCGGGGCTGCGCCGCTGCCGGTTATGCCTTTGCCCGACCCCTGCCATCGGTTAGTCCGCCAGCACGGCGATGACTGAAAACGAGCCGTCCAGCATGAACGTACCGGCGACGAGCAATGCGATGATGAGTATGACGGAAGCCTCAGCGCCGAACGGCGCAGCTTCCTCATGAACGCCGACAGCCACGCTCGGTTGCCCTCGACCGATTGCTGAGCGCCAATCAGCTCAGTCCCCATCGTCCCCACAACCAGCGTCGTCACCGGCATCAGTTAGCCAATCGAGTAGATCGACCCCGACATCACCGGCAGCGTCACCTGTGGACCTGCGCAGCGGCTTCTGGGGGTGTTGGGCCGGCGCCTCGGCGAAGAGTTCGCACGCCAGCCGGTCCAGCGCGTCGTCGGACAGCACCCTTTCCCGGCCGATCGGCATAACGCATCCCCGTGGCCGGCGCTGGGCGCTCGGCCCCACCCCGATCTGCTCACGGGCGGGGGAGCATCCGATCTCACCAGCGGCGGGCAGATATGCAACTTGGCCCAGGGGCATCATGCATCAGGTGGGTTAGGCGGCCGTCACCCGGGCGCGCTTGGGGGTATGCCGAAACAGGCCGCGCACCACCCGGAAGGGCAGCAGCACGAGCTTGGCGATGCCGTGGGCAAGCATGACGACAACGACGGCCAGTAGGGCCAGCAAGGTGTTCAGCACGCGACGTACTCCTAGAGCATCGGAACTTTAATTAGACGCATATCCCTTGGCTTTGAGGAAGTTCCAGCATTCCTGGGGCTCGAACAGGTCGCAGATGTCGCCGATGGCGCGCCAGAGGGCGTCGAAGGTACGGGCCTTGGCCTTGCGCAGATGGGCCTTGAGCTTGGAGAACGCTTCCTCGATCGGGTTGAGGTCGGGGGAGTAGGGCGGCAGGAATAGGAACCAGGCGCCACGTTCCTTGAGGCAGGCAGCCGCCTTCGGGCTCTTGTGGACGGTGAGGTTGTCGAGGATGACGACATCGCCCTTGGTCAGGGTCGGGGCGAGTTGGGTCTCGATGTAGGTCTCGAAGGTGGCCCGGTTCATCGCCTTGTCCACGATCCAGGGGGCCGTCAGGCTGGAGCAGCGCAGGGCTGCGATGAAGGTCTGGGTGCGCCAGTGGCCGAACGGCGCCGCGGCGTGCAGCCGCTTGCCCCTGCGGCTGCGTCCGCGCAGGCGGGTCATCTTGGTGGTGACCGAGGTCTCGTCGAGGAAGACCAAGCGATGGCAGGCTGACCGCATCAGCGGCTGGCGCTTGGTGCGCCACACGTGACGCTCCTCAGGGATGGGCGCGCGTGCGCGCTCGGCGGCCATCAGGGCTTTTTTTATATGTGAAGCCGCGTTGGCAGAGAAAGCGCGACAGGGCTCCCGGCGTGACCGTCACACCGTGGGTCGCCAGCAGGGCCTCGGCCAGTTCCGGCATAGTGATGTCGGGGGTGGCCTCGACCGTTTCGAACAGGAACGCGGCCACCGGCGCCAGCTTGCCGCCGCCCTTGGGCCGCCCCTGGCGCGCCGGGGCCGCCGACCCGGTCCGAACCTGACGCTGCACCAGCTTGATCGCGCAACTGGCGCTGACGGCAACCCGCCGCGCTGCCGCCCGCCGCGAGCTGCCGTCCGCAACGAACTGGATGACACGCTCGCGAAGGTCCAACGAGTAGCAGCCGCCCATGATCCACCTCCGCATCGAAGCGAATCAGGATCAATCCACAACTGCAACCCACGAGTCTGATTTTGCTCACGACGCTCTAGTTCCAGCCCTTTGGCACGGCGAGGTTCCCGCTATCAGCCGCCGCGCTCTTGTTGAAGGTAAGCGCATCAAAGATCTAAAGCTGGTAACGAATATTGAGTGGCGATGGGAAGAGAGCCCGATTATTTTTGATTGGGCAAATTCCCGAGCTTGGTCGCCTGCCGGTTTTAATCGGCATTCACGCGAGACTGAAAGTGTGCGCGTTCCGCAGATAGATTACTACGTCATCGAGGTTGAGAAGGAAGCACTATTCAAGCTCATTCCGGAGCTTCGCGGAATTACTGGGCAAAAGCAGAAAATCCCCGGTCGACCGAATGTTGTTCAGGTTTTTGGCCCTGAAATCGAGCGCAGAGCTGCCGCTCAGGAACGTTATGAAACGCAGACTGATTGGGCCAATGTACTGATCGATTGGTACCGCGAAGTATACGGCAAGGAAGCGCCGCCCATATCAACAAAAAGAATTACAAATCATTATGGGAAGCGGTTAAATCAGCTTAAGCCGAAGGAAACTGCTCGGAAAGCCCAAAACCCAGAATGAAATATTTTTGGGCGCGCTTTTATGGGCGCCTGTAGAGGTTCACGTTCTTCTTATCAGCGCGGACACGTGCTGACACAGAAGGAATAGCCTAAATGAACTCCAAGGAGTTTAAGGCGGCGCGGGGAGACCTGCGCGCGTCAACCGAGAAACTCGCCTATTCGGTGAACGAGGTCTGCCATAGCCTCAGTCTCAGTCGCACCACTGTGTACGAACTTATCGCCAAAAAGCAGCTGCGGTCGATCAAGATCGGAGTGAAGACCCTGATCCCAGCCGATAGCCTTCGCGGCTACCTCGCATCTCTTGAGCAGGAGGCCGCATAGGTTGGCTTACAACGTCAGAACCCCCGGCGCTGGTACGCCGAGGGCTCTGGGAAATGTCTGCTTGGCGGCTGACGATCTCAGAGATAACCCACACCACGCCGACCTTCAAGCGCGCCGGATCACCGCGCGCCTGAAATGCAGCCCAGCCGTCGCCGCAGTCATCGCGGCTCACGCCTTTGGTCTTCCCGAGAACTGGAGGCGCGCATGAGCGCCCCCACCCTCAACCCCAACGATTACGCTTATGGCGACCCTGACAAGTATCGGGCTCATATTTCCGAGTTGATGGCCCTCGTCAGCATGCGCGCCAACATGGCCGGCGACTATGCGGCCATGCGCGACGATGCCGGCCTCCGGTATTCGATGAAGTGCGCGGCGGCTGAATTCCGGGCCGCCCTCAACTTGCTCGGTGATTTGACCGAGCAGTTGGAACGCGAGCGCCAGCGGCGGCAGCCCGCGCCCGCCTCCCACCCCCATTCGAATCATGAGGCGCGCGTATGAGAGCGCAACAATTCGCCGCCGAGCTAGATCGGTCGCGTCCCATTGAACAGGGCAACCACCATTCGGCGAGGTCGGAGCCGTTGCCGCTGTTCCCGCCGATGCCGCCTGCCGAGCCGTACCCGCTCGACGCGCTCGGCCCTATTCTTGGTGACGCCGCTCGCGCCATCGCGCGCAAGGTTCAGGCGCCGGCCGCCATCGCCGCGCAGTCTGTCCTCGCAGCCGCCTCGCTCGCCGCGCAGGCCCATGCCGACGTTCGGATGCCCTATGGGCAGCGCCGCCCCCTCAGCCTTTATCTCGTCAGCAGCGCTTTCTCCGGCGACCGAAAGACCACCACAGACAACGAGGCGCTGTGGTCGGTCACCCGGCGTGAGGACGCGCTGCAGGAAAATCACGGCCGCGACTATCAGGACTGGACGGTCACGCATGCCGCCTGGTCTGCTGAGAAGAAGAAGATCGAAAACGATCGGAAGCTGGTGTTCGAGGCTCGCAAGGTCTTGCTGACGGAGCTCGGCCCCGAACCGCAAGCGCCAGTGCGGCCGGTGCTCACCTCCGCCGAGCCGACCTTCGAAGGCTTAGTAAAGAGCTGGCCCAACATGCCGCCGCACTCGGGGTGTTCACAGCCGAGGGCGGCCAGTTCACCGGTGGGCACGGGATGGCGGCCGAAAACCGCCTCCGCACGGCGGCTGGGTTCTCCATCCTGTGGGACGGCAAGCCGGTCACGCGGGTGCGGGCTCTCGACGGGGTGTCGATCCTAAAGGGGCGGCGCTTGGCCATGCACTTGATGGTGCAGCCCGACGCGGCGGCTGTCTTCCTGTCGGATCCGGTGTTGCGGGACCAGGGGCTACTGTCACGAATCCTCGTGGCGGCGCCTGACAGCATCGCCGGCACGCGCCTGTTCCGGGCTGTGACCACGGACGATGCCGATCAGATCCGCCGCTACCACGCCTGCATGCTGAACCTGCTGGAAAGGGCCCCGGAGGCCGACCGGGTGCAGGGCTTGATGCCGCGCGAACTCACGATGAGCACCACGGCCGAGGACCGGTGGCGCGATTTCTATAATTGGATCGAGGAGCGCTGCGGCGCGGGGGGCGACCTTCGTCCGATCAGGGACTTCGCGGCCAAGGCAGCCGAGCATGCTGCCCGGATCGCCGGGGTGCTCGCTATCGTGGCGGACGAGCACGCCTCGCAGATCTCGGCCGAGATCATGACCGCGGCCGTGCGCCTGACCACATGGTACACCGACGAGGCTTTGCGCCTTCAGCAGGCTTGCCGGACCGATCCGGCGCTTCTCCGGGCGCAGGCTCTGTTGGACTGGCTCGGCAACCGCAACGAGGCTGCGGTGAAGTTCAGCGACGTGCTTCGGCTCGGCCCGGCACCGACCCGCACGAAGAAGGAAGCTGATGCCGCCGTCCGCACGCTGATCGAGCACAACCTCGTTGAGGAAGTGAGCGAGCGCCCGCGCCTGATCCGAGCGGCCGGACGGGCATGATTGAAACTTCAGAAATCAGCATGGCCGCTGCGAAGATTGCGAAAGCTGCGAAAGTTCACGTTCTGAGCTCACGGACTTTCGCAAAATTCGCAAGTTTCGCACGGGGCACCTCCAAAACCGAAAAATTGGAGATCTCACGATGACCCCGGCGGAACGCGACCGCTTTGAGAAGTGCCTCGCATTGGCCAAGCGCGGCGCTACAGCCGGTGAACGGGCTGCCGGCCTTGCCGCCGCCGAGCGTGTTGCTTCGTCGGCCGGCGTGACGCTAGCGGAAGCCAAGGCTGCCGTCGGACGCTCTCGGCCAGCCCCGCCGAGAATGGATTGGCCGTGGCCATCGCCCCGCACGTCACGTCGGACCCCGCCTAGGGCGAAACCGAAGCAGCCCGTGAAGCCGCCGACCCTGGAGGAAGTGCTTCGGCAGAGGGCTGAAGCTGATGCGGAACGGCGTCGGGCAGCCGCCGCGGCGGATCGCAGGCTCCTAAAGGAACTGGCCGAGCAGGCGGCCTACGAGGCCGAGCAGCGGGAGATGCAGGCCGAGCGTGATCGGAAGTGGGCGCGATCCCGGGCGAGCGGCTGAAACTTATTCGCAGGGAGGTGCGTATCGGCTCGCGTACCTCTTTCGGCTAATTCGCGTGCCGGCTTGATGGTGGATCCATTCCCATCGGCGTAATGCGACGGATGCCGGAAGGTGCAAATGAATTTATGGAGTTAGGGTATTCAATCGTGACGCCACTCATGATCCGCGCAATGGACACTATCTGCAAATTTCTCAATCTTGATTTTACTTCTCAGGAAAGCGGAAAGCACATTGCTTTCCAAAATGTGTCTATGCCTTTTCGCAAATTAATCATGCTTGCGCTGGTTGGGGTAATGTGGGCCGTAGTTGTTGGCGCTGCTGGATATCTGATTGCGATGAATTTTCGCTAGTACCTGGCCTAAATTCAAGTCGATAAAATTTTATCAAAAACATCGAAGCTGGATCGATGTGACGAATTGTTCTTTTTGTCGCAACAAATTCTGCATCGCCTTATGCACGCTACCGTTGTACCATCCTGGCTCTTCCTCGCTTTAGGGGGATTAAGCGGGAGTTGGTGGTAGCGTATGGGATATCTATTGATCGCCCTGCTAGGGGCCACGTGTGGGGTGCTATTAAACTGGTATCTGTTGGTTCCGATCGTGACAGCCATAGCGCTAGCCGCAGGAGTGGCTGGCTCCATCAATGGGTACATGTTCGGTGATGTCTTGGCTAACATCGTCCTTAAGGTCTGCGTTCTAGAGGCGAGTTGGTTGGCCTCGGTCTGCATCATCACGCGCATGATCAAGAAGAGGCCAGACCGACTTGATCGCTCTGGAGAACCAGACCGAGCCCCATCCAAACTAGGAAGCTAACAGATCTCACACTTAATGTGCGACAAAACAACCCATACCAAGACCAACAAGAGACAGCAGCGAACAGCGATGAATAACGGCGAATAGCAGCGAACGTCTGAACGCAATTAGCCACTCGCTTGCATCTAGCCACCAAATTACACCACATCTTGGGATATCGATTGCACACGAGGTGCGCCCGAGATGAATGCCGACCGTATTGAATTCTCCGAACCTGTTCGCTTCAGAGCCGAGCCCGGCCTGAACCATGCAGTTGCCCGCGCCGCACGTCAGGCCCGCACCTCGTCAGCCGAGTGGATGCGTCAGGCCCTGCGGGAGAAGCTGAAGGCCGACGGTATCGCGCTCCCGACCTTGGATGACGGTCCTGGCCCCGCCGGGCCCACTGCTGCCCTGAGGCGCGCCGCCTGATGGTCACCGACCCCACGGCCGACCTCGCAACCTTCCTCCTGACGGAAGCCGCGAAGCGCACGCCCAGCATCTTCGCCTTCCTGGTCGCAGAGGGCCGTCATCTGCCTGAGGATCCCAACAAGGCCCGTCAGGAAATCCGCTACCGCTGGCCCGAGCTAACGGACCAAGATCGCGAGACAGCCTTCCGATCGGCTTCACTCGTGTTGCGCCGGATCGAGCGCGACTGCGCCGAGAACATTGCCAGGCTCGATGCCCTGACCACCGCCGTAGGAAGGGGCTGAGACCGATGCGCTTGACCGTTCGACAGGAAGTGAAGGCCAGCATCATCGGCGTCATGGCTGAGGCTGAGAAGGCCGGGCGCTGCCCGCTCGCCGCTGCCGAAGCTGCCTTCCCAGGCGTGCCAATCGTCGTTGTCGGTGCCTGCTACGGCGAGATGGTCTCAGACCAGGAGGACCGCTGGTGGCAGACGATCGAGCGCACCATCGACGCCGAGGTCATGCAGCGCGCCGTTGCAAGTGCCGCTGCCCAGTGAGGTGGGACCCGCTGGGGCTCTCCGCAGGGATGGTGCCCGGTCAAATGCCTCCCATTCAAGTTCCCGGGTCCTCCTAGACCACCCCCCAAAGGGAGGGTCCGCGCGAGTTCATCGCCTCTCTAGGTGCAACATTTCAAAATGCCTTTATGTTATTTATTCCGGAGCCGAACGAATGACTGAAGTCGTCTCGCGCAACGAGTTGGCAAATCAGCTTGGGGTTAGCCTGCCGACCGTGGACTCATGGGTTCGACGCGGCTGCCCGATCTTGAAGCCTGGCCGCCGTGGCGTCGCTGCGCAATTCGATCTACGCGCCGTTCGCGGTTGGGTCGATCGCTACATCTCGACGGGACGAGTGGTATGGCACGAAGGCCAGACATTCCAGCTGCCATCGAGCGAGCAAGCGCTGCTTATTAAGGCGTTCGGCTATCTCATCACCCGGCATTACAGCCGCATCGCAGAAACCGCTTTCGCGATGGGCTTAACCTCGAAACAGATCTTCGCGCTTGAGTATGAGTCCGCCACGCACATCGGTGAATGCGTGGCTGATTATCTCACTGAGAACGGGATTAGTGACTTTGTCATGGACAGGTACAACACGCCGAGTACAGAACCGGATTGGACCCGTGTCGCCTCTATGCGCGGAGAACTCTACGATCACGACGATTTTGAACATCATTTCAATGAAGTTCGAAGCCGCGTCGTCCGGCTGCCGCGAACCGGGGAGAACTGACATGGCGTCCGACAACCAGCCCAATCAGAACGCCCCTGCCGCCATGTCGGGGCGCATCGTCGTTCCGAAGGCCGAGGAACGGCAGTTCTGGGATGCGCCGGAGCCGGGTTTCTATCGTGACCCTGAGACCGGCACGCTTCACCGCACTCGCCGGAACCGACGCTTGACCCGCAACAAACCGCAGGTGCGCCCCTATCGAGTGTTGGGTGACGGGATCTATGAATGACCCGGCCCGCGCCGCTGTCGAGGGCCAAGGCAGATGCTTGGGCGCTGATGCAGACGCCGCCTAGCCTGACCTTCGCCGATCCGATCTTGGCCGATCTGATTGAGCGTGCCCGCGCTGCGCAGAGTGTCGCCGCGTCGGCGCAGTCGGCAGTCTGGACCTACATCGACCAGTGCCAGCGGGGCGCGGGTGAGCCCGAACTGGACGGCTGGCCTAGCCATGCCGATCACCCTGACTTGCTCACGGGGGCCGAGGCCGCAGCGCGTGCTGGCCGTAGCCCGGACACGATCGGCCGGTGGTGCCGGAAGCGCGGCATCGGCAAGATGTACGGCGGGCGCTGGCGAGTATCTATCCGCCGGCTCAACGACATCCTGGCCTAATAACTCCGAAAATCAGCGCTTGTGCCGTGAATGCCGTAATTGCGGCGTTGCGCGTGCCGTGTTGCTTTGATCGGATGTACTTATGGACGGGGCGCCCTTTTGACGGTTCCGCGGCTCAATCGAACATCGGGAACAGTGCCTCCGGGCCCCGCAGCCATGTTTCGCTGGTCAAGGCACTGACGAGCCGCAAAAGATTTTGAGGAATAGGTGAGCGCATGGCTCTGATGGGTAGGAAGCAGAGAAAGGAAAGCAGCGGCAGTGCGAGCGACGCTGTGGATCTTGAGCGGTTGCGGCGCGATCTGGATGCCGCCGAGGCCGAGCGCTCCGATGCTGTCCGCGCGCAGACCGATCTGGCTGAGCGCCGCGATGCCGTGCTGGCGACCGAGGACGTGGGCGAGTTGGAGGCGCACGAGACCGCGCTGGCCGCCGTCGAGCGCCGGGTTGCCGTGGCCGAAGCACGATGCACACGATTGGCCGGCGAGATCGAGACGGCAGAGGCTCAGGCCGAGCAGGCCCACCGCCGCGCTGCCTACGCCCAGGCCGAGAAGGCGTTGACTGAGGGCCGCCGGGTTCTGGAGCGCGAGTATCTGCCGGCCGCGAAGGCCTTGGCCGAGATCCTGCGGCGCGCCCGCGAGCTACGCCAGGTCATCATCGAGGCGAACAAGCTTTTACCGGACGGCGCCGACCCGCTGAGCACGATGCTGGAGGCCGAGTTCGACGGCCAGTATTACCCGGACGTGCGCGGCCTGACGAAGACGGAGATCTACTTCGTCAATCGCAAAACCGGACTGCGCGCCGGCCCCACCGATTGCCCAGAGTACGGGCCGAACGCTGCCAGCCTCTGGGAGCGTCGGGAGCGCTCTATCGAACTGCCGCTCCCGCTGCACCCGGCGGTCGAGCACCGATCCGTGATTGAGTTCACGAACCTGCCCGGGATCACCGGGGGTGAGTCCTACGTCTGGCCGGCGAGCCATTGGGGCCGACCGCGAGCCGGGCGAACCATCGAGGCCGGGAGCGCCTACAATGTTTAGCGAAAAGTCTTTTCTGGCCTGGCAGGCCCGTCGCGGTGAGATCGAGGAACGCGAGCGCCAGCGCATCCGGGCTGAGATTGAGGCCGAGGTGGATGCCGCTCACACTCAGATCCGCAATCAGCGCGAGGCCGAGCTATCGCGCGAGCGGCTTCTCCACGCCCGCCGGCACGAAACTGCCCTCCGGCAACTCCGCCAGCCGATGCCCGAGCTAACCGAGGCGCAGAAGCGCGAGCGGCGTGCCGAGATCCGCCGCGGTGTCGAGCGCGACGTGGAAGCCTGGGAAGCCGAGCGCCAGCAGCTCGGCGCCGCCCTCGGCCGCCGGTAGCGCCCAACCCCTTTCACGCCTCCCCTGGCCTGCGGTGCAGCTGGTCCGGGTCGAGGGATGGCCGCGTCGGTGAGAACCCGCAGGCGCGGCCAACCCCTTCACAGCCTCACGGAGCCGACGATGGCAGACGCCAGCAATACCGCACCCGTCGATCCCGGCGACGCCCGTGGCGCCGGTTCGCCCGGCTGGCCCGCGGTCGGCGAGACGCGGATGATCAACGGACGTCCGATGGCTTGGACCGGCAACATGTGGCTGCCCGCCAAGATGGTGACCTGACATGCCCAAGCCGCAGGAAGTCGCCTCCATCAAAGTGAAGGGCAAGAACTACCTGAACTGGCAGACCGTGTCGGTCACCCGATCCGGCGTCGAGCTGTTCCCGAAGTTCGCCTTCACGGCAGCCGCGCCGGCTGAGACCGCCCCGAACTTTGCCGACCTGAATCTCGGGATCGGCGATCCTTGCGAGGTTATCCTCGGCGGTCGCCAGGCAGTCTCGGAGGGGCGCATCACCGGCCGGCAGCCCGCCTTCGACGCCCGGGAGCACGGCCTGCAGATCACCGGGACGACCCGCTCGCAGGTGGTCGCCCGCAGCACCGTCGACCATGAGAAAGGCGAGTTCAAAAACTACTCGCTCAGCCAGATCGCCAACTCTGTGCTCAAGCCTTACGGCGTGAAGTTCAGTTTGAAGGGCGACATGTCCGGTGCTGACAAGGCGTTCCCGAAGGTCAACGTTCAGGCTGGCGAGACTGTTTTTGAGTTCATCGAGCGCCTGTGTCGCTTCCGGAACATCTACCTGTTGCCTGGACAGGGCGCTGACATCGTCGGCTACAGGCTGAAAGCCCAAGCCGGGGCCATCGCCGAGCTTGAGGAAGGCCGCAACATCCTCGGGGCGTCTGCGGTCTTTGATTACGGGGACGCTTTTTCCGAGATCCAGTCCATCGGCCAGCAGCCGGGGAACGATCAGACCTTCGGCGACGCCGCGCGGGACGTGACCGCCACGGTGAAGAACTCGGCGGTCACGGAGCATGCGCCGCTCCGACAAATTGCGGATATGCGAGGTGACCAGGCCGACATGGGGATGCGGGCGCAACACGAGAACGGTTTCAGTCCCGCCAACCAGATCAATGTGAACATCAAGGTCCAGGGCTGGTTCAAGGACCAGAACAGCCTCTGGCTTGAGCACATCGGCGATGTCGTGTCGGTCTACTCGCCGATGTTGTTTACTAAGGACCGCATGCAACTGGCGATCCAAGCTGTGACCTCTTCGCAGGGTCCGCAGGGCACGACCACCGACATCAACCTCGTCCTGCCAGAAGCCTTCAACGGCGGTGGCCAGACTCAATCCAGCCCCGGCCAAGGTGGCTCCGGCGGCACCCCGGCGGGGCTCTACACCTGAGCGCCCGTACAGACATAGGAGGCCGCCATGGCCGATGAAGCCTTGCGCATGCGCGCGGAAGTGGTCGATGCATTCAGCGGCCCTCTCAAGAGCCTCCGGTCTCAGCTCCTCGATGTGTCACGGCAGGGCGCCAGCCACGGCGAGACCTTGGCGAAGGGTATGGGCAAGGCCGAGGCCGCGATCCAGACCACGGCGCGCTCCGCGACCACGATCCTGAACCCCGCGCTGGCGACGGTCGGCATCACCGGTCTGACGGCCGGTGCGGCGGTCGCCGGAGTCGCGATGTCGCTGAACAAGCTCTCCAGCAACTTGTCGAGCCTGGGCGCACTCAGCCGAGAAACCGGTGTGGCTGCCGGCACGCTGCAGACCTTTGGCGCCGTCGCCCGCAAGTTCGGGCTAGAGCAGGACGCGGTCGCCGCCGGCACCAAGACCTTCGCCGGCAACATGCGGGAGTTCGGCCGGGGCATCGGTGAGACCTACCAGTGGATCAACCGGCAGGGCACCGACGCGGCCGGGCGGAAGGCGTTTCAGGACTTCGCCCAGGACATCCGCGGCACGACCGACGAGGGCGAGAAGCTCCGCAAGAGCCTCGAATTCATGGAAACGATCCGCAATCCGGTCGAGCGCGGGATCTTCGCTCAGCACGTGTTCGGCAATTCGGATTTTGGGCGCATCGCCGACGGGCACCTCGGCAAGCTGGCCGACGTGTGGAACGCACAGAAGCAGCGGCTCGGCCCGCTCGACCCGAAGGCCATCCTCCAGGCCGAGAAGTTCGAGCAGGCCATCGCCGACCTGCGCACCTCCATGCAGACGATCGGCACGACGATCGCTCGGGAGGTGCTGCCGTTCGCCAGCGAGTTCACCCAGTGGGTCGACGGCATCGCCAAGGATCAGCGCGGCGACTTCGTGAAGGGGCTGCGTGGCGGCCTTCAGGACATCGCCCGTGAGCTGAACGCGATCGACTGGAAGAGTGCCGGCGATAGCGCCAAGCAGATGCTGCTCTCGACCACCGCGCTGGTGAAGCCCCTGGCCGACGATATCAAGGAAATCGCGGCGGCGATCCGTAGCTTCAACGAGGGCAAGTACGTCGAGGCGTTCCGGCACCTCGATGGCGGCTCCGGCCCTCTGGCCCGGAAGCTCGCGCCGCTGCCGGGCGACGACGTGCTGGCCAAGCAGGACCGTCTCGATCAGATGAAGGGCCAGTTGCAGAACTTTGAGGCTGCCCAGAAGATCGGCCCGGTCAGCGACCGCTCCCGCGAGCAGGCCGACCGGCTGCGTCGTGAGATGGAGAAGCTGACTGAGGAGATCCGGGCGCTGCGCCAGAAGGACACCGGCGACGCCACGGCTCAGAAAAGCTCCGCTGACGGCGACGGGCCCTTCGCCGGTGCCCGCATCCAGTCGGCAGCCTATACGGGCGGTGGCGGCTTCGGGCGGATGCCTGGGCTCGGTCGCGGTGCGAACCTGCCGGGCGGCGGTTCCGGGCCGGGCTATAGCGGTGAGCAGGGTCCGGCAGGTGGCGGCGGGCGGTTCAACGGCTTGGGTGCCAGCCGGCCCAGTGTTGCACCAATTGGCCCGCGGCCTGATGTGTCGCCGGCGGATCCCTCTGGTGGCTATGTTGGCAACGATGGACGCCGGGCAGCCGGCGGCCGACTGACTGATGCCGGTCGTGCCCGCATCGCCTCGTGGATGGAGTTCCTGCAGCGTCCGGTGGCCGAGGGCGGTCTCGGCATGTCGAAGGGCAAGGCCATGGCCGACATCGCCATGATGCAGGGCGAGTCCCGGCTCAACCTCGATCCCGATGCCATGGGCGATCACGACGCGAACAAAGTCCCGCATGCGTTCGGGACGGCTCAGTGGAGCGACGCCAAGGGCAACCCGCGCTTCCCGCTGTTGAAGAAGTTCGCGGGCTCCCAGGGCAAGCCGTGGACCGACCTGGGTGTGCAGCAGCAGTACCACCGCATGGAGATGCTGGGCCTGCCGGGGGCTGTGAGCCATCGTCGGGCCTACGATGCCATGATGGCCGCCCCCACGGATGAGCAGACCCTACGCGAGGGCATCTCGAAGTACGAGAACCCGCAGAAGTACGATCTGGCGTACCAGCTTCGCAAGCCGTTCCTCGACCGCCTGCGTCGCGATCAGGCTGGTGCGACGGCAGGTCGGTTGCCGAGCCTTGCCGGTGACGTCTTGCCGAACGGCGCTCCCCGCGTCCTGAAGCCCAACAGCATGAAGGATGCCCCTGGGCTGACCATGGAAGACGCTAACCGCCTGCGTGGTGGCCAGGCGGACGGTGAAGGCTGGGCCGCCCGGGAGAAGGCTCGGAAGGCCTTTGAGGCGATGCAGCAGGGCGAGGGCCGACTCGATGCCTCCGCCGGCCGTGCCGGTGTCGTGGCTGGGCCTAAGGTCGAGAACAACGGCTCCGTGGTGGTCAACGTTCAGAAGGCCGGACCAGACGCGAAGGTCACGACCTCAGCCACCGGGCGCCTCTTCCGCGACATCGTGCAGAACCACGGGCGGCAGATGGCGAAGGCTGAGTGAGACCCTCCCATCATCCAAAAGGGTGAAGCGAATCAGCGTCGGCCGAGCCATGCATAGCGCTCGAAGCCCAATGACAACTTCAGCCCGCCCGGCTCACTGGAGAGGCGGGTTTCTTTGCTGCACTGCAGCACTACAACTGTGTGCGGCGCCCGTCTCAACAGCTGGCGACATCAGAGCCTCGGACTCCGCGGTGACACCTTTGTCCGAGGCTGAAAGCCCGCCCGATCCAGCATCGTGGCGGGCTTTCCTACGTCAGCAGTTGCGGTATGGTCACCGTGATTTTTGATTCCCCGAGTTTGAGATCACAACCTTCAGCCCCGCCGGCCCAGCCGCGCGGGGCTTTCTTGTTGGCGCGAGGCATCCTTCAATTGGGGGATGCGACTCAGCTTCACGGACAGTTATTCGAGGGGCTCCCAAGCTCAATGGCCACTTAGCCCGCCCGGTTCGCCGGCGCGGGCTTTTTC
>NZ_JAKSYN010000133.1:0-186115 GCF_022829565.1 Methylobacterium sp. J-001
CGCCCCCCACACGCGCCCGCCGGCCGGGGGGGCGCCCGGCCCCAGTCGGGGGGGGCGGGTCCAAGGTTGGCCTTACCCTCCTCCCTCCCCCTCGGGGGGCGGGCGTGTAAAGAACCGGTGCGGTGGGGTTCCTCCCCCCCCCTCTGGGGGGGGGGGTGGGGGGGGGGGGCAAGGATTGACGGCGCGGGGGCCCCCTCACCCCCCCCCCCCCCGCCCCCCCCCCCCCCCCCCACATAAGGGGGAGGGAAAAAGTCCTGTGTTCCAAGGGTCTTATCGACGAGCCGGATCGGTCGATCCGTTGGTCTCTGTGACGGCCGTTCTTCGAAGTATGCCACCAGCGAGGTCGCCATGACCCAGGACATTCTCAGCCTGATCCACCGGTTCGAGCCCGGCGCACCGGCCGCCCGGCCGCTGCTGCTCCTGCACGGGACCGGCGGCAACGAGCACGATCTCCTGCCGCTCGGCCGGATCGTGGCCCCGGGCGCCGCCCTGCTGTCGCCCCGCGGGGCGGTGTCGGAGAACGGCATGCCGCGCTTCTTCCGGCGCCTCGCCGAGGGCGTGTTCGACGAGGCTGACCTGCGCCGCCGGACTGCGGACCTAGCCGCCTTCGTTGGCGCGGCGCGGGACCGTTACGGGATCGAAGCACCCCTGGCGCTCGGCTTCTCGAACGGCGCCAACATCGCCGCCGCGCTGCTGATGCTGCACCCGGAGGTGCTGGCGGGCGCGGTGCTGATCCGGCCTATGGTGCCGCTGGCCGAGCCCCCCGATGCCGACCTCGCGGGCAAGCCAGTGCTGATGCTCTCCGGCGCCATGGACCCGATCGTCCCGGCCGAGAATGCGGGCCGGCTCGCCCGGCAGCTCGAAGCCGCCGGCGCGGCGGTCGAGCACCGGGTCGTGCCGGTCGGTCACGGCCTCTCGCAGGCCGATGTCAGCCTCGCGGCCGACTGGGTCCGCGGGCTCGCCCGGCCGGACGCGGCCTGATCGCCAAACCTCCCCCTGCCGACACGGAGTCCCCCCATGGCATCCCCGATCGCCCCCGCGCTGGCGTTTCTGCCCGTGACCGGCCGGGTCCTGATGAGCGCCCTGTTCCTGGTGAGCGGAATCGGCAAGCTCGCCGCCCCGGCCGCGACGCTCGCCACCATCCGGGCCGCCGGCCTGCCGCTGCCGGAGGTCTCCTATGCGGCCGCGACGCTGGTGGAGATCGTGGGCGGCCTGCTGCTGATCGCGGGCTACCGGACCCGGCTCGTCGCCCTGGCGCTCGCGGGATTTACGGTGGCGACCGCCCTGACCTTCCACACGGCGCTGGCGGACCCGAACCAGATGTTCCACTTCCTGAAGAACCTCGCCGTGGCGGGCGGCTTGCTTCAGGTCGCGGCCTTCGGGCCCGGCCCGTTCAGCCTCGACGCGCGACAGGGCCGGGCCTGATCGGGCGCCACCGTCACGCAAGGAACCCTGATGACCGCCACCGACCAGCCGCTCGCCCTCGGGATCATCGGCGCGGGCATCATGGGCGAGCGCCTGATCGGCGCGATCCACGGCGTATCGGACTCACCGGTCCGGATCGCCGCCCTCTGGGACCCGTCCCCGGAGGCCCTGGCGCGGGTGGGTGCGGCTTTCCCGGGCGTGCCGCTCGTCGCCGATGCCGCCGCCGTGGTGGCAGCGAGCGCCTGCGTGTACGTCGCCTCGCCGCCGGCCTCGCATCTCGGCTACGCTCGCGCGGCGCTGGCCGCCGGCCGGACCGTCTTCTGCGAGAAGCCCCTGGCGATCGACCGCGCCGAGGCCCGCGCCTTCGTGGCCGAGGCCGGGGCGGCCGGGGCGGTGAACTTCCCGTTCGCCTCCTCGCCCGGCGTCGCGGCGCTGGAGCGGTGGATCGCCGAGGGCGCGGTCGGTACGCCCCGGCGGCTCAGCATCAGGGTGCAGTTCGCCCGCTGGCCGCGCCCCTGGCAGGCCGATGCGGCGCGCTGGCTCGACGCCCGGGCCGAGGGCGGCTTCACCCGCGAGGTGGTCTCGCACTTCCTGTTCCTCGCCCGCCGCCTGTGCGGACCGCTGGACGGGCTTTCCGGCACGGTTGCCTTCCCGGAGGCCGGCCGCTCCGAGCGGGCGATCGACGTGACGCTGAGGGCCGGCGCCATCCCGGTGACCCTGACCGGCCGGGTCGGCGGCGTCCCGGAGGACGATCACAACACCTGGACGCTGGAGGGCGATGCCGGCGCCATCCGCCTGCGCGACTGGGCGATCGCCGAGCGGCGCGACCCGGACGGGACCTTCACCCCGGCCCCCGATGCCCTGCCCAACGTCCAGGCCCGCCCGATCGCCCTGCGCCGCCAGCTCGACGGCGTCGTCCGCATGACACGCGGCGAACCCCACCACCTCGCCACCTTCGCCGAGGCGCTCGCCGTGCAAGAGGTGGTGGAGGGGATTCTGCGGCTCTGAGGTTCGAGCGCGTCCTGCGTGTGATGGCGAGCCCGGATCAGCTCCCCAAGAGCTCGACCAGGAACGGGATCAGCGGCGCGTCGGCCGGGGGCATGGCGAGGTCGCGCAGGGCCTTGGGGCGGACCCATTTGAGCGCCTGGCCCTCCATCGGGCGCGGCGTGCCCGACCAGCGCCGGCAGACGTAGAGCGGCATCAGCAGGTGGAAGTCCGGATAGGCGTGGCTGGCGAAGGTCAGCGGCGCCAGGCACGGCTCCTCGACCCGGATGCCGAGCTCCTCGGACAGCTCCCGGATCAGGGTCTCCTCCGGGCGCTCGCCGGGCTCGACCTTGCCGCCGGGAAACTCCCACAGGCCGGCGAGCTGCTTGCCGGCCGGGCGCTCGCTCACCAGGATCCGGCCGTCGACGTCGACCAGGGCGACGGCGACCACCAGCAACAGGCGCAGGGCGGGCGTCTCGGGCCCGCTCATGGCGCCACCGCGAAGGTGGCCGAGATCTCGGAAGCGAGCTGGATCGTGCCGGCCTCGATCGGGACGCGCCGGCCCTTGGCGGCCATCGGCGCCGCGAGGGCACGGCCGAAGACCGGCGGGGGCGGGACCGCGCCCCCCGTGGTGGTCAGCACGCAGACCGGCCCGAGCTTGGCGCCGAGCGCCTCGGCCAGCGCCTCGGCCCGGGTCCGGGCATCGCGGGCCGCCGCGACCTGAAGGGCCGCCTCGGCCTTGTCGGGCTCGCGCAAACCGAAGCTCACCCCGTCGATCCGGTTCGCGCCCGACTCGAGGGCCTGGCGCAGCAGGTCACCGAGGCGGTCCATGTCGGCGAGGCGGACGGTCACCGCATTGCCGGCCCGGTAGCCGTCGGGCTCCTCGGTGACCGCGCCGCCGGGCCGGGTCACGGTGCGCGAGCCCGCCTGGAGCGACACCGCGGCGGTGCCGATATCGGCCGGCGGCACGCCGAGCGCGCGCGCCTGCGCCGAGACGCCGGCCACCGCCTTCGAGGCCGCGTCGAGGGCGGCCGCCGGGGTCGCGCCCCGGGCCTCGATCCCGACCGTGACCTCGGCGAAGTCCGGCGCCCGCGCCTCCGCGGCGTGCCCGACGACGCTGATGCGGCGCTTGCATGCGTCATCGTCGGCGTGCGCCCGGGCGGGCAGCAGGGCTAGCAGGAGAAGGCTGGCGAGGCCGGCCCTCACGAGCGGTAATCCCCGTTGATCTCGATGTAGGCCTTGGTCAGGTCGCAGGTCCAGACGCGGGCCTGTCCCTCGCCCAACCCGAGATCGACCCGGATGCCGATCTCCGGCTCGCGCATCACGGCGCTGGCGGCGTCCTCGCTGTAATCCGGGTCGCGGGCGCCCGCGACGGCCACGCGCACATCGCCGAACCAGATCGCGAGCCGGTCCCGGTCGGCCGGCTCGCCGGCCTTGCCGACCGCCATCACCACCCGGCCCCAATTGGCGTCCTCGCCGGCCACCGCGGTCTTCACCAGCGGCGAATTGGCGATCGACATCGCGATGCGGTGGGCGGAGGCGTCGCTCTCGGCGCCGGTCACCCGCACGGTGACGAACTTGCGCGCGCCCTCGCCATCCTTGGCGACGAGCTGGGCAAGCTCGATCAGCAGGCTGTCCAGGGCTTCCCGGAAGCCGGCGAGCCGCGGGTCGGCCGCGTCGGCGATCTCGGTCGTGCCGGCCTTTCCGGTGGCGAACAGCAGCAGGGTGTCGGAGGTCGAGGTGTCGCCATCCACCGTCACGCAATTGAAGCTGGTCTTGGTGCCGTCGCTCAGCAGCGCCTGGAGCGCCGCCTGGGGCAGGGCGGCGTCGGTGAACACGAAGGCCAGCATCGTCGCCATGTCGGGGGCGATCATGCCGGCGCCCTTGGCGATGCCGTTGATGGTCACGCGCACGCCGTCGATCTCGGCGGTGCGGGTCGCGAGCTTGGGGAAGGTGTCGGTGGTCATGATTGCCCGGGCGGCCTCGGCCCAGGCGGCCGGGCCGTCCGTGGCCCGGGCGGCGCAATCGGCCAGCACGCCCTCGAAGCGCTCGGCCGGGAGCGGCTCGCCGATCACGCCGGTGGAGGCGACGTAGACCTCCCGGTCGCCGCAGCCGGCCGCCTGCGCGGCGATCTGCACGGTCTTGGCGACGGCCTCCCGGCCGAGCCGGCCCGTGAAGGCGTTGGCGTTGCCCGAATTGACCACCACGGCCCGGGCCGCGCCGTGCGCCAGGGCCTCCCGGCACCAATCCACCGGCGCGGAGGGGCATTTCGAGCGGGTGAACACCCCGGCCGCGCGGGTGCCGGGAGCGAGGTCGACGTAGAGCACGTCGGTGCGGCCGCTGTAGCGGATGCCGGCCTGGGCGGTGGCGATTCGCACGCCCAGCAGCGGCGGCAGCTCCGGCACCGTAGCGGGCGCCAGCGGAGAGACGGGCGGGGATTTCGCGGACGACATCGGCTGAAAGCTCCGGCAGCGCGCGGGACCTCCCGCGGCGGCCCGGTGTTGCCCGCGCGACCCCGGCGCCGTCAACCGCACGCCTACGCGATGCTCATGCACGAGGCTGCATGCGTTTTGGGCAGCGGTGGCTCCGAATGCGGCGTCTTCACGGCGTCGGGCTTGCGCGAGGCTTGGTTCCCGGCATAGCATGCTGCATCGCAAAGCCAGAGCGAGGTCGAGTGCGGACGATGCCCACAACCGACGTCGAGACGGCCTCCGGCCGGCTGCCCCAAGGCGTCTGCTATAGGATCCAGGTGCTGGTCGTCGGCCGCCACAAGCGCTGGCGCGACGCGATTTCCGCCGAGATCCGGATGCTGGGCTATCAGGTCACCGCCTGCGACCGGGGCGTCGACGCCATGACGGTGCTGGCCCTCGGGCTGCCCGTGGACGTGATGGTGGTGGATGCGGCCCTGCAGGGCGGCGGCCTGTGCTGCGCGCAGCTCGCGGTCGAGGCGCGGGCCCTGCGCCCGGGCCTGCGCATCGTCCTCTCCAGCGATCCGTTCGACCCGCCGGAGCAGGAGGCCTCGGTGCTGGTCCCGGACGCCCTGTTCATCCAGCGCGAGCAGTTCCAGAACGGCATGGTCGCCTCGCTGATGCGCGAGGCGCTGGCGAATCGCGCGGCCTGAGGGCGGCCGCCTGCCGGATCCGCCGGGATCGAGGCCCGGCAGCTGTGCAGAGAACCAAGGAGCCCGGAGTTTCTCGCAACCCGTTGCGCGGCGGAATGCGGCTTCGGGCCGAAGATTGAACGGCGCCCTTCGCTGTTCTGCCCTCGCGATGCTGGTGCGGAGCGAAAGGCTCATGGGATCCAGCCGGGATCGGATCCGTCGTGTCGCGATTGCGGCCGCTGATCCGAGGCGACTGCGTCCGGCATCAATGAGACAGCTGAGTCGGCTTCATCGCATCGAAGTCGAGAGCATTATGTGCATCAATATGGTTCGGCGACCAATACTATTCAGTGATGATTGGTTTTTGTCGATGAATTGCTGTCGCATCACAAACATTTTTTAAAGGCGTCCTGTGTCAATATATGTAAGCTGCTTTAGCTGAATCTTATGCATCGCTAAGGGTTCCAGCTGAATTTTCGAACGAAAAATTGCTATATCGTTCTCGCAATTTCTTGATCGGACATCCAGAGGTCGAACTTTGCTGCTGAAAGATGCGGAGATGAGCATCAATAATTTTGGATCCACACAAGAGCGATTAAAAATTACGCTTCGATACCTGAAGTAAATAGCCGAATTCTGACATAACACTGTCACAGAAGGGATTTTTATCGCGGTTGTGCCCGCCGCGGGCGCGCTCTTGTGAAAGTCGATGCCTGTGAAGTTGGGAATCCGCCACCGGCTCTATGCCGGATTCACCCTGCTCGTGCTGATTGCTGCCGGCATCGGCGCCTATTCGCTCTACCAGCAGAGTTACATTATCGATCAATATGAGTCGCGGGCCCGGTTCGATACGGGCGTGCGGTCAATCCTCACGATCAACAGCCTTGCGGCCCGTCTCACCGGGACCGCTGAGATTTATCGCCTCGCGCCGAGCGCCGAGCAGATCACGACGCTGGAGCAGACGCGGCGCGTCATCGAGGAAAAGAGCCACGAGCATTTCATCCGTTCCCCGCAAAGCGATCGGCGCGCACTCTACGAGCAGATGAACAACGACGCTCGCGCCCTGAAGCCGGCGCTGGAACGCTTGGCCGTAGCGGGCACGAGCGTGAGCGAAGCCAAGATCGGCATGTTCAAGGCTGGCAATGCCGTCACAGGCGCGACGGAAGCACTGGCGATCGCGGTGCATGCCCGCTCGAACGAGGCCATGTCCGGTCGCATTCAGAAAATCGAGAATGCCGTTATGCGGGTCCGCCTCGAAGCCGCGCGCTTCATGATCAGGTTGGCCGCGGACGATAGGACGGCATTCGCTGCAGCGATCGAGCAGGCTCGCGGTACCCTGAAGGCATTCGGGGCTACGGAGGACGGTGCGACCGTCGCCCAGCAGATCAATGCCGTCGTCGAAGGTCTGGATGTCTATGCCGCCAGCTTCAAGGCCTGGGACAGCGCGATGGGTGTGGCGAAGGAGGCCTTCGAGAACGGTATCAAGCCGTTCGCGGACTCGATCGAGCGGGGCGGCGAGACTGCGCGCGACAAAATCTTCGTCGCGGTGAACGAGATCACCGAGGCGACCGCCGCCTCGGTGGCGAATGCCCGACGCATCCAGATCGGCCTGATCGGTCTCGCCCTGGCACTGGGCGGCGCTCTGGCCTTCCTGATCGCCCGCAGCATCATCCGGCCGATCGTCGGTATGACCGGTGCGATGAAGCGGCTGGCCGATGGCGATACCCAGTCCGTCGTACCGTTGCCGACGGTGCGCGACGAGATGCTTGAGATGGCCAAGGCGGTGGATGTGTTCCGCAAGAACGCCATCGCCCGCATCCAGCTGGAGGCCGCCCAGGCGGCCGAGCAGGCGGCGCGCCTGAGCCGGGCCGAGCGGGTCGATCAGTTGGTCCGCGTCTTCCAGCAGAACGTCGCCGCCTCGCTCGACGTGGTCACCGGAGCCGCCACCGAGCTCGACGCGACGGCGCGCTCGATGACCCAGGTCGCCGACGATACCAACACCCAGGCGGTGGCCTCCAGCGCCGCCGCCGAGCAGGCCTCGACCAACGTCCAGACCGTGGCGGCAGCAGCCGAGGAAATGGTCGCCTCGCTGCAGGAGATCGAGCGGCAGGTGATCCGCTCCAACGAGGTCGCCGGTGTCGCCGCCCACGAGGCCGAGACCACCAACGCCGCCATGGCCAGCCTGCGGCTCGCCGCCGATCAGATCGGCGCGGCGGTGACGACGATCTCGGGTATTGCCGGGCAGACCAACCTGCTGGCGCTGAACGCGACCATCGAGGCGGCTCGGGCCGGCGAGGCGGGCCGGGGCTTCGCGGTGGTGGCCGCCGAGGTCAAGGAACTGGCCGGCCAGACCGCCAAGGCCACCGACGAGATCGGCGGCCAGATCGCCGCGATCCAGGCCGCCACCGGCCAGGCCGCGGATGCGATCGAACAGATCGCCAGGACGATCGCGGCGGTCAACGAGATCAGCGGCTCGATCGCTTCGACGGTGGTGCAGCAGACGGCGGCGACCAGCGAGATCTCGCGCAATGCCGGCGAGGCGGCCCAAGGCACCCGGGACGTGTCCGCCAACGTGGCCAGCGTGCTGGCCTCGACGGGCGAGACCGGCAGCGCCGCCACGCAGGTGCTGAACGCGGCCTCCCAGCTGGCCTCCCAATCTCAGAAAGTCCGGCAGGAGGTCGACAGCTTCCTACGGGATATCCAGGCCGCCTGACGCGCGGGCGGCGGATGCCGGCGTCCCCGTCCGCCCGGCTATCGCCTTCCCGCAACCGTCTCCTTCGAGAGGGACGCCCAGCGTCGCCCTCGAAGGAGCCATCCCGAGCCCTTACGATCCTGGGGGCATCTCAGGATGCGGATAGCGGAATAGGATCCCGAGGCGGTGCGTCATCCGCAGCGTCAGATCGCGGCGGCGGGGTCCGTCTCGTCGCCGTCCGGGGTGCGTCGGGCGCGCGGGCGGCGGTCGAGGAGCGAGCGTCCGAGCGCGCGCAGCGGCGCAGTCAGCCGCCGGGCATCCTCGGCGCGCTCCATGAGCCGCTCGCCGTTGCGGATCTCCTTGTCGAGCTTGGCCATCGTCCGGGCGAGCGCCGGGTCGTCGTCCTCGAGCCAGACCTGGGTGACGCGGGCGAAGGCGATCACCACGCCCTGGAGCTTGAGCTGTCCCAGCGGCCCCTCGGTGTCGATCCCGGCCGCCGCCAGCATGTAGCGGTGCGAGTTCAGCATCACGCCGTTCAGGGCCAGCATCGACAGCGGCTCGCCGCGCAACGCGTAGGCAATCCGGCGCAAGGCGGGCTTGTAGGGGGTCATCGCGTCGAGCCGACGCATCAGCACGTCGAACAGGCGCTCGCGGGTCGGCTCCTCTTCGAGGCCGGCGCTGTCGCCTTCCAGCACCTTGCGGTCGATGATCCGGGTGAGGCCGCCCAGCACCGCGCCCTTCGAGGGGAACAGGTCGCGCAATTCGGCGAGCGTCAGGCCGGCCTCGCGGGCGATGTCGCCGATCTCGATGTCGTTCCAGGGCTGCTCGGCGGCGAGCCGCATCAGGGCCTCGACCGCGGCTTCCCGGGGCGGCAGCTTCGGCGGGCTGTCGGCCTGGGCGGGGGATTCCGGGGCCGCGCCGGCCTGGCTCGTGTCGTCCTGCGCGGCACCCGCAACCTTGCGGGTGCGCTTCGACGGGGCTCTGTTCTCGGTCATGGGTCTGTCGCCCGCTCCTGTCGGTCGTCGGTCCTCATGTAGGAAAGGCGGCGGCGATGGGCAGACCCGTCGCGCGGCGATGCCGCACGGATGTCAGCCGGCGAGTTCGGCCGCCCGGCGTTTGGCCGCCGCCACGGCCTCGCGCAGGAGCGGCGCCAAGCCGTCCGGACGCATCAGCACGTCGAGGGCCGCAGCCGTGGTCCCGCCCGGGGAGGTGACGTTGCGGCGCAACTGGGCTGCGTCTTCCTCGCTCGCTTCGAGGAGCGCTCCAGCGCCGGACACCGTGGCCCGGGCCAAAGCCTGCGCCACCGCCGGCTCGAGCCCGGCCGCGATCCCGGCTCCGGCCAGGGCCTCGACCAGCAGGAAGACGTAAGCCGGCCCGGAACCCGAAACCGCGGTCACGGCGTCGATCTGCGCCTCGTCGGCGAGCCAGGCCACCGTGCCGTTGGCAGCGAACAGGGTGTCGGCTGCATCGCGCTGGGCCGGCGTGACCTCGGCGCTCGCGCAGGCGCCGGTGGCACCCCGGCCGATGCTGGCCGGCAGGTTCGGCATGGCTCGGACCACGGCGCGGGCCCGGGGCAGCCGGGCGCGCAGGTCCGCGATGGTCTTGCCGGCCAGGATCGATACCAGCACCGTGTCGGGGCCGACGAGCCGGTCGAGGCCGGGGGCCGCCGCCTCCAGGCCCTGCGGCTTGATGGCCAGGACCAGAACCGCCCCGGGTTCCGGTTCCGTCGGATTGAGCCGGATGCCGCGCTGGGCGCAGAGATCCACGATCGCGCGGGCGGGCACCGGGTCGATGATTGTGGTGGCACGGGGATCAAGGCCGGCGTCGAGCCAGCCCGCCAGCATCGCGCCGCCCATCTTGCCGGCCCCGGCCAGGACCAGGGAGGCGGGCATCCGCCGCGCGTCGGGAACCGCCGTCACGCCTCGCCTTCGGTCTCGAACAGCACGGCGTCCAGCGCCTCGCGGGCGCTCTTGCCGGCCCAGAGCACGAACTGGAACGCCTGGAAGTAGCGCTCGCAGGCATCCACGGCGGTCTTCATCATGGTGGCGCATTGCGGATGGGTCGGCACCGCACCGCCGGCCAGCAGCAGCGCGTGGCGGAACATCACCACGCTGTCGCTCGACCACAGGTCGAAATGGCCGATCCAGAGCTGCTCGTTGATCATCGCGATCAGCCGCAGCACCTCGATCCGCTGCCGCTCCGGGACCTTCAGGTCGAAGGCGCAGGCCACGTGCAGGGCCTCCACGTCCTCGATCCAAGTGAAAGCGACGTGATAGTCGGTCCAGCGGCCGGGGCTGGTGATCGACATCTCGTCGGTCTCGGCCCGGTCGAAGATCCAGTCGCGCAGGGACGCCAAACGCTCGACGACGTCGAGCGGATGCTCGTTCCGGTCAGGGTCGTGGAAGTCGACGTGGAGAAGCGGCATGACGATCCAAAAGGACGGCCCGGAATCGACCCGGACCGACGTGACGGGGACGCGAGAAGAGTGTGAGAACACTCCGAGAACTTGAAACGACCGGCACAGACGGGCCGGGGGTGACGCGATCGACTGTCAAAGCTCTGCGGACATCGCCCCGCAACCGCCGAATCACCCTATGCCTGACTATAGACCGGCCGTGACTCGCGACACAAAGTGCAGGTCATGCTCGGTGAACAGGAAACGAAATCACCGGCTGCGCTTCCTGTGCAAAAGCCTGAAGCGTTGCCGTGGGGACTCAGACGACCTCGCTGAGCCCCGCCGCGCCGGCCCCGGCGCTGCTTTCCCGGGCCTCCAGGGCGGCGACGCGGGCGGCGAGCGCCTCGTTCTGGGTCCGGAGATTGGTCACCATATCGCGCAGCACGTCGAGCTCCTCGCGGGAGGCGATGTCGAGGTCGCGGACGAGGCGCTCGGCCTGCGCCTTGACCACGGTCTCCGCCTCGCGGCGCACGCCCTGGGCGGCGCCGGCCGCATCGGTCATCAGGCGGGCGAGATCGTCGAACAGTCGGTTCGAGGGGGGCATCGTGGTCTCCCGGATCGGCCGGCTGCCGTTCGGCGGCCTGACTGCGCGATTCAGGGTGACGAGATAGGAATCCGCGGGGTGCGGAGCAACGTCCGAAACGCGGTCCGGACATGGAAGCGGGGCCCGAAGGCCCCGCTCGTCGCAATCACATGCGGCGCATCATCCGCCGGTGCATCATCTTGCGGTGCATGTGCCGGTGCATCATCCGGCGCTCCATGCGCCGATGCATCATGCGGCGCTCCATCGGGGTCATACGGACCTGCGTCAGGGCGTCGGGCGCCGTGACGCCGGAGGGTAGGCCGGGGGCGGCGCTGGCGGGCTGGACGAGGGCGGCACCGCCCAGCGAGGCCAGCACGGCGAAGGCGAAGGTCAGTTTCCTCACGAGGAGACTCCAATGTTCTGATCTCCGGGCATGACGCCCGGTTCATCCTCCCAAACGGGAGGTTCGGAGAGTCGTCTCGTGCCGGTGAGGGCACGGCGGGCCCGCGAGGACCCGCCGCCAACAACTTCTGGATTAGAGATTCGTTTCCTCGAACGCCTTCACCCATTCGGCGCAGATGCCGGAACGGACGATGTCGTCGCGGGTGAACTCGACCACCGGGATCGGCATCATCCGGCTCTTGATCAGGTGCATGACCGTGCGCAGGCCGGAGGTCTCGCGCAGGTCCGTCTGGGAGACGTCGCCGTTGATGATGACCTGACAATCGTCGCCGATGCGGGTCAGGAACATCTTGATCTCGGCCGTGGTGGTGTTCTGTGCCTCGTCGAGGATCACCAGGCAGTTCTTGAAGGTGCGCCCGCGCATCACCTCGAACGGCACGATCTCGATATCGCCGGTCTTGAGCGCGATCTCGAAGGCGGCCTGGCCCATGCGCTCCTTCATGGCTTCCGTCAGCGGGGCGACCCAGGGGGCGATCTTCTCCTCGAGGGTGCCGGGGAAGAAGCCGAGCGAGCGGCCCGACGGCACGTTCGGGCGGGTGATCACGACCTTGGAGATGCGGCGCTGGCGGAGCTGGTCGGCGGCCCGGGTCCCGGCGATGTAGGTCTTGCCGGTGCCGGCGGGCCCGAGGACGATCACCTGGGAGGAGCTGGCCAGGGCGTCGAGATATTCGGCCTGGCGGTCGGTGAGGGGCTGGATCGGACTGAGGATGCGCTCGTCGTCGAAGCGTGTGCGGTGGATACGGGGCGTGCGGTCTTCAACCAGTTCAAGTCGTGTGCGGCGTCGCTTCATGGATCAACACTCCAACGGGACTTGCCAACCTGGATCTGTCGATGAACTGCCGTTTACCTTGTTGCTCCCGGATCTATTCTATTGCGAAACTAATTCCGGCGCCATGCCGAAGGTTCCGCCCCGTGCTATTCGCCTGTGGAGAGCGTCACGTCGCCTCGCCCGGGGTCGAATACGCAGTGCAAGCGTCGCACCAACGCGATTCGCACCGGACGTTTGCTCGGCGGGTGTGACTGGGGGGTGACGGTTCGTGCCGCGGTGCCGAAAAAGCCGGTCGCCTGACAAAGCTGCATCGGGCCGGGGGGGCGGGAATACGGGATGACGCGGCCTCCGGCACGAATGCGATCCGCCTCCGCCCGCACGGGCCAAGCCGACCGACCCTGCCCCCCTGAAGCGTCCGGGCTTGATCGGCCGGACTAGCTCGTTCCCGGCTGGATGAAGCTGTCGAGAACCATCTTCCGGCCGGCTTTATCGAAGTCGACGGTGAGCTTGTTGCCGTCGACGCCGGCGACGGTGCCCGGGCCGAACTTCATATGGAAGACCCGCTGGCCGTCCTGGAACGCCGAAGGCGTACCGCTCGACTTGGCGATCAGCTCGCCCTCGATCTGGCGCGGGCCGCCCGCCCGTCCGCCGGGGCTGTTGCCGAAGCCGGACCGGTTGCCGGTGCCGGCCGCGGTGTTGGCCTGGGCGCGCTGCCAGCCGGGTGTGCCGTAGCTGGAGCCGAACGGCGTCGGGTTGCGGTCGAACCGCGAGGCGCCGGCCGAGAAATGCGCGGGCGCCTCGACCACGTCGACGGCCGATTCCGGCAATTCGTCGATGAATCGCGAGGGAATCGTCGAGGACCACAGGCCGTGGATCCGCCGGTTGACCGCAAACGACAGCTTGGCGCGCTTGCGCGCCCGGGTGAGGCCGACATGGGCGAGGCGGCGCTCCTCCTCGAGACCGGCCCGGCCGCTTTCGTCCAGCGCCCGCTGGTTGGGGAACAGGCCGTCCTCCCAGCCGGGGAGGAACACGGTGTCGAATTCCAGGCCCTTGGCGGCGTGGAGCGTCATCAGCGACACCCGCTCGGCGCCCTCGGCCTCGGAGGCCTCCATCACCAGGGAGACGTGCTCCAGGAAGGCCGCCATGTCGGGGAACTCCTCCATCGAGCGGACGAATTCCTTCAGGTTCTCCAGGCGACCGGCGGCGTCGGCGGAGCGGTCCTTCTGCCACATCTCGGTGTAGCCGGATTCCTCCAGGATGGTCTGGGCGACCTCGTTGTGCGGCTGCGTCTCGATGAGCCGTGCCCAGCGCGAAAAACTCTCGGTGAGCGCCCGCAGGGTCGCGCGGACCCGGGGCTTCAACTCGTCGGTCTCGCACAGGCGCTGGGCGGCGATCAGCAGCGGCAGGCGGTTGGCCCGGCCGTAGGTGTGGAGCTGCTGCAGGGTGGCGTCGCCGAGACCGCGCTTCGGCGTGTTCACGATCCGCTCGAAGGCGAGGTCGTCGCTGACATTCATGGTGACGCGCAGATAGGCCAGCGCGTCGCGGATCTCGGCCCGCTCGTAGAAGCGCGGGCCGCCGACCACCCGGTAGGGCAAGCCGAGCTGGACGAAGCGATCCTCGATCTCGCGCATCTGCGCCGAGATCCGCACCAGCACGGCGATCTCGGAGAGGGGATGCTGCTTGGACTGCAGGGATTCGATCGATTCGGCGAGCTGGCGCGCCTCCTCCTCGGAATCCCAGGCGCCGGTGACGGTGACGCGCTCGCCCGGCTCGTCCTCGGTGCGCAGGGTCTTGCCCAGCCGGCTCTCGTTCTTGGCGATCAGGCCCGAGGCGGCGGCCAGGATATGGCCGGTGGAGCGGTAGTTGCGTTCCAGGCGCACCACGACGGCACCCGGAAAATCGTGCTCGAACCGCAGGATGTTGTCGACCTCGGCGCCCCGCCAGCCGTAGATCGACTGATCGTCGTCGCCCACGCAGGCGATGTTCTTGCGCGACTGCGCGAGCAGCCTGAGCCACAGGTACTGGGCGACGTTGGTATCCTGGTACTCGTCCACCAGGATGTAGCGGAACCGGTCCTGGTAATTGGCCAGGATGTCCGGGTTCTCGCGCCAGAGCTTGAGGCAGAGCAGCAGCAGGTCACCGAAATCGACGGCGTTCAGCGTCGCGAGCCGGGCCTGGTAGGCGGTGTAGAGCGCGCCGCCCTTGCCGAACGCGAAGGACGAGGCCTCGCCCGGCGGCACCTGCTCGGGCGAGAGGCCGCGGTTCTTCCAGCCGTCGATGGTGTGGGCCAGCGCCCGGGCCGGCCAGCGCTTCTCGTCGATGTTCTGGTCGGCGATCACCTGCTTCATCAGGCGCAGCTGGTCGTCGGTGCCCAGGATGGTGAAGTCGGATTTCAGCCCGACCAGCTCGGCGTGGCGGCGCAGGATCTTGGTGCCGATGGCGTGGAAGGTGCCGAGCCAGGGCATGCCCTCGCCGGCCGGGCCGATCAGCGCGCCGATCCGGAGCTTCATCTCCCGGGCCGCCTTGTTGGTGAAGGTCACCGACAGGATGTCGTAGGGGCGGGCGCGCCCGGTGGCGATCAGATGGGCGATCCGGGTGGTCAGCACCCGGGTCTTGCCGGTGCCGGCGCCGGCCAGGACCAGCACCGGACCTTCCGTCGCCTCGACGGCGCGGCGCTGCTCGGGGTTGAGCCCTTCGAGATACGAGGCGGCGTCCCGTCGGAGGGCGCCCATGGCGCGGGCGGCGATGGAGGTCGGAGCGCCGTCCCCGGCGGGCTGCGCGTGCGGGCCATTCTGCATTCCGCTTCCCTGGACCAAATCGCGAACGGCGTCGAGGCCATTCGGCTCGGCGCGGCCCTCTGGCGCCGTCCGGGACTTATCGTGCTATGGCCGGTCACAGGTTGCCCAGGGGGGCACGCGACGGCGGGGCATCACGGTGCCGCGACCGCGCGGGGTGATGGCGGAACGGGTAGCGTGCGTGATCTTCTGACCGCGCTGGCGGGCGCCGTCATCCTGGTTCTCGTCGCGGCTCTGGCCGTCCCGCCCATCATCGATTGGCAGGCCCAGCGCGGCCTTGTCGAACGGGCGCTCGCCCGGTCCCTGGGCGTGCCGGCCCGGACCGATGGCCGGATCGAGGTCCGGCTCCTGCCCTCGCCGCGGCTGCGCATCGACCGGCTGCATCTCGGCACCGACCCGAACCGGCCGAGCCTGGACGCCCGCTTCGTCAAGGCCGAGATCGCTCTGGCGCCGCTCCTGAAGGGCGAGTTCCGTTTCACCGAGACGCGGATCGGTCGCGCCGAGATCAAGCTCCCGGTGGCGGGCGGCGACGCCCTGCGGATCCCCCCCGAGCTCGGCGAGGCCCTGCGCGCCCGTGACTTCGCCATCGAGGATCTGCACGTCCAGCAATTCCTCGTGACCACGCAGGTGCCGGCCACGGGCCGGACCGACCAGCTCTACGTTCAGGACCTGCGCCTCCAGGCGCCCGCGCTCATCGGGCCGTGGCGGGTGGAGGGCACCAGCGGCGGCATTCCATTCCGGGCGGTCAGCGGCACGCCGGGGCCGGACGGGCGGCTCGCCGTGAAGATCGCGGGCGGCGGCGATGCGCATCCGCGCTTCGAGGCCGATGCGCGCCTCGGCCTGGTGCCCAACGAGGCCGATGGGGCGACGCTGATCGAATCCGAAGGCTCGGCCCGCCTCGTGGTCGGGCCGCCGACCCAGGCGGCGGGTCCCTATCTGCCGTTCTCGCTGGGCGGGACGTTCAAGGCCCGCGGCACCCAGGTGCGGTTCGAGGGCGTCGAGCTCGCGATCGATCCGGGCGGACGGGCGCTCCGCTTCGGCGGCACCGGGCGGCTCGACCTGCGCCAGTGGCGCGCCGGCCTGAACCTGGATGGCCGCCGCCTCGACCTCGACGCCTTCCTGGGCTCGCCCGAGGGCCAGAACCTGATCGCCCGCGGGGTCCCGGATCTCGGGCGCGGCCTACCGGCGATGCTCGACCTCGACCTCGCGGTGGGCACCCTGGTGCTGGGCGGCGAGGAATGGTCGAACCTCGCGCTGTCCGGCACCGTCGAGCGCGCGGGCGGCCTGCTGCTGCGGCGCCTGTCGGCGGTCGGGCCGGGCGACGCGGCCCTGAATGTCAGCGGGCAGATCGAGGCGGCGCCGTTCCGCCTCACCGGCCCTGTGGCGCTGACCGCCCCCGATTCCGAACCGCTCGGGCGCTATCTGCGCCGGCTCGGGCTGGAGGGGCCGCTGACCGCGCTCCTCGACGGCCGCCGGATCGAGGCCGCGGCCGACCTGTCCGCGGCGGCCTCCAGCCTGTCCCTGCGCAACCTGCGCCTCGGCCTGGGGCCGGCGCGCATCACCGGCAATGCCCGCTACACGGCCGCGGAGCCGGGATCGCGCGGGCGCTTCGACGCCCAGATCCGCGCCAGCGGCATCGACATCGCCACTCTGCCACCGGTGGGAACGACGCTCGGCAGTCTGCGCGACCACGACCTCGCCCTGACCCTGGAGGCCAAGGACGTGCGCTACGGGCCGGCGGGCTCCGGCAACGGCACCATCGCGGCGCGCATCCAGTCGGACGGGTCGAGCCTCGTGGTCGACAGCCTCGACGTGACGGATCTGGCGGGGGCGAGCGCCAAGCTGTCCGGCCGGATCGGCGCGGATGGCACCGGCCGCGTCTCCGGGCGGCTGAAGGCCCCGGTGGCGGCGCCGCTGCTCGGCTTGCTCGAGCGGGTCTGGGTCGGCGAGATCCGCCTGCTGCCCGCCTTCCTGCGCGAGGCGCCCCTCGACCTCGCCGTCACCCTGGACCGGGAGGGTGGCGCGGCCGATGCCCTGCGTAGCCAGGCCCGGGGCAATGCCGGCGGCGGCACCCTCGACCTGACGCTCGCGAGCCGCGGGACGCGGATCGAGGGCGGGGCTGCGACGCTCACCACCCCCCGGGCCGGGGTCTGGTTCGGTCGCACCGACATCGCCGGCCTGCAGCAGCCCGCCGAGCTGCACCTGAGCGCCGAGCGGCCGGATACCGACACCCTCGCGCTGACCGTCAACGGCACGATCGCCGGCCTGAAGCTCGCCACCGCCCGGCCGATCCTGATCGGTCCCGACGCCCTGCCGAATGCCGGCGCGATCCGGGCCGACACCGCCGATCTCAGCCCCTTCCTGACCCTGGCCGGGGCCGCCCGGCTCAGCCCCGGCGCCTGGCCGGCCGACCTGACTGTCTCGCTCGCCAAGGACGGCGGCGACATCACCGCCGACACCACGGGCAAGGTCGCCGGCGCGGCCGTCAGCGGCCGGCTGCTGCGGGCGCCGGGCGGGGCGCTGCGCGGTCGTCTCAGCCTCGACCGCCTGTCGCTGCCGCAACTGGCAGCGGCCCTTGTGCTACCGCCGGACGCGGCCAAGGGCGACCGCTTCGGACCCGCACCGCAAGCGCTGGCGCCCGTCGCGCTCGATGCCCGGGTCGCGAGCCTCGATCTCGGCCGCGGGCTCACGGCCACGGAGGCCGCCCTCGCCCTGGGTCTTGCCGACGGTGCCCTGACCCTGCGCGACCTCACGGGCAAGCTCGCGGGCGGGCGGATCGCCGGCTCGGCCACGATCACCCGCCGCGGACCCGAGGCGTCGATCTCCGGGGAAGGCGGGCTCGACGATGTTGCGCTCGCCGGCCTGGCGGGTGCCAGCCCGATCGGCGGGCGCCTGACCGCCTCCCTGCGCTTCACCACCAGTGCCGAGACCGCCCCGGGCCTCGCCGACAACCTCTCCGGCAGCGGCAGCCTCACCCTGAAGGACCTGAGCGTCCCGGAGGCCAACCCGGCCGGCCTCGGCCGCGCACTCGCCCGGGCGGTGGACATCGACGATCCCCTGCGCGAGGGACGGCTCCAGGCCCTGGTCGCCGAGGAACTCGCCAAGGGCGGCGCGCAGGCCAAGGCCCCGGCGAGCAGCCCGGTCACCATCGTCGGCGGCCAGCTGCGGGCCGGGCCCCTCGGCCTCGATTTCGGGGCCGCCCGCTGGTCGGGTACGATCGGCTACGACCTGCGCGGCAACCGCCTCGACGCCCGGGGGCTCCTGTCCGGCGGCCCGGTCCCACGCGGCTGGAGCGCCGGCGCCCCGGCCGTTCAGCTCGGCTTCACCGGCTCGCTCGGGGCGCCCGAGCGCGTGCTCGATGTCGGCGCCCTGTCGAACGGGCTCGCCACCTTCGTGCTCCAGCGCGAGCTCGAGACCATCGAGCTGACCGAGGCCGACCAGGTCGAGCGCCAGCGTCGCCGGTCCCGGATCGAGATGGACCGCGCCCGCGCCGCCGCGCTCAAGGCCGCCGCGGATAAAGCCGCCGCCGAGGAAGCTGCTCGGCAGGCAAGAATGCGGGCGCAGCCGAACGAGGGAACGGCAGGCGAGGGGGCGCCGGTCGAGCCGCCGCGTCCGTAGACGCGTGGGCATCCCCCCCTCAGCGGCGAGCCCCTACGCCCGCCCCACCGCCATCAGCGCAAACGCGTAGATCAGCGCCACCTCCTCCAGCCGGTCGAAGCGGCCGGCGGCGCCGCCGTGGCCGGCCTCCATGTTGATGCGCAGGAGGATCGGGCCGCCGCCGGTCATGGTGGCGCGCAGGCGGGCGACCCATTTCGCCGGCTCCCAGTAGGTCACCCGCGGGTCGGTGAGGCCGCCCAGCGCTAGGATCGCCGGGTAATCCTTGGCGGCGACGTTGTCGTAGGGCGAGTACGACAGGATCGTCTCGAAGGCCGCGACGCTCTCGGCCGGGTTGCCCCATTCGGGCCATTCCGGCGGGGTGAGCGGCAGCTCCGCGTCCAGCATGGTGTTGAGCACGTCCACGAACGGCACGTCGGCGACGATCCCGGCGAACAGCTCCGGGGCGAGATTGGCGACCGCGCCCATCAGCATGCCGCCGGCCGATCCGCCATGGGCGACGATGCGCTTCTCCGCCGTGTAGCCGGCCGCGATCAGCGCCCGCCCGCAGGCGATGAAATCCGTGAAGGTGTTGGGCTTCTTCTCGCGCTTGCCGTCGAGGTACCAGCGCCAGCCCTTCTCGGTGCCGCCGCGGATATGCGCGATCGCGTAGACGAAGCCGCGATCGACCAGGCTCAGCAGGTTGGTGCGGAAGCCCGCCGGCATCAGCGTCCCGTAGGAGCCGTAGCCGTAGAGCAGGAGCGGCGCGGAGCCGTCGAGTGCTAGATCCTTGCGGTGCAGGAGCGAGATCGGCACCTGCTCGCCGTCCGGGGCGGTGGCGAACAGCCGGCGGGTCACGTAGGCGGCCGGATCGTGCCCGCTCGGGATGGTCTGGCGCTTGCGCAACGTCCGGGTGCGGCTGTCGCAGGTGTAGTCCCAGGTCTCGGACGGCGTCGTCATGGACGAGTAGACGAACCAGATCGTCGCCGTGTCGAATTCGTGCCCGCCCCGGAGGCCCAGCGCGTAGGCCTCCTCGGCAAAGGCAACCGCGTGCTCCACGTGGTCGGCCAAGTCGCGCACGATGATCCGCGGCCGCGCATTCTCGACTTCGAGGCGGATCAGGTGGCCGGCCAGCAGGTGCAGATGGCGGATCATCACCCCGGACCGGTGGGGCACGAGGTCGGTCCAATTGGCCCGGCCCGGATCGTCCAGGGGTGCGGTGACGATCTTGAAGTCCTCGGCGCCGTCCGCGTTGGTGCGGATGTAGAGCCGGTCGCCGCGATGCTCGACGTCGTAGATCAGCAGCGGCTCCCGCGGCTGCACAAGCCGCAGGGCGGCGGAGGGCGCGTGCCGGTCGAGGAGCCGGACCTCGGAGGTCTCGTGGTCGCTGGCGGTGACGTCCAGGAAGGCGCCGGACTGGGTGCGGCCGATATGGACGAAGTAGCCCGCATCCGGCTCGGTATAGACGGTCTCGTCTGAGGATTGCGCGGTGCCGAGGCGGTGGCGCATGACCTTGGCGGGGCGGTGATTGGCGTCGAGGGCCACGTACCAGAAGCTGTGCCCGTCCGCGGCCCAGACCGCCTCACCGGAGGTTGCGTCCACCCGGTCGTCGCGGTCGAGGCCGGTGGCGAGGTCGCGCACCTTGATCGTGTAGAGTTCCGAGCCCTTGGTGTCGGCGCTCCAGGCGAGGAGCCCGTGGTCGTCGGAATGGACCGCGGCGGCGATCTCGAAGAAGGGCAGGCCCTCGCCTTCCCGGTCGCCGTCGATCAGGATCGTCTCGTCCGGGTCGGGGCCGGAATCCGGCACGTTCGGCGACGTGGACGGGCGCCGGCAGACCAGCGGATGCTGCCCGCCCTCGCGATGGCGGGTGTAGTAGGCGTAGGGCCCGTCGGGATCTGGCACGCCGCTCTCGTCCTCCTGGATGCGGCCGCGCATCTCGGAGACCAAAGTCTTGCGCAGGTCGGCGCTGCCGGCGAGCGCAACCTCTGCGTAGGCGTTCTCGGCCTTCAGGTAGGCGGCGATGTCGTCGGGGAGGGCGGCGGGGTCCTTCAGGACCGCCTGCCAGTTCTCCGCCTTCAACCACGCGTAGTCATCGACGATCTCCCGGCCGTGGACGCTGAAGCGCCGCGGCCGGGGCTCGGCCACCGGCGCCCCGGTCGAATGAGCAAGAAAGCCGCGTCCGATCTCCGTCATCGTATCTCCCGCCGGGTCCTGTCCGCCCGGTCTGGGGATGTGTCGCGCCCGGGCCCGCGGCGCAAGTCACCGCGACGCCGGGGCCGGCCGGCGCGCGCGACGTCGCAAACTTAAAGTTTGGTTGGCTCAAGATTTCATCTACTTCTAGATGGCAAACCTAACCTAATAGTGTCGAGTGCGCGACATTTCGCGCAAATCTTTGTATTCTCATTCTATCTTGTCGTCTAAGAAAACACGTTGTACCTTTGTACAGGGGATCGATTGATGCATGTGGGCTTGGGGCCAGCATGTCGGCGTCGTGCATGGGACCGTCCCCGCATATGCTCACGGACATGCGTCGCGGCGTCATGGCCGCGTTGAATACACAATCGCGCAATACATCGGGGGTATCATGTTGGGCGAAAACGGAAGATCCGTAGACTTGATCGACGCGACGGCGGACCTCGTGGCTGCCTATGTGCGCAGGAATTCCATTCCGGTCGGCGAACTCCGTTCTCTCTTCGGCAACGTCTACGCGGCCCTGAAGCGCGTCCTCGACAGCCATACGGCCACGGTCACGGTGTCGGCGCCGGCCGTGCCGGTGGAGGGGTCGGTGACGCCGGATTACATCGTCTGCCTGGAGGACGGCCAGGCGTTCAAGTCGCTCAAGAGGCATCTTCGGGCGAAGTACAACATGAGCCCGGAGCAATACCGATCGAAGTGGAACCTGCCGGCCGATTACCCGATGGTGGCACCGAACTACGCCAAGACCCGTTCCGAACTCGCCAAGGCAACCGGGCTGGGCCGGCTGAGCGCCATGTCGGACGCCGCCTGAGAGCGGTGCGGCCGGGACGCCTGTCACAACCGAGGGATACGCAGACGATGTCGGGCGTTGGGATGCGATGGCTCGTTTCGTGCGATGCGGTCAAAACCCCGTCCGGCGCCGAGGTGCTGTGCATGAACGCGTTTCCCGAGTCCGAGGACGGTGATCCCGCGCAGGATCTCGATCGGATGAATGCGAGTCTCGCCGAATGGGCTGCGCGGTCCGCCGCCGACAGCACGGCCCTGATCGATCGCTTCGAAGAGTTGGGCTACGCGGTCCGCGGAAAGTCGGAGGACGAGATCGCCGAGATCCTGCGCCAGCCACCGACCGGCCATCGCCGGACCTGAATCTCCCGTTAGGCAAAAAGTCCTTGACTTCGTGAGGCGTTTCTGTCAGGGTCGCGGCCGGTCGGAACCGCGAGTCCTGTCTGGAACAAATCATGAACAAAAACGGCAGATCCCGCCGAACCAAGGCGACGGCACCCGGGCGGTCATCCGGCGCCGTCCTGTCGGCGGAGGCGGGGCGGTTGCTGGCACGGCTCGGCGAGGCCGGCGCCTACGCCATGCGCGACCCGTTGAGCGATGACGGTCTCCTGGTCCGGCGCGGCGGCGACGGGGTGTCCGTGGGCAGCGGGCGGTTTTCGGATACGGCCGGCCGCGCCCTGACGGATGCCGACCTCGCCGCCTGGGACCCGGCCGGCAAGCGCCTGACGATCGGCCCGGCGGGGCGGGCGCGGCTCCGGCGCGGGCAGGCCCCGGACGGGATGGCCTATCTGGCCCAGCACCACGATCTCACCGTGATCGCGGGTGGCGCCGCGGAGCCGGCCGTGCGGAACGCCTCGGAGAACCCCCTGGCCTGGATGGTCCGGCGTCGGGGCGGCGACGGCGCGCCGCTGCTCGACCCGGCCGCGTTCGAGGCCGGCGAGCGGCTGCGCCGGGACATGACCACCGCCGCGATGCTGCCCCGGATGGGGGCGGAACTCGGCGCCCCTCGGGTCGATGGCGGCGGTGCCCGCGATCCGGCCGCCGCGTCCGACCAGGTGATCGCGGCCCGCCAGCGGGTGCGCGGCGCCCTCGACGCGGTCGGCAGCGACCTGTCGGGCCTTCTGATCGACCTGTGCGGCTTCCTCAAGGGCCTCGAGCGGATCGAGGCCGAGCGCCGCTGGCCGGCCCGCTCGGCCAAGGTCGTGGTCCGGATCGCCCTCGGGCGGCTGGCCGAGCATTATGGTCTGGCGCGCGAGGCGACCGGGCCGGAGCACGCGCGCATGCGGCTGTGGCGGGCGTGAGGGGAGGGGGCGCCGAAGCCGGCGAACCTCTAGTGCACAGACACCGACGAACGCACCACGCCGTCGTTTGCTAACTCGCTGAGAGTGCGTAAGAAAATGCGCTGCTCTGTGTACGTTTTGTTGGCGTCAGTGCACTAGCCTAAGGTCTGATCTCGATCCGCTTGGCTGTCTGAGCGGCTGTTTCCGACCCAACACAGTCGTAGGGATCGCCATCAGCGCTTCCCGAAAGCAGCCATTCGTCGGCCGTCCGTCAACTTCGGCTCGGGGTAGGGACCGGACACTAACCCTTCGCCCTGAAGCGGACGTTCCGCCAGCGACACAACGCTCACCATCCTAGCGATCTGCCGCAAGGTCCGGACTTGTCCAGCAGCAGACCATCTGCCGGCTCTGGCGGGATTGGGCTTGTAAGAAGCCTTCGTACACCGCACAGCATTTCGATGGCCATGCCCGTGCGCAGAACTCTCACTGTCTCGATCACCCAGGAGCAGGACGCCCTCGTGAGGGCGTGCATCCAGTCCGGCCGCTTCGCTAGCGCCAGCGAGGTCGTGCGGGCTGCACTGCGGCTGCTCGACCGAGATGAAGCAGTGATGCGCCGGGATACGTCGAACGCGGCACCGAAGGTGGATGCCAGTGCATGATACGACGGACCACCGAGACACCTTCCTCGCCGGTGGAGGCAAGATGGGGGAACGGATGCGCGCCCATGATTGGGCCACGACACCGCTCGGTCCCCTGGACATGTGGCCATTGCCGCTACTCTCGATGGTCTCCGCCTGCCTGAACTCGCCCATGTTGAGCACGGTCCTTTGGGGACCAGATCTCATCATGCTCTACAACGATGCCTACGTGCCTTCGCTGGCCGACCGTCATCCGCACGCGCTCGGCCGCCCGGTCGCAGAGGTCTGGGGCGAAACCTGGGATTTGGTTGCGCCTCCATTCCACCATGCGATGGCAACGGGTGAAGGCTTCGCGCGGAGCGATGTCGCGTTGCCGATGGTCCGGCGCGGCATGCACGAGATAACCTACTGGAACTTCACCGCGACACCTATCCGAGGCGAGGAGGGTGGCATTGTCGGCCTCCTCAATCAGGGCACGGAGATCACAGAGCAGCACCGCACGGCAAACGCGTTGCGCGAACTGAACGTCGACCTTGAGAACAAGGTCCTTGAGCGGGCGCTGGCACGAGGCCAGACGTGGCGGGTGAGCCCCGACATCATGGGTGTGCTCAACGCGGACGGGTACTTCGAGGCGTCCAACCCCGCCTGGGCTGCCGTGCTGGGCTGGTCGGAAGATGAGGTTGCCCGCACGGTCTTCTTCGATTTCATCCACCCCGACGACCAAGCGGTGACGCATGCAGCTTGGGACGCGGCGATCCAGCTCGGATCACCCGCGCTCCGGTTCGAGAACCGCTACCGACACAGGGATGGCACATGGCGCTGGCTGTCGTGGGTCGCGGTTCCGGATGAGGGCAAGGTTTACTGCTCCGCGCGCGACATCACGGCGATCAAAGAGAGCGAGGCGGAGCTGGCGGCGCGGACGGCTGAGCGCGACCGCATGTGGGAGACATCACCCGACCTGATGCTCATCATCGACTTCGAGGGAGTGTTCCAGCGCGTGAACCCAGCGTGGACGACGGTTCTCGGCTACAGCGCGGACGAACTGGTCGGCCAACACGTCAATGAATTCGTCATCCCCGACGACCATCACGAGACGACGGATGCCTACGAGTTTGCGGCGGAAGGTGGGCTGCCTAGGATCGAGAACCGTTACCGGCACAAAGATGGTTCCGTCCGCTGGATCTCGTGGGTAGCGGCTCCGGCCGGCGAGATGACCTACGCAACGGGCCGCGATATCACAGTCGGCAAAGAGCAGGCTGGCGCCTTGTCGAGGGCGGAGGAAGCCCTTCGCCAGTCTCAGAAGCTGGAAGCCATCGGGCAGCTCACCGGAGGCGTGGCGCATGACTTCAACAACCTTCTGACGGTCATCAAGTCCTCAACCGACCTGCTGAAGCGGCCCGATCTCGCCCCTGAGCGGCGGACCCGTTACGTCACAGCGATCTCAGATACGGTGGACCGCGCCGCGAAGTTGACAGGTCAGCTCCTCGCATTCGCGCGGCGGCAGGCACTTAAACCCGAGGTGTTCGACGCCACCGAGAGCGTGCGAGCGATCGGCGACATGATGGGAACCCTGACCGGCTCCCGGATCAGAATCGTGACGGAGCTTCCGAACGTACCCTGCTTCCTCAACGCCGATCCGAGCCAGTTCGACACGGCCCTGGTCAACATGGCTATCAATGCGCGTGATGCGATGGACGGCGAAGGTCAGATCACGATCAGTGTGGAGGCCGTTGAGCAAATGCCGGCCGTCCGAACCCACGCGGCTGTCCCAGGCGCGTTCGTGGCCGTCTCGATCATCGACACCGGCAGCGGCATCCCCGAGGAAGGTCTGGAGCAGATCTTCGAGCCGTTCTTCACCACCAAGGGGGTCGGCCAGGGCACCGGCCTTGGCTTGTCACAGGTGTTTGGCTTCGCCAAGCAGTCGGGCGGCGAGGTTACGGTGACGAGTACGGTCGGTAAGGGCAGTGCCTTCACGTTGTATCTCCCACGTGTCGGAGACGCTGCGCTCGCGACGGGCACCGACTACCTGAAGCCCTTGATGGATGGCCACGGCACCTGCGTGCTGGTGGTTGAGGACAACGCCGATGTCGGTACCTTCGCGGTTCACACATTGGCGGACCTTGGCTACGTGACGGTCTGGGCAGCCAACGCCGAGGAGGCACTGGCCGAACTCGCGGAAGATGCTGACCGCTTCGACGTGGTGTTCTCCGATGTCGTGATGCCCGGCATGAACGGCATTGACCTCGCACACCGCATCCGCTCGGAATACCACGACCTCCCCGTCCTACTGGCATCAGGCTACAGCCACGTCTTGGCGCAGAATGGCACCTACGGCTTCGAGCTACTGCACAAGCCCTACTCGGTCGAAGATCTTTCCCGGCTCTTGAGCAAAGTCGCCAAGTGGCAGCGGCGCAAACGCATCATGGGTCGGTAACGTCCCCGCGAAGCGGCGTCGAAGGTTTCAGGATTGCGGCTGTTGGCGAATGACGGGACCGGTTGGCTCAACATGAATACAGGACATCCCTAACGCATTTATTGAACCCCTGCTCCCCACCTGATCCGGATGTAAGTCATCCTCCACCAAGCTGGCGCGAAGCGGACCTTCCGAGGGGCTGCGATGGGTCGTGAGCGGGCACGGAAGCGATGTCTCTTTCCATCGATTACTGCCCCAAAGCGGACCGGCAGAAATCCACCCGTTGCGGACATCGTCACGGCCAAGCGGATTGAGTTCAGACCCTACTCCCCGCATCCTGAGGCGCCGCAGCGAAGCAGAGGTCTCGACGAAGGGCTTCAGGGATCGCGCGGCGGGCGGGAGGGTTCCGTCGCGGCTCGCGTCGCTCAACCCTCGGGAAGACGAGGTGGGTCGGAAGACGCCTTCAAGCAGAAGCGGGACCGGCGCCGCCGCCTACCCTTCGATCTCCAGGAACCGCACCGAGTCCCGGTGCACCCGGTCGGCCATGGCGCGCACGCCGTTGGAGCGTTGCGGGGTCAGGTGCTCGCCCAGCCCCAGCTTGGTGTAGAGCGCGAAGGCGTCGGTCTCGGCCGCCTCGCGGAGCGGCTTGCCGTCGAACAGGGCGATCATCAGCGCCACGAGGCCGCGCACGATGTGGGCGTCGCTGTCGCCGCGCATGCGCAAGCGCGGCTCCGAGTCGGAGCGGTCGACGTCGAGGTCGATCCAGACCTGGCTGGCGCAGCCCTGGACCTTGTTGGTCTCGGCATGCAGCTCCGGATCGGGGGGCGGCAGGGCGCGCCCGAGCTCGATGAGGTAGCGGTAGCGCTCTTCCCAATCGTCGATGAACGCGAAATTCTCGACGATGGTGTCGATCGGGGGAACCATGATGGACCGGATCTGGAATGGGCCGGGGCCGATATAAGGCCCCGGCGAAACTTGGGCGACTCCCGCGCGAAACACAGGGGGCGCGGCGTCGGCGATCACGTCTCCGGCGGCTGGGTCGGCGGCAGGGTCAGGACCAGGGGCTCGGCGGTGCTGGCATCGCCCGACACCAGGATCTCGGCCTGGGCCGCGTAGGCGGCGATCAGGCGCGGCCCTAGCTTGGGGATGTTGGAGCGGCCGGTGGCGGCCATCTCGCTGATGCCGGAGACGATCGAGACGCGCAGCGGATGGCCCGCGGCGGACTCGATGGCGATGGCGATGGAGCAGGCGACGTGCTCGGCCGTGGCATCGAGGCACTCGGCCACGATCTCGGCGACGATCATGCCGAGCGCGTTGGCGGTGCGCGGCTCGACCAGCCCGGTCCCGGAGCCGCCGACCTGGACGCTGATCCGCCCGGCCCGCCGGAGCTGGCCGAGGCCCGAGGCCAGGCGGTGGAGGTAATCGTGCAGGTCGATCGACGCGATATGGGGCGCCTCGTGCAGGTGCTGCTGCACCAGCGCGATCGCCCGCACTCGCTGGCCGAGCGCCTCGAAGCTGCCGCGGCAGGGGTCCGGCGCCGCGCGGCCGTAGAGACCGATCAGGCTGACCATCACCTGCAGGTTGTTGCGCACCCGGTGATAGACCTCGGCGAGCAGGGCCTCTTTCTCGGCGAGCGCCTGCTCGATATGCTCCTCGGCGTGCTTGCGGTCGGTGATGTCGAAGCAGGTGCCGAGATAGCCCTGGAACCGGCCGTCCTCCACCAGCGGGCGGGCGGTGTCAAGCAGCCAGCGATAGACGCCATCGTGGCGCTTCAGGCGGAATTCCACGGTGAACGGCTCACGGGCCGCGAAGGCCTCCGCGACGATCCGGGCATGGCGCTCGAAATCCTCGGGATGCAGGCCGCTGCGCCAGCCGACGCGCAATTCCTCCTCGAGCGGGCGCCCGGTGAAGTCCAGCCAGCACTCGTTGTGATGGACCGCGTGACCGTTCTCGTCCGAGCGCCACAGCATCAGCGGCACCACATCGGCAAAGCGCCGGAAGCTGTCGCTCAACGCGCTGGTCCCGGCGGAGTCCGCCGCCCGGCCCGCATCCCCCGCGGGGACCGTCGCCTGCGGCGCAGCCGTTCCGGACCCTGGTGGCTGACCGCCCATTCTGTACCCGACCCGCTATGCCGAACTGTGTGAGACGCCGTGTCCGTATCGTGATGGCGCCGGTCAACGTGCCGATGGGGGTCCCGTTCCGATCCCACGTTGCCGCTGGCGTGCTCATCCACATGGGGATGCGATATTAGGGCCGAGGTCGGACTTTCAGCGCACTTTTGGGAGTCTGTAGCGCGGGTTGCACCCGGCGTTACAGTCCATCCGCGGGCCGGGAGGGGGCGGCCGCGCGTGTCTCCCGCGCCCGCACAGGGGGGGGCGCCACCCTGCGGGAGCGGCGGCCCTTCGGCCGTGTGCGTCGTCCAGGCCCCGAGGATGCATCCGGTCGCCCGCCGAGGAACGCCCGCCAAGGCATGCCCGCCACGGAACGGGCCTGGCGCGTCAGGTGCGGATCAGCTTCGCCACCACCGCGAGCAGCTGCTCCGGCTTGAACGGCTTGGTGATCCAGCCGGTGGCGCCGGCCGATTTCGCCTGTTGCTTGATGCTCTCGTCCGATTCCGTGCTCAGGAACAGGATCGGCACGCCCGCGCAGGACGGGACCGTGCGCAGCTGCTTGATCATCTCGATGCCGTTCATCACCGGCATGTTGAGATCGGTGATCACCAGGTTGATCGCCCCGGCCTTGGCCTTGGCAAGGCCATCGGCGCCGTCCTCGGCCTCGATCACCGTGTGGCCGGCGGGGCCCAGCACGATCTTGATCATCTGGCGGATGCTGGGGGAATCGTCGACGGCGAGAACGGTGGCCATGGGGGAGGGGTCCGGTCCTGGGGTCAGAGGGCGGGGACGGCGGCTGCGAACGGCGCATGCGGCGCGAGGCCGGCACGCCGGAAGGCCGCCGCGGCCGCGTCGGGCAGGTTGGTCAGGTCGAGGGGGGCGCCGCGCGCCGCCGCCGCCTTGGCGGCCGCGACGACGATCTGGACGAAGGTGACATCCACCGCCTCGATCGCCGCGCAATCCAGCACCAGGCCTGCCGCGCCCTCCAGCGCCGCCAGCAGGTCGGTGCGGAGCGCCTGCGCCGTCCGGAGCGTGCAATCCGACGGCATCGTGAAGGTGACGGGTTCGGCCATGGTGATTCCGCTGCGGGTGCGCGGCCAGACTGGCTGCAGTCGATCTCTTTAAGAATCGGGCGCGTTAAATTTCCCTTGAGCGCATCATAGCAACCAGAATGCCACGATGCATCGTCCGGCGTTTCCTGTTGAAAACGGTTCGCGGCCGGCGGGATGGCGATTTTGTATTGGTCGAATAGTTCGGCGTTTGTGGCGGATCGCCATCAATCGTTGCTTGTATCCGATCGTACTGATGGCTAGCGCCAAGCGCAGTGTTTGTATTGGATGCACCGAGTATAGCACTGGTCGTTTCCGGTCCGGGGCGTCATGTTTCGTATCATTGCTTGGCTCTATAACGTGCGCAATAACTGTTCATTCAGGGGGCCGGCTTAGAAAGCGGCTGCTCACGGTCGTAAGTTCGAGCCTGAGCCCGGCGAGAGCTGGCCGAGTCCGAGGAATACATATCGATGGCCTTCTGGGGGCGCGCGAATCTGAAGCTGGACCACGGAGAGGACTCGGATTCGTTCGCTGCGCCCGCCGAGGCCGGGGATTCGTCCGCCGCGCCGGCGCCGCCGCAGCCGCCGCTCGGGGCCGCCGATCTCCTTCAGGCCCGGCTCGGCCTGTCCGAGGTCCAGCGCAAGACTCTCGACGCCCTGATCGACGAGCTCGGGATCATCTCGGCGGATGTCGAGACCGACGTCCACGGCCTGTCGGACCGGTTCCAGCGCATCGCCCCGACCACCCGGGGCCAGTCCGAGATCGTGCAGGGCCTGGTCACGTCGATCCAGTCGGTGCGGATCGACGGCGCCGAGCGGCCGCTGGCCGAGGTCGCCACGGCGCTGGGCGAGATCCTGGCGATGCTCAACGACAAGATCGGCTTCATGTCGTCGCGCGGCGCCACCATGGGGGATGCGCTGAACGGCGTGCTGGGCGAGCTGTCCTCGGTGGACGGCAGCGTCGCCGAGATCGAGAAGATCAACCGCCAGACCAATCTGCTGGCGTTGAACGCCAAGATCGAGGCGGCCCGGGCCGGGGAGGCGGGACGGGCCTTCGCGGTGGTGGCCGACGAGGTCCGCAGCCTGGCCGGGACGATCAACGCGCTCTCCGGGGTGATCAAGGGGCAGATCGCCTCGATCGCCGGCGGCCTGCGCAGCAGCCACGCACTCCTGCGCGACATCGCCACCATCGACATGTCGGAGGAGAGCCAGAACGCCGACGCCCGGGTGCGCCTGGTGATGCAATCCCTGGTCGAGCAGAGCTCGCGCTTCGCCGACGTGCTGACCCAAACCGTGCAGACCACCGAGGCGATCACCGAGGATGTCTCGGGCGCGATCGTGTCCATGCAGTTCCAGGATCTTGCCAAGCAGCGCATGCAGAACCTGCAGGCGATCCTGCGGGCGCTCCAATCCAACCCGGAGGCCGGTGCCGATGCTGAGCGGGACTGGGCGGCGGCGCTGATCGCCGGCTGCACCCTCGGGGAGGTCCGGGAGCGGATGTCGCGCCACCTGCTGGGCACCGCGGTGCCGACTCACGGGCGCGACGACGATCCGCTGGCGGGCATCGATTTGTTCTGAGGCCGAGACAGATTTCGACGCGGATGATCTGTATCGGTTGTCACTACCGCAGGTAATATAACGCAACGACCGGATCATCCGGTAGATTGCCTGCGAACGGGTGATATACGATCCGTTATAGAACAATCTAATACTGTATTATTGGGCAAAGTAGCGATTTGATTCATTCAAGAAACGAAACTTTTTGGGGAAAAATATGATCTCGTCGGGTTTTTGACGCGATCAGGACTTCTTTTTTTAACGAGTTTAAAGTAGGATGTGTCCCGATCGATGGCCCGAGTCTTGGGTTGATCGCGCGATCTAGCCTTCGGCCGGCGCCCGCAATGGGTGCGTGATCGCACCGATGCCTCCGAAGACGGCGCAACTGGATCCACGCGACGATGACTGATCACGATCCACGCGAGGTGTTCCTGGCCGAGGCCAACGAGCTGCTCGACCGGCTGGAGACCACGCTGCTCGATCTGGGCGACCGGCCCGACGATTCGGCGCTGATCGACACCGCGTTCCGGGCGTTGCACACGATCAAGGGATCGGGGGCGATGTTCGGCTTCGACCAGGTCGCCGCCTTCACGCACGATTTCGAGACCGCCTTCGACCTGGTCCGGCGCGGCGAGGTCCCGACCAGCGCCGATCTGGTCAACGTGTCCCTCTCGGCCAAGGACTACATCCGCACGCTGATCGAGGATCCCGGCGCCACCGCCCCGGTGATCGGCGAGGCGATCCTGGCCGAGCTCGAGCGCCTGGTGAGCCGGGCCAAGACCCCGTCGGAGCCGGCATCCGCGCCGGAGCCGGAGGTGCCGGGCCCGGATTGCGCGCCCGCGGGCTGGCGGATCGGAATCGCCTTCGCCCCGGAGGTTTTGCGCAACGGCACCAACCCGCTGGCGCTGCTCGACGAGCTGCGCGAGCTCGGCCCCTGCACGGTGGTGCCGCGCCTCGACGACCTGCCCGACCTCGCCGCCCTCGACCCGGAGCACCTCGTGCTCGGCTGGGACGTCACGCTCCGCGGGTCCGCGACCCGGGAGGCGATCGAGGACGTCTTCCTGTTCGTGCGGGACGACATGGTGCTGACCCTGGCGCCGCTGGACGCCGTCGAGCCTGTGCCAGCGCCCACCCCCGCCGTCGTCGCCGCGCCCGCGCCCGTGCCGGTCCCCGCCCCGGAGCGGCCCGCCCCGGCGCCGGCCGCCACCTCCGCCATCACCCCCGCCGCCAAGGCTGCGACCACGCCCGCCGCGAAGCCGGCCACCGAGGCCGAGCGCCGGGGCCAGGCCCGCAATTCCGAGCCCCGCGTGTCCAGCACGATGCGGGTCGAGGCCGAGCGGCTCGACGAGCTGCTCGACCGGGTCGGCGAGCTGGTCATCGCCCAGGCCCGCCTCAGTCAGCTCGCGGGGCTGCACGCCGATGGCGGGCTCCACACCATCGCGGAGGAGATCGAGCGGCTGTCGGCGCAATTGCGCGACACCACCATGAGCATCCGCATGGTGCCGATCGGCGCCCTGTTCAGCCGGTTCCGGCGCCTGGTCCACGACCTGTCGGGGGATCTCGGCAAGCCCGTGACCTTCGTCACCGACGGCGAGGAGACCGAGCTCGACAAGACCGTGATCGAGCGCCTGGCCGATCCGCTCGTGCACCTGATCCGCAACGCCATCGATCACGGCATCGAGGACCCGGCCCGCCGGGCCGCCTCCGGCAAGGACGCCACCGGGCGCATCACGCTCAGCGCCGAGCATGTCGGCGGCCAGGTCCACGTCACGGTGCGCGACGACGGCGCCGGGCTCGACGTGGCCCGCATCCGCGCCAAGGCCGAGGAGCGGGGGCTCGTCGCCCCCGGCGTCCCGCTCACCGACCAGCAGGTCTACCAGTTCCTGTTCGCACCGGGCTTCTCCACCGCGCAGCAGATCTCGGCCCTGTCGGGCCGCGGCGTCGGCATGGACGTGGTCAAGCGGACCATCGAGGCCCTGCGCGGCTCGATCGACATCACCACCGAGCCGGGGGCGGGCACCGCCCTCGTGCTGCGCCTGCCCCTGACGCTGGCGATCATCGAGGGCCTGCTGATCCGGGTCGGCGAGGGCCGCTACGTGCTGCCGCTGGCGGCCGTGGAGGAATGCGTCGAGCTGCCCGAGGACGGGCGCGGCGAGCGCGGCCGGGACTTCCTCAACATCCGCGGCGACCTCGTGCCGTTCCTGCGCCTGCGCAGCCTGTTCGCGGCGACCGGCGCGCCCGACCCCTACCAGAAGGTGATCATCGTCTCGGTGGGCGAGACCCGGTTCGGGCTCGTGGCCGACCAGATCCTCGGCAACCACCAGACGGTGATCAAGTCGCTGTCGAAGCTGCATGCCGACGTCGCGACCTTCTCGGGCGCCACGATCCTGGGCGACGGCACCGCGGCGCTCATCATCGACCCGGCCCAGCTGATGGCCGGCGGACAGATCGGCGCCCCCGAGGCGCTGCGAGATTTCCGTGAGGTAGCCTGATAACCGATTTCGTCGAGGCCATCGAGCAGGGCCACGCCCTGCAGGTCGTGATGATGCGCATCGGCCCCGAGACCTTCGCGCTCGGGGCCGGGATGGTGCGGGAGATCATCGATCCGATCCCGACCACCCGGGTCGCCGGGGCCCGGCCGCATCTCGGCCACGTGGTCAACGTGCGCGGCAACGTCGTGCCGCTGGCCGACATCCGCGAGCGCTTCGGCATGCCGATGGAAGCCGCCACCCCCGATACCCGCTTCGTGGTGATCGAGCTCGATCTCGACGGCGATCCGACCCTGGTCGCGCTGGTGGCCGACAAGGTGTTCGAGGTGACCGCGGTCGCCCTGGAAAGCCGCCAGCCGGCGCCGAAGATCGGCACGTCGTGGCGGCCTGAATACATACGCTCCATTGTCAAATCCGGGAATGACTTCGTCATCATCCCGGACATGCAAGCAATACTGAACTAACCGGCCTTGGAGAAGACGATGCGATTTTCGATCAAGGCCAAGCTGGCCGCCGGTTTCGGTGCCTTGCTGGTTCTCGCGGGCCTCGCCGGCGGAGTGGGCTACCAGGGCCTGATGGAGGCGGACAGGAGCCAGGCGTTCCTCCGCGGACGCGCGGAGACGCAGGCCCTGGTGCTGGAAGCCAAGGCCAATACCATCCGCAGCACCGCCAACATGCGCACGGCGGTGATTACCGTGAACGACGCCCAGATCGCGGATTCGCTCAAGCGCGCCCTCGATAACCGCAAGCGCGCGCAGGAGATCATCGCCAAGGTCAAGGCCGGCGCCGCGACCGACGAGGGCCGGCGGCTCGTCCAGGACCTGGACCAGAAATACGAGGCGCAGGTCGCCCTGGGCAACCGGATCGTGGAACTGGCCCGGATGAATGCCAATGCCAAGGCCTGGGCCGAGATCATCGGCGTGGGGCGCCCGGCCATGGCCGGGCTGCGCACGGAACTGGAGACCCTCTCGGCCAAGGCCGACGCGCGCTCCATCGACCTGATCAAGGCGGTGATGGCGGTCCAGATCCCCCTCGAACGGGCCTGGGGCCGGCTGCAGGCCGCCACGGGCGCGGTCAGCGTCGCCGGGTTGGACGAGCACGTGACCGCGACCAAGCAGATGCGCGACGAGATCGGGCGCAGCCTGGACAACCTGCTCCGGGTCGGCGCGGCTCTGAAGGTTCCCACCGAAGCGGTCCGACAGAGCTTCGAGACTTGGTTCGCCTCGTTCCAGAGGGCGCTGGCCACGATCGAGCCCGGCGCGCCCATCCACGCGATCGAGCTCATCTCGGGCGGGTACAGCGCCGCGTCCATCGCCAGCAACCAGGCCTTCGACCTCCTGTCCGACTACCAGGGCCGCCAGATGGCGGAGGCGGTCGAGCGCGCGAAGGCGGCGTCGCAGGAGAGCCAGACGCTGATGCTGGCGACATTGGCCGGCGCGCTCCTCCTCGGCCTCGGCATCGCCGGGTGGCTGGCGGTCTCGATCGCCCGGGGAATGGCGCGGGCCGTGTCGCTCGCCGAGGCCGTCGCGGTCGGCGACCTGAGCCAGACAATCGCGGTGACCTCGAACGACGAGATCGGCGACCTGATCACCGCCATGACGCGGATGACCGCCAACCTCAACGCCACCGCCGCCCTCGCCGACGCGATCGCGGGGGGCGACCTCACGGTCGAGGCCGCGCCGCTCTCCGACAAGGACACGATGGGCCTCGCCCTGCAGACGATGCTGACGCGGCTTCGCGCCGTGGTGATGGAGGCGAACGCGGCGGCCGGGAACGTCTCGGCGGGCTCGCAGGAATTGTCGTCCTCGGCCGAGCAGCTGTCGCAGGGCTCGACCGAGCAGGCCGCGTCCACGGAGGAGGCCTCGGCCTCGGTCGAGGAGATGGCCGCCAACGTGAAGCAGAACGCCGAGAATGCCAGCCAGACCGAGGCGATCGCGCGGCAATCGGCCCAGGATGCCGAGGCCAGCGGCGCGGCGGTCGGCCGGGCGGTCGACGCGATGCAGACCATCGCCCAGAAGATCACCATCGTGCAGGAGATCGCCCGCCAGACCGATCTGCTGGCCCTGAACGCCGCCGTCGAGGCGGCCCGGGCCGGGGAGCATGGCCGCGGCTTCGCGGTGGTGGCGTCCGAGGTGCGCAAGCTCGCCGAGCGCTCTCAGGCGGCCGCGGCCGAGATCGGCACGCTGTCGGCCGACACGGTCAAGGCGGCCCAGCAGGCGGGCGAGATGCTCGGGCGGCTGGTGCCGGATATCCGCAAGACCGCGATGCTGGTGGAGGAGATCTCGGCGGCGTGCCGGGAGCAGGATGTCGGCTCGGCGCAGATCAACCAGGCGATCCAGCAGCTCGACAAGGTCACCCAGCAGAACGCCAGCGCCTCCGAGCAGGTCTCGGCGACCTCGGACGAGCTGGCGACCCAGGCCGAGCGGCTGCAGGCGACGATCGCCTATTTCCGCGTCGACGAAACGGAGACCCGCATCGACGCGGCGGCGACGCAGCTGCGGGCGACGGCGGCCCGCATGGGCGTGCCGGCCAAGGCCAAGGCGGCGGGCAAGGCGGGGGGCAAGGCGCGCCCCGGCCGGGCGACCCTGGCGGCGGGGGGCGGCTTCGACCTCGACATGGGCGACGGCGACGCCCGCGACGCCGACTTCATCCGCGCGGCCTGAACGCCCCCGGCACCGCGCGGAGGGCCTTCGCGCGGTGCCCCCTTCTCACGACCGACCCCCTGATTGCCGCGGTGAAGGCCCGTGTCCCCCGGATCGGGCAGGACCCGACCGGCAGCGGCCCAGCCGGAGACCACCATGTCCAGCGTGTGGCAGTACCTGACCCTCGGCCTCGATCGCGAGATCTTCGGGATCGCCATCGAGTCCGTGCACGAGACCCTCGATTACCGCCCGCCCGCGGCCCTGCCGCAGGCGCCGCCGTTCCTGGTTGGCATGATCGACGTGCGCGGGCAGAGCTACCCGGTGATCGACCTGCGCACGAAGCTCGGCCTGCCGGCGATCGATGTGACCCCGTCAACCCGGATCATCCTGCTCAACATCCCCATGGGCGCGCGGGAGATGCGGGTCGGCTTCGTGGCCGACCGGGTCATCGAGGTGGCCGAGCTCGACAGCGCCGAGCTGGAGCCCGCCCCCGACGTCGGGGGCCGCTGGCGCTCGACCTACATCGCCGGCATCGGCCGCCGGGGCGAGGCCTTCGTGGTCGTGTTCGACCTCAAGGCGCTGATGGCGGGGGACGACCCGGCCCTGCTGCTTCCTTCGCTCGCAGCCTGACCGCCGTACGGGAACCGATGCCATGCCGCAGCTGAGCGACCAGCATTTCGAGAACGTCGCCGACCTGATCCAGGAGCGGGTCGGGATCCAGATCCCGGCGGCCAAGCGCACCATGGTGGAGGGGCGGCTGCGCAAGCGCATGCGCGCCCTCGATATCGAATCCCTGTCGGCCTACGGGCGGCACGTCTTCGAGGAGGGCCACCTCGCCGTGGAGCTCGTCCACATCATCGACTGCGTCACCACCAACAAGACTGATTTCTTCCGCGAGCCGGCGCATTTCGACCAGCTCCGGGACGAGCTGGTGCCGATGCTGCGCCGGAACGGGGCCACCCATGGGCGCCTCAAGCTCTGGAGCGCCGCCGCCTCGACGGGGGCCGAGGCCTACACCCTGGCCATGGTGCTGCACGACATGGCGATGGCCGGGCACGCGCTGGATTACGCGATCCTCGGCACCGACGTCTCCACGGAGGTCCTGCGCGTCGCCGCCGACGGCATCTACCCGGAGGAGGTGCTGCAGGCGGTGCCACCGCACTTCCGCCGACGCTACGTGATGAATGCCCGGGACCCGTCCTGGAAGGTCGGGCGGATCGTCCCGGAGCTGCGCAGCCGCGTGCACTTCAAGCACCTGAACCTGATGAACGCCCAGTATGCGGTCGATCACGACATCGACATCATCTTCTGCCGCAACGTGCTGATCTACTTCGACAAGGACACCCAGCGGGCGGTGCTCTCCCGGCTCGCCACGCACCTCCAGCCCGGCGGCTTCCTCGTGGTCGGCCACTCGGAATCGATGGCCGGGGCCGGCGTGCCGGGCCTGGAGCAGGTCTCCTCGACGATCTTCGGCCGGACGAAGGGGCCCATCGCATGAGCCGAAGCGCCCCGATCCGCGTCCTGATCGTGGATGATTCCGCCTCGGTCCGGCAGACCCTGGTCGGCATCCTGGAGGCGGCGCCCGACATCACCGTGCTGGGCACGGCGGCGGATCCGTTCATCGCGGCGCGGCGCATCCACGACGAGGTGCCGGACGTCATCATCCTCGACCTCGAGATGCCCCGGATGGACGGGCTGACCTTCCTGCGCAAGATCATGGCCCAGCGGCCGATCCCGGTGATCATCTGCTCGACGCTCACCGACCAGGGCTCCCGGACGCTGTTCGAGGTGCTGGAGGCGGGGGCGGTGGACGTCCTGCCCAAGCCCCGCGTCGACACCCGCCAGTTCCTGATGGAATCCTCCGTGCGGGTCTGCGACGCGGTCCGGGCCGCCGCCCGGGCGAAGCCGCGCCAGAGCCGCCCGGGGCTGCGCGCGGTCGAAGCCAAGCTGACCGCCGACGCGGTGCTGCCGCCCGCGGCCCGCAACCGGACCCTGGCCGGGACCGAGCCGATCGTCTGCATCGGCGCCTCCACGGGCGGCACCGAATCCCTGCGCGACGTGCTGGAGATGCTGCCCGTCGATTGCCCGGGCCTCGTGATCGTCCAGCACATGCCGGAGCACTTCACCGCGGCCTTCGCCAAGCGGCTGGACGGGCTCTGCGCCATCGCGGTGAAGGAAGCCGAGGACGGCGACGCGGTCGGCCCCGGGCGCGCCCTGATCGCCCCGGGGGGGCGGCACCTGCTGCTCCAGCGCAGCGGCAACCGCTACACGGTGGCGGTCAAGGACGGCCCGCTGGTCTCCCGCCACCGCCCCTCCGTGGACGTGCTGTTCCGCGGGGCCGCCCAATGCGCCGGCGCCAATGCGCTGGGCATCATCATGACCGGCATGGGCGACGACGGCGCCAACGGCCTCCTGGAGATGCGCCGGGCCGGTGCCCTCACGGTGGCGCAGGACGAGGAGAGCTGCGTGGTGTTCGGCATGCCCAAGGAGGCGATCGAGCGCGGCGCCGCCGCCAAGGTCCTGCCGCTGGACCGCCTGCCCGCCGAGATCATCCGGTTCGGCCACGCCCCGGTGCCGCGCCTGCCCGCGTGACGGGCGGCATGCGCGACGATCCCGGTCAGCCGCCACGCAGCCGGGCGGCGAGCGCCTCGGCCAGACAATCGGCGACCCGGCGGATCCGAGCGTTGCCGCGCACTTCCTCGTGCAGAACCTGCCAGACCGGCGGGGGCGCGAGGCGCAGGCCGATCTCCGCCTGTTCCAGGCCGGGCTGCGCTCCGGCCAGGAGCACCTGGGCGAAGCCGAGGCCGGCCCCGGCCAGCATCAGGTTCCAGTAGACCATCTGGTCGTCGCAGCGGACCGGGAAATCCTCGCGCGCCGCCCGGAGCCCGTGGGCCGCATAGGCCCGCAGGAGCGCGTCGCTGCGGTCGAAGCCGAGCACGTCGTGTTCCGCCAGATCCGCCACCGTGCGGGGCCGGCCGCGGCGCTCGAAATAGCTCCGCGTGCCGAACAGCCCGAGGGGCGCCTCGCCGAGCCTGCGGGCGATCAGGGCGTTCTGGGTCGGGTCGACCATCCGGATGGCGATGTCGGCATCGCGACGCAGACGGACGGGATCGAGCGCGTGGTCATGACCGGCAGCGCCGGCTTCCTGGCCCTGGGACTCGCGACCCTGGTGCGGCACGCGCTCAGCCTCGCCGCCTTCCGCGGCGGCGACCCAGCTGCCGGCGGTGCTCCGGCCCCGGCCCGCAGCCCTTAGCGTTCGGTCTGGTCCCCGAAGAGGCGATCGGCGTCCGACGGCGCGTCACGCCCGGCGGCGGTGGCCGGACAAGGTATCGTTGGCGACGGTTTGCGGCGTCTCGGGCTGCGCGCCCGGGACCGGCTGGTGCAACCCGGCGGGACGCCGGCTGCGCAGGGCGGCGAGCAGGAGACCGGCGAAGACCGCCGCGCTCCCCGCCCCGAACGGCGCTAGCAGGAGCGCGCCGGGGCCGAACCAGGGCCAGGCGCACACACAGGTCAGGATGCCACCCGCCAGGGTCGCCAGCACCAGAACGAACACTTCGCCCCCGTATTCGTTTTCGGTCGTGTCGCCGCAAAGCGGCTGACCCAAGTTACTGCCGCACACAGGGCCGCGGCAACCCCAGTATTTTTGCAGGACGCATCGCGAGAACCGACGGCGCCATGCCCAATACGCGGGTCGACCTCGGCCTTTCGCGCCCGGCTCGCGGTTCGCGAGAGGTTCTATCGGGCGACACTTGGGTGTCTCCGGAAGCCGGCGATCGCCCGGCCGCGTCGGCATCGCGGGTGCATGGCCTCCTGTGAGGCCACGGGCTTCGGCAATCCGCGCTCGGACGGTGGCGGCAGATCCACAACCTGAAGGAGGTTTAAGCCTAACCAGAAATAGCGCGTGACGGCCCCGCTTGGGTTGTGTCTGATGCCGGCAGACACAACCTGAAGGGTGAGCCGTGAGATCGATCCCGATCGGGACCGTCCTGTTGCTGACGGTCGGGGGCGCCGGCGTCCGGGGCGGCGGCCATGGCCTGAGCGGCACCGGATCGAACGGCGCCAGCCACCCGGTATCCGGCTACACCATGGCCCGCCGGACGGTCGTCGCGCCCGACTCCGCCACCAACCCGAACGGCACCGCCCGCGACCATGACGGGACCCGGGGCAACATCAACCCGTATACCGGCGCCGTCGGCACCCACGGGGGCGGCCGATGATGCGGCTCGCCTGCGCCCGGCTGGCGCTGGCCGGTGCCGTGCTCCTCGGCCTCTCCGGCGCCGCCAGCGCCCGGGACGTCCGCGAGCCCGACGAATCGACCCTCGACCGGCACGGCCATTACCGCAACCGCGACGGCTTCGAGGTCCATCGCCCGGCCAAGAGCCGCGATGGGAACAAGCCGGCCGGCGCCACGGCCAAGTGTCGGGACGACACCTGGAGCTTCAGCCGCAATCACCGGGGCACTTGTTCCGGTCATGGCGGGGTCGCCCATTGGGAGGGCTGAGCGGGCAGACCTGAGGTGTTGGGATCAGATTGTCCCGCTTGTCGTGCAAGGAGGGTTCTGCGAAGCCTCGACGCCAACCTTGGGCAGACTGGTGGGCGAACGCAAAAATTTCGGCCTAAAATCCGAAAATAGGAATTCTTGGGTTGACACCGTCCCGCTCCTGGGGTAGATCCAGGGCACGGTCGAAAAGTGTGCGGAGCGGCGGCGATGCAGGCACTCGATGCGCTCCCGCCGGAGCAGCGTGCGGCGGTCGAGCGTCTCCTGCGGGAGACCACGCTCTCGGTCGCCGAGATCAGCGCCCGCACCGGCGTGAAGCCGGCCACCATCCTCACCTGGAACGCCCGGTCCGGCTGGCTGAGGCCGCGCCGCTGGCGGCATGACATCGCCGCGCGCTGGCCGGAGCCGCGCCGGGCCGCGCTCACCCGGCTGCTGAGCGAGCGGCGCAACGATCCTGAGGATGTCGCCGAGGCGGCGGGCGTCGGCCGCGAGGCGACCGGGCGGCTCCTGGCGGTCTGCGGCGTGGCCCGCCCCGAGCGTCCGGCCGAACCCGATGCGGCGGCCCCGGAGCCGGCTGTGGAGACGGTCGAGCCCGGCCTCCTCGATCCGGCCTCGGCAGCGGACCCGCCGACCCTGCGGGCGCATCTGCGTGCCCATATCGCCCGGCAGATCGCCGCCTTCGATGCCGCCCTGAACGGGGAGGGGGCGGCCGTGCTCGATTCCGCCCGGGTGCTGCGCGACCTCGGCGGCCACAAGCGGCTGCTCGACGAGATCGGCGCGGGGACCGGGGACGGGAGCGATGGCGGCCCCGAACCGGACCTGCCGGCTCTCCGCACGGAGATCGCGCGCCGCTATGCCGGCTTCGTCCGCGCCCGGACGGCGGCCTGACACGCTCGGACCCGGCCGGTCGGCGCGCCCGCGACAGGATCTCGACCGCGCGGCACGTTGCCGGTTTCCGCGCGAATCGGCCGACACCGCGCTGGGCCCTCGGCTCGCGGCCCGGAGCGCTTCCGTGCGGCGGCGTCTCGGATGCCGCCGCCGGGGCCGTGCTGGCCGGTAAGCCTCCATTATCCGAACTGCGTTGATCGTCGCTTCTCGGTGGATTCGCCGTAGATTGTGAGGCAAGACTGCGATCGAACGAAAGTATCGATCACGGGGCCGATGGGATGAGTCTGTCACGAAAGTTCTTCGCACTGTGTGCGGTCAATGTTTTATCGTGCATCGTTCTGTCATTTATGATCACGATGTACGGATCATCGATCGGAAAGGTCGATGGCGCGAACAATCTGCGCATCCAGTCCATCCTCCTGGCCGGCGAGGTCAGGCAGAGCTCCGACGATCTCACCCGTCTCAGCCGAACCTATGTGGTCACCGGCGATCCGAGCTACAAAAAACAATATTTTGACATCATCGATATTCGGTCCGGGAAGAAGCCGCGGCCGCAAGACTACTATCGCGTCTACTGGGACTTCATCTCGGCCGGCCTGCCCAAGCCGCGCCCCGACGGAGAGGCCGTCTCGGTCCAGACGCTGATGCAACGCCTCGGCTTCACCCAGGAGGAGACCGACAAGCTCGCCGAGGCGGTGCGCAACTCCGACGGCCTGGTGCGAATCGGCGTCGAGGCCATGAACCTCGTCGAGGGCAAGGACGCCGAAGGGCGTCCCCTCGCGGAGCCGCAGCCGGAGCGGGACCGGCAGCGGGCGATCACCCTCGTCCACGCACCGGAATATCACGCCTTCAAGGCACGGATCATGAAGCCGCTCGACGACCTCTACGGGCTGATCGAGCATCGGACCAACGACGCGGTGCAGGCGCTCCAGGCCCAGGCGCACCTCTGGTTCCTGGGCGTGATCGGCGCCCTGGTCGCCACCGTGGCGGCGTTCCTGGCGCTGGCCGGCTTCGGCTACAAGGCACTGCTGCGCGGCTACGCGTCGATCGGGGCCGCGATGGAACGGATCGCGGCGGGCGATTACGCGACCGCGGTGCCCGGGGTGGCGCGGATGGATGAGGTCGGCGCGATGGCGCGCTGCCTGGAAGCCTTCAAGACCGGCTTGGCCGACGATGCCGCGACGCGGCACGCGGCGGCCCATGCCGAGCGCGAGCGCGAACGGCGGGCGCAGAACCACGCCCTGGCGGCCGCCTTCGAGGAGGCGGTGGGCGCGGTGGTCCAGGCGGTCACCGGATCGGCCGTGGAGCTGCGCGGGACGGCGCAATCCATGGCGCAGATGGCCGGCGCGACGGCCACACGCTCGGAGGAGGCCTCCCGCGCCATGGGGGACGCCGCCAGCAATGCCGCCACCGTGGCGGCGGCGGCCGAGGAGCTCGGGAGCTCCGTGGGCGAGATCGCGCGCCGGGTCGCCGACGCGGCCGCGCTGACGCGGGCCAGCAGCGCCGAGGCGGGGCGCACCGCGGAGCTGGTGCGCCACCTGAGCGAGGCTGCGGCGCGGGTGGGCGACGTGGTGGCGGTGATTTCCGGCGTGGCCGGGCAGACCAACCTGCTGGCGCTGAACGCGACCATCGAGGCGGCGCGGGCCGGGGAGGCGGGCCGGGGCTTCGCGGTGGTCGCCGCCGAGGTCAAGGAACTGGCCAACCAGACCGCCCGGGCCACCGACGAGATCTCGGCCCAGATCAGCGGTATCCAGGGCGCCACCCGCGAGGCGGTCCTGGCGATCACCGAGATCGTCACGCGGATCGGCGACCTGGACGGCGTCTCCGCGGCCATCGCGGCTTCGGTGGAGCAGCAGGGCGCGACCACCCAGGAGATCGTCCGCAACGTCAGCCAGTCCGCCAATGGCGCGGGGGCGCTGCGCGTGACGATCGACGGCGTCGCCAGCCTCGCCGGCGATACCGGAACGGCGGCCGAGCACGTGCTCGACATCGCCGCCGGGGTGTCCCGTCAAGCGGGCACGCTCAGCACCGAGGTGACCCGCCTGCTGGCGCAGCTGCGGGCGGCGTGAGACCACGCGTCCGTCTTCCGGACGCCACCATCGGATCGATCGGCGCCCGGCGCCGGTCGATCGCGGCGAAGTCCCGAGGCGGTCCATCCACTGCGGCGCTGCGGGACCCGAGCGACGGGCGGGAGGGGGGCGATGGCGGCACCGGGCCCGACGCGCCGGCCCTCCGCGCGGGCATCGCGCGCCGCGATGCAGGCCCTGGCCGCGGCCGGGAGGCTGCCTGACTTCCTGGCGACCCTGCCGGCGCCGCTGGTCTGCGCGCTGGCGGACGACTGGCTGCACCAGGCCCGGCCCGACCAGCTGCCGCCATCCGGGATCGACTGGACGACCTGGGCGGTGATCGGCGGCCGCGGCAGCGGCAAGACCCGCACCGGGGCCGAATGGGTCGACGCCCTGGCCCGGGGCGACCCGGCCTTCACGACCGAGCCGGTCGGCCGCATCGCCCTGGTGGGCGAGACCCATCTCGACGTGCGCGACGTGATGGTCGAGGGGCCGTCCGGCCTCCTCAACCTGCCGGCCCGGGGCCGGGCGCGGCCGCGCTGGTCGCCGAGCCTGCGCCGGCTCGCCTGGGACAACGGCGCGGTCGCCCTGGCCTTCTCGGCGGAGGAGCCCGATGCGCTCCGCGGCCCGCAATTCGGCGGCGCCTGGTGCGACGAGGCCGCCAAGTGGCGCCGGCCCGAAGCCGCCTTCGACATGCTGCAATTCGGGCTGCGGCTGGGCGCCCGCCCGCGCAACCTCGTCACCACCACGCCGCGGCCGGTGCCGCTGATCCGCCGCCTGCTCGCCGACCCGCGCACGGTGGTGAGCCGCGCCCGCACCCACGACAATGCCGCGCATCTCGCTCCGGATTTCCTGGAGCAGGTGGTCGGGCGCTATGCCGCCACGCGGCTGGGCCGGCAGGAACTCGACGGCGAGCTGATCGCCGACCGGGACGACGCCCTCTGGGCGCGCGGAGCCCTGGAGACCGCCCGGGTCGCCGTCGCGCCGGACCTGGCCCGGATCGTCGTCGCGGTGGACCCGCCCGCGACCTCGGGCGCGCGCTCGGATGCCTGCGGGATCGTGGCCGCGGGCCGCGCCGGCGCCGAGGCCTACGTGCTGGCCGATGCCAGCCTCGCCCGGGCAAGCCCCCAGGCCTGGGCCGGGGCGGCGCTGACGCTCTATCACCGGCTCGGGGCCGATGCCCTGGTGGTCGAGGTCAACCAGGGCGGCGAGATGGCCGCCGCGGTGCTCGCCCAGTGCGACCCGGCGGTGCCGGTCACGCCCGTCCGCGCGACGCGGGGCAAGTACCTGCGCGCCGAGCCGGTCTCGTTGCTCTACGCCCGCGGCCTCGTCCACCATGTCGGGGCGTTTCCGGCCTTGGAGGACGAGCTGTGCGATTTCGGGCCCGACGGTCTGTCGAGCGGCGCCTCGCCCGACCGGCTCGACGCCCTGGTCTGGGCGGTGACGCATCTGCTGCTCGACGGGGCTCGGGAACCGCGGATCCGGCGGCTATGAAGCCGGCTGTGCGGCCCCACACGGGAAAGTGAGGCGTGTTGCATCCATAAATTGCATACACTCGGGGTGGCTGTTATGGTTGATCGTACATCCGGAGGGTGGCTCATGAACTCGGATCCTGATCCTGAGATCGGTCTGCCCGACAGCGCTCATCGCCGCCTGCGGATGCTCGCCGAGACCCTCGGCTGCCCGGTCTCCGATTTCTTCGGCCCCCCGACGGTCCGCGCCGATCTGAGCGCCACGGTCGAGTTGCTGCGCCTGTGGCATGCCATCACGAGCGAGGCCGACCGCGCCGCCGTGCTCCGCTACGCCCGGCAAGCCGCCGGTGTCGTCCCGCGCGCGGTCGAGACGGTTTGACGGGGTCGATGCCGGGCGGGGCCTCGGCAAAGTATGACGAGACCGGGATATCCGACGATCCCCCAGCATCCTGAGGGGCCGGAGCGAGGCCGCTGACGCGGTACCTCGGGAGAAGGGGATCGCCCGCATCCCCTGGTCGAGAGCCCGATGCCAGGCCGCGCGGACACAACAATACGGCGCGCCTCTGCGAGAAGCGCGCCGCGAGTCGGTTCGTGGTCTCTGGAACGAACTGCATCCTGAATACACGAGGCGGCGTCCCGAGGCTGTAGCCGCATAGCCACGCCCGGGCCCGGGGTGCGGTGTATCCGCCGCACCCGCGCAGCGGCCCATCCTGTCACCGCATCGCCGAACGCTGACCCCGCCCGCCGAGCCGGCGGGCGGATCGGAGCTTCACACCCTCGCGCATCGTCCCGGCTATCGGATCGGACGATGCGCGAGGCCTTTGGTTTTGCCGCATCCCGAAAGCCACGAACCACCTTTCGGGTTGGGGACCTAGCCCAGGAGCGGACCGGCATGGCGACTCTCCTCGATCGGCTGGCGCGGGTTGCGCGCCGGGGCACCCGCCCGCCTGGACCGGATCTCGTCACCAAGGCCGCCCCGGCCTTCGCCCTCTACACCGATGGGCGGGCGAGCTGGACGGCCCGGGATCCGGCGGCGCTGGCGCGGGCCGGCTACCAGGGCAATCCGGTGGTGCACCGGGCGGTCCGGCTGGTCGCCGAGGGGGCGGCGAGCCTGCCCCTCGTCGCCACCGGCGCCAGCGCCGGCGCCGCGCGGGCGGGGGACCTGCTGGCGCTGCTGGCCCGGCCGAACCCGCGCGAGAGCGGCACGCGCCTGCTGGAGACGCTCTATGCCGACCTCCTGCTCAGCGGCACGGCCTATCTCGAGGCGGTGAGCCTGGACGGGCGGGTCGCCGCCCTGCAGGCGCTGCGGCCCGGCCGAATGCGGATGCTGCCCGGCCCGGACGGCTGGCCCGCCGCCTATGTCTACACGGTCGGCGGGACCAGCCGGCGGTTCGACCTGCCGGCTCCCGGCGACCCCGAGGTGGCGCCGATCCTGGCGCTGTCCCTCTTCCACCCGGACGACGATTATGCCGGCCTCGCCCCGATCGAGGCGGCCGCCACCGCGCTCGACATCCACAACGCCGCCAGCGCCTGGAACAAGGCGCTGCTCGATAACGCCGCCCGGCCCTCCGGGGCGCTGGTCTTCGCCGGGGCGGCGCTCACCGAGCCGCAATTCGACCGGCTGAAGGCCGAGCTGGAGGCCAATTACCAGGGGGCCGCCAATGCCGGCCGTCCGCTGCTGCTGGAGGGCGGCCTCGACTGGAAGCCGCTGGCTTTCTCGCCCAGGGACATGGATTTCGTCGAGGCCAAGAACGCCGCCGCCCGGGAGATCGCCCTGGCCTTCGGGGTGCCGCCGCTGCTGCTCGGCCTGCCGGGCGACAGCACCCACGCCAACTACGCCGAGGCCAATCGGGCGCTGTACCGCCAGACCCTGATCCCGCTCGCCGCCCGCACCGCCCAGGCGCTGGCCGGCTGGCTGGAACCGGCCTTTGGCGCCCTGGATCTGGAGCCGGATCTCGACCGGATCGAGGCCCTGTCGGGCGAGCGGGAATCCCTCTGGCGCCGGGTCGAAGCGGCCGGGTTCCTGTCGGTGGCCGAGAAGCGCGCGGCGGTGGGCTACCCACCGGAGCCGGAAGCAGGTGGGTGAGGCGCACGCCGCCTTCCAGACCCGCTCCCGACCCTCGCTGACGCGAGGCCCGCCCTCCCCCGCGCGGGCTGGCGGATTCACGCATCAGGGTTGTTTCGAAACAAGGCTCTGGAACACGACACGTTTTCCCTCCCCCTTGCGGGGAGGGGTGGGGGTGGTGCCGGGCGAGGCGCTTCGGTGCCTTCTGCGCCACCCCCACCTCCAACTCCTCCCCGCAAGGGGGAGGAGAGGGCGCCGCGCCTTCCGCCGGGCGATGTGTGAAGTAGCCCGCAGAGGGCGAAGGGAGAGCGCCTGCCATTGCAGGACTGGCTTCCCTTGAAGCCACGGCCTCTCAACCCATCCCAAAAAACAACCGAGGACCCAGCCGATGGATGGCCATTTCTCCGGCTACGCCAGCGTGTTCGGCGTGCCCGATCTCGGCCGCGACGTGGTGGTGCCGGGCGCGTTCGCGGCCAGCCTGGCCCGGCGCGGGGCGGCGGGAGTGCGGCTGCTGTTCCAGCACGATCCGGCCGAGCCGATCGGGCGCTGGCTGTCGCTGCGCGAGGATGCCCGCGGCCTGTTCGCGGAGGGGCAGCTCAACTTCGCGGTCCAGCGCGCCCGGGAGATCGACGCGCTGATGCGCGGCGGCGGTCTCGACGGGCTGTCGATCGGCTTCCGCACCCTGCTCGCCCGCAAGGGCGCGGGTGGCGAGCGCCGGCTTCAGCGGGTCGACCTGTGGGAGATCTCGCTGGTGACCTTCCCGCTGCAGCCCGCGGCCCGGGCGAGCCCGGATCGCAATCCCTCCGCCGCCGAGATCCGCGGTCTCGCCCGCAGGATCGCCCCCGAACCCGCCGCCTGCCTGACGCCGGCGGTCCGGTCCCGCTTCACCCACCCCAGCCACGAGGTCGTTCGATGATGTCCCACACCGCCGCACCGTCGCGCCCCGCCCCGGAGACCAAGGGCGTGCTGCCCGGCCTCGAGAACAAGGCCGGCCGCCCCGGGGCCGAACCGGTCCAGCCGGCGCTGGACGAACTCGCCATCGCCTTCGAGGCGTTCAAGGAGACCAACGACAGCCGCATCGCCCAGATCGAGGGCCGGCTCGGCACCGACGTGCTCACCGAGGAGAAGCTCGCCCGGATCGACGCGGCCCTCGACGCCGCCCGGACCCGGCTCGACCGGATCACCCTCGACCGCGCCCGGCCGCCGCTCGGCCAGCCGGGGGCCCGGGAGGACGGGGCTGCGCAGGAGCACAAGGCGGCCTTCGACCTCTATGTCCGGGCCGGCGAGAGCGCCGGGCTGAAGCGCCTGGAGGCCAAGGCCCTGTCGGCTGGATCGGGGCCGGATGGCGGCTACCTGGTGCCGCAGACCCTGGAGCGGACCATGCTGGCGCGCCTGGCGAACGTCTCGCCGATCCGGTCCATCGCCAGCGTGCAGCAGATCTCCGGCGCCCAGTACAAGCGCGCGGCCTCGGTGGGCGCTCCGGCGACCGGCTGGGTCGCCGAGACCGCGCCGCGCCCCGGCACCGACGGGCCGGTGCTCGCCGAGATCGCGTTCCCGGCCATGGAGCTCTACGCCATGCCGGCCGCGACCCAGACATTGCTCGACGATGCCGTGGTCGATCTCGACGCCTGGCTCTCGGCCGAGGTCGAGATGGCCTTCGCCGAGCAGGAGGGGGTGGCCTTCGTTACCGGCAACGGTGCCAGCCGCCCGCGCGGCTTCCTGAGCTACGACACCGTGGCCAACGCCGCCTGGGCGCCGGGCAAGCTCGGCTGCGTCGCCACCGGGGCGGCCGGGGCGTTCCCGCAGAGCAACCCGTCCGACGTGCTGTTCGATCTGGTCTACGCCCTGCGGGCGGCCTACCGCCAGAATGCCGGCTTCGTGATGAGCCGGCGCACCCAGAGCGCGATCCGCAAGTTCAAGGACGCGCAGGGCAACTATCTCTGGCACCCGCCGCTCACCGCCGCCCAGTCCGCGACGCTGATCGGCTTCCCCGTCACCGAGGCGGAGGCGATGCCGGAAATCGCGGCGGGCAGCCTGTCGGTGGCGTTCGGCGATTTCCGCCGGGGCTACCTGGTGGTCGACCGCACCGGCCTGCGGGTGTTGCGCGACCCGTACTCGGCCAAGCCCTACGTGCTGTTCTACGTCACCAAGCGCGTCGGCGGCGGGGTGCAGGATTTTGATGCGATCAAGGTTTTGAAATTTGGGTGAGGGAGTTTCTGGGGCGCCAAAGCGGCGGTTGCTGGCGGCCAGCACGACTGGTCTGCCGACAGGATCAGAGGCGCCCGGATTAATCACCCTGTCATTCCGGGGGGCCGCAGGCGAGCCCGGAATCCAGATCCTCCCTCAGTGCAAGACCTAGCGTCGCCGGCGTTTCTGGATCCCGGGCTCCGCTGCGCGGCCCCGGGATGACAAAGCGGGTGATGAGGCCGCCGACGCACCATGGAGACAGCGGGAGCAGCGTTCCCAAATGCAATCGCCCTCCCCACGAGAGGGGAGGGCGATCGTTGTTCGAGCGCTCGGACGGGTCTTACCGGCCAGGGTTGCCGTCGCGCAGCGTCCCGGTCGGCTCCTGCACGTGGGCCTCGAGGAACCACAGCTGCTTGTCGACCGCGCGGGAAATCTCGGTGAACAGGTCCGCCGTGCCGGGATCGCCGGCCTCGTCGGTCTCGTCGATGTTCTCGCGCACCGCGTTGGCGTAGGCGGCGTAGCTGTCGATCAGCGCGGCCACGTGGTCGGCGATGGCGTAGATCCCGGTCGGGTAGGCCGGCAGCTTGGTCTTCTCGGCGACCGCCTGGGTCGAGCCGAACGCCGTGGCGCCCAGCTGCACCGCGCGCTCGGCGACCTTGTCGTTGAGATCGTCGAGCTCGGTGCGGAAGCCGTCGAGCATCTCGTGGATGCCGATGAACTGCGGACCCTTGAGGTTCCAGTGCGCCTGCTTGACCGCCAGGGCGAGATCGATGCCGTCCGCGAGCCGGGCGTTCAGCGCCTGGACCGAGACCTGCTTGGCGTTCGAGTCGGTGTCGTTACGGGTCTTGTGCGAGCGGACGGTATCGCCCTTGCCGGTGTCAGCCATGAAATTTGCTCCGTAAACATGCGTGCGGACGGTCGCGAATATGCCACTCAGGCCGCGAGTCCTCATCTGACGCAATTGCGTTGCACAAACGCGACGGCGGGCCGGGTGTTCCGAGGCGGTGCCGGTCTCAGCGGTGCCGGCCGGGCTTGGCCATCCAGTCGGAGCGGTTGCCCCGCGGCAGGACCTCGCCCACCGGGATCCGCGCGAGTTCCGCCGACCGGGTGGCGATCCAGCCGCTATGCTCGGCCACCGGCGTCACCGCGGTGAAGCCGCCGCAGGCGGTCCGGCGCGCGCCCTGCTGCAGGGCGCCGCTCGACCAGCTCACCACGCCGACGATCCGGTAGCCGCCGGGACCGCCGACCAGGATCGGGCCGCCGGAATCGCCCAGGCAGGCGCCGGCGCCCGAGGTTTCGGCCATGCGCCGCCGGTCGGTCACCACGGTCACCCGGTTGGCGACCTGCAGCGAGCCGATCGACACGAGATGGGCGAGACGCAGGGTGCGGGCCGTGTCGCGCCGGTTCTCGGCCACGACGCCGAAGCCTGCGATGTCCACCGGAGCGCCGGTATCGATCGAGGCGGCGCCGCGCGGATCGAGGGGGACGTAATCGGCGCCCAACGGCGCCTCGAGCTTGAGCAAGGCGAGATCGACGCCGGGCTGGTCCTCCGGGGTCGTGCCGGGCACGAAGTCCGGGTGCATGGTCGCGGCGATGACCTGGGTGCGATGCTGGCGGAAGCCGCGGTCGACGCTGATCACCGTGTAGCCGGCCGGGCGCATCACGCAATGGGCGGCCGTGAGCACGAGGTCCTGGGCGATCAGCGTGCCCGAGCAGATCTCGCCCTCGGTGCTCTCGATCCGCACCGCGAAGGTCCGGGCGCCGTTGGGATCGCGGGTGGTGGTGCCGTTGATCACCGCCGCCGCGGGGGCGGGCATCAGCGCGGCGACCGATCCGAGCAGGGCGCTGCCGAGAAGGGCAGCCCCGAGCCCAGCGCCTCGCACACGCTCAGGGAGGCCGGCCTTGCGCATCGGGCGACGGGACATCGGGCACTCCGGGGGGCGCTCACGGCGCAAGGTGGGACGCCGCGGCGAGGGCGCGGCGCGCAGGGAGCCTAGAGCAAGGCAATGAACCGGCCAAGCTGCGGTTCCGAACGCAGAGGTCCAAGGCGTGCACCGGTGCCGGACGCGCACGCGTCCCACGACCCCGCAAAAGGGGGGAGGGCCGGCGCGGGTCCGTCAGGCACGGCCGCCTCAACCGCCCCACCGCGCATCCCGGCCCCAGCCCTCCAGCACCCGGTCGATCCAGCCGCGCTGCGGCCCCAACAGAACGCCCTGGGTGAGGCCGCCGCAGGCGCCGCCGATCCAGGCGGCCAGCGCCAGCACGGATCCGTCCGGCCCCGTGATCGGGCCGCCGGAATCGCCCTGGCAGCCGCCGCCGGCGCCGCCCTGGAGCCAGACCAGGATGCGGCTCGGCCCGTGCGGCTCGATCACCGGCAGGACGACGCTGCGATAGGTGCCGGTGGAGCGCGGATCGCCAGGCTTGGCGGCGCCGTAGCCCGCGAGTGTCAGGCGCTCGCCGGCCCGCGGTGGTGCGCCGCTCAAGGTGACCGGGGCGAAGCGCGGCGGCAGCGGCGTCGCGGTGCGCAGGAGCGCGAGGTCGATGGATTTCCGCCGCCCGGCGGCCGCGCCGGCATCGTAGCCGGGATGGATCGCGCGGGCGGCGACCTCGACCAGCACCGGCGCCCCGGAATCATCGCGAAAATGGACCCGGTGCTCCCGCCCGGCGGCGACGCAATGGCCGGCGGTCAGCACGGTGTCGGGGGCGAGCACCAGCCCGGTGCAGACGCCGCCCTTCGAGGACAGGACCATCACGGCCCCGCCGGCCGGCGCCTCGGCGCCGCCGACGATCGCGCCGGCCGGGCCGGCCGCGAGCCAGAGGACCGCCGCCAGGACGGTGAGGGCCGCCCGGCGGCGCTTCGGGACCGGCATTCGAGACATCCAGCAAGGGGGCAACGCGATGATCCCGATACGCGCCGACGGGGCCGTGGTCGAGCCGGTGAGCGTGGTGGAGCTGCGCGCCTATCTGCGCCTCGACTCCGAGGATGGCGGCACCGAGGATGACTTGCTCGCGGCCCTGATCACCGCCGCCCGGGCGAGCCTCGTGATCGAGGCGCGCCGCATCCTGGTGCCGGGCCGCTACCGGATCGCCCTCCATGCGTGGCCCGCGAACGGCGAGCTGGGCCTGCCGCTGAGCCCGCTCGTGACGCTGATCCGCGCTGGGCTGTCCGACGCCAAGGGCGTCACCGAGCTGCCCGCCGGCCTCGTCCGGCTCGGACCCGACCCGGTCGAGGCGCCGGGCCTGCTGATCGACCCAGGCGTGCCGGACCCGGCCGGCCGCACGATCCTGATCGAGGTCGCGGCCGGGTTCGGGGGCGACGGGCCGCCGCTGCCGGCACCGCTCCGGCTCGCGATCCTGCGGCTCGCCGCCGCCCGCTACGAGCATCGTGGCGACGAGCCGGATGCCGCCCGCACCGACGCCGCCGACCTCGCCGCGCCGTTCCGCCGGATGCGCCTGTGATCCGCCGCCCTGTCCGATTGCGACCCACCGGAGCTTCGCCGATGGCGACCACCCCCCATCATCCGCCGGTCGGCGCCCGGCGCCGCCGCTTCGTCCTCGAACGGCCCCTGGAGCAGCCCGACGGGTTCGGCGGCGTGCTGCGCCGCTACGTGGCCGGCCCGGTCGTGTGGGGCGCGATGGCTCCGGCCGGCCTCGTCGACCGCCCGGAGGGGGGCCGGACCGACACGCTTTCCGCCTACCGCGTCACCCTGCGCGCCCGGATCGCCCTTGATTCGACCATGCGGCTCGCCGCCGGCCCCCGCCGCTTTGCGATCCGCGCGGTCAGCGAGCCGGACGCGAAGGGCCGCGATCTGGTCTGCCATGTCGAGGAGCTGACCCGGGAGAGCGCGTCGTGAGCGCCCCGAGCCCGCTCCTGGCCCTGCGCGCCGGCCTGACCGCCCGCTTTTCCGGCGACGCCGCCCTCGCGGCCCTGCTCGGCGGCAAGGTCCGGCTCCACGACGAGCCGCCCCGGGGTTCGGTGCCGGTCTACGCCCTGTTCGGCGAGGCCGAGATCGTGGACGATGCCGTCGACGGCGCCGAGCGCCATCGCCACAGCCACGCCATCGCGGTGATCGCCAAGCCCGGCTCGGTCCGCACCGCGCTCGACGCCGCCGAGCGCATGGCCGCGCTCCTCACGGACGCCGCTCTGCCGCTCCAGGGCTGCCGCCTCGTCACCCTGCGGGTGCGGGCGATCAAGGCGACCCGCGACGCCCGCACCGGCGAGGCCCGCGCCACCCTGACGCTCGAGGCCGTCACCGAAACCCAGTGAGAGGAGGGCCCGATGGGCGCACAGAAGGGCAAGGACCTGCTGCTCCGGGCCGGCGACGGCGCAGGTGGTTTCGTGGCGGTGGCGGGCCTGCGCACCCGGCAGATCACCCTCAGCGCCGAGACCGTGGACGTCACCAACGCGGACTCCACCGGACGCTGGCGGGAATTGCTGGCCGGAGCCGGCGTGCGCCGGGCCGCAATCGCCGGATCCGGGGTGTTTCGCGACCAGGCGTCGGATGTGCGCCTGCGACTGATCTTCTTCGAGGGCGCGATCGAGACCTTCCAGGTGGTCGTGCCGGCCTTCGGGACGCTGGAGGGGCCATTCCAGATCGCGAGCCTCGAATACCGCGGCGACCATGCCGGCGAGGTCACCTTCGACATCAGCCTCGACTCGGCGGGCGTGCTCGCCTTCACGGCGGCCTGAGCCATGGCCAACCGGATCCGCGGCGAGGTGCCGCTCCAGCTCGCCGGCCGGCGCTACACCCTGTGCCTGACGCTCGGCGCTCTGGCCGAGCTGGAGGGCGCGCTCAAGGCCGGCGACCTCGTCGGCCTGGCCGAGCGCTTCGACGGCGGCCGGGTCTCGGCCCGGGACCTGATCGCCCTGCTGGGCGCGGCCCTGCGCGGCGGCGGCCACGCCCTCGACGACGACGCGGTCGCGCGCCTGCCCCTCGCCGGTGGGCTGGAGGCGGTCTCGACCGCGCTCGGCGAAGTCCTCGCCGCCGCCTTCGGGGAGGCGCCGGGCCCTGCAAACCCTCGGTAGAGCCGGTGCCCGACGCGTTCGCGTCGGCGCCGGCTCGGCCTTCCGCCTTCCCCTGGGACGACGCCCTGGCGCTCGGCCTCGGCGCGCTCGGCTGGAGCCCGGCCGCCTTCTGGGCGGCCACACCCCGCGAATTTGCCGCCGCTCTGGGCCGCCGCCGCGGCCCGGAGCCGCTGAGCCGCGACGCGTTCGAGCGCCTGCTCGCCGCCTATCCGGATCCGGGCCCGTGAACCGAGCCGGGGCTCCGCCCCGGCACCCCGCCAAAGGGCTGAGCCCTTTGGGATCCCGGGTTATGGCACCACGCTAACCCCGACCGAACAGGAGGGCAGCCCGATGATCGACGCCGATCCCGATCCGCAGGATGCCGCCCGGATCAAGCAGCTGGAGACCCTCGACCGGCTCGCCAAGAATTTCGGCCGCAGCCTGGATTCGGCGCTGACCCGGGGCGCCGCCTCGGGGCGCCGCCTCGGGGCGCAGCCTCGACGGTGTGCTCGGCACGATCGGCAGCAAGCTCGCCGGCGCGGCGGCCCGGGCGGCCTCCGGCCCGATCCGCTCCGGCATCACCGGCCTGGTCAACGCGGTGCTCGGAGCCGGTGCCGGCAGCGAGACCGGCTTCGCCCGGGGCGGAATGTTCCGGGGCGGCCGGGTGCAGCCTTTCGCCTCGGGCGGTGTGGTAGCCGCGCCGACCTACTTCCCGATGGCGAACGGGGCCGGCCTGACGGGCGAGGCCGGCCCCGAGGCGATCCTGCCGCTCAACCGCGGCCCGGACGGCCGCCTCGGCGTCGCAGCCGGCGGCGCGGCGGTCCGGCCGGTCTCGGTGACGGTCAACATCGCCACCCCGGACCCGAGTGCCTTCCGCCGCTCGGAGGCGCAGGTGACGGCGAGCCTCGCCCGCGCGGTGGCGCGAGGGCAGCGGGCGACGTGATTGCATACATATCGGACCAGCCAGGGGTTCTTCCGGTGTCCGGTTCGAGCATTGTCGAGACTTGGAGTCCCTGTTAAATCACGCTCGGTGCAGTCGAGAGGAGGAGCCGATGGCTATTCTGTCCCGAAATTTCGGCGGGGTGAAGCTGTCTGGCCACGATGCGGAGACATTCCTGCGCCAAGTGGCGTCTGGCGAAAAGCAACAGGTCGTGCTGGCATCTCTCGAACGAGGACGTAAACTGCGGCGATCAATGACCGAATCGGGCAAGGCTGCTGTCGATGCAGGACATGATATGGTCGGGAAGTAGCACAACGCCTTATATTATTCGTCCAATACGCACCGGTGATTGCAAGGTGCCATTCGCGCTCGCAGACGAGCGGCACAGACCCTTAAAAATATTCTTCCGCAAAGATTCGGAACGTGCCAGCGCTCAGCTGATCACGCAGACTTATGTCGCGGTTCCAGACGGTTTCGACGACAGGCGCATTCTCGGCTTCATCAGTCTGATGAGCGCGGAGATCGCTTTGGGTGGAACCTATTCTGTAAAAGGTAAGCCACGAGCCGACCGCTATCCCAGTCAGCCCGCCATTCGGATTGCCCGGCTGGCGGTTGCGGATGGTACGCGCGGCAGCGGGATCGGCCGGGATCTCCTGTCCTTGTCGCTTAGCATCGCCGTAGACCGTGTTTGCACCAGTGTCGGCTGTCGCTTCCTGGTTGCGAACGCCAAGCAGGAATCCGTAGGCTTCTACAGCAAGCAGGGGTTTACCCTGTTGGATACGGACGCCAACCGGGCATCGCCGGCCCCGGTCATGTGGCTGGATCTGCAGCCATATGTGTCGAGGCCGGTTTGAACCGTCTGTTCGCGACGACGCGCGAGCGAGGGACTACGCGTCACCCGGTCTGTCACGACCGGGCGCCGTTATCGCCATTCACGCCGCCTTGCTGGCCGCAGCCTCCCTGGCCCGGCTGCGGCGTCCGTCGACGCTGACCGGGGAAACGCCTTCGATCGTCACCCGGCGGACCACCCGGGGCTGGTCGCCGTAATCGTCCACCGCCCGGTGGACGGTCGCCCGGTTGTCCCAGATCGCTACGTCGCCGAGCCGCCAGGACCAGCGCACCGTATTCTCGGGCCGGGTCGCGTGGTCGGTGAAGATCGCGAGCAGGTGCTGTGAATCCGCGGTCGTGAGCCCGAGGAGGCGCTGGATGAAATGCCCGACGATCAGTGAGCGCTCGCCGGTCTCCGGATGCACGTGCACCAGCGGGTGCTCGGTCTCATAGACGGTCCGGGTGAACACCTCGTTGTAGCGCTGGCGGCCGGCCTCCGGGGCGTTCACGCGCCCGCCGACGTAATCGTAGACGTTGGAATGCAGCGCCCAGAGCCGGTCGGCCAGCTCGCGCAGGGGCTCGGGCAGCTCCGCATAGGCCGCCGCCGTGTTGGCCCAGAGGGTGTCGCCGCCATAGGCCGGCAGGGTCACGGCCCGCAGAATCGAGATCGCCGGATAGGCCGGCACGAAGGTCACGTCCGTGTGCCAGGAGCTTGCCCGCTCGCCCCGGCTGCCGTCGAGATCGAGGACGCCCGCGGTGCCGGCGAGCGACGGGACGGTCGGGTGCGGGACCAGATCGCCGAGCCGCCGGCCGAACGTCTCCTGGCCCGCCTCGTCGAGATCCTGGTCGCGGAAGAACACCACCTTGTGGGTGACCAGGGCCTGGCGGATCGCCGCCACCGTCGCGGCGTCGAGATCGCCCGCGAGCGCGACCCCGCGGATTTCCGCGCCGATGCGGCCGGCGACCCGGCGGATGTCGAGGGTGGGGTGCAGCGGCTGCGGGACGGCGCTCATTGGAAGGCTCCTCGGTGGATCGGGGACGACGCACGCCTGCCGGGAAAGATCTTTCGAGATCTGCCGGAGATGAATGTCTTCGAAGAAGCGTCCGTCGTCTTGAATGATCTTCACCCGGTCGCGATCGGTTGTCGATAAACGGCGTTTCCGAAGTTTTCCCCGTTCCAAAAAAAACTCTTCCCGGCCGGCGGCGGCCGGGAGGACGTGCCTTTTCCGGCCCCCTTTCCGGGATCATCGCGCCATGGCCGACGCCTTCCACGAGGTGCTGTTTCCCCTCGACGTGTCGCTGCGCGGCAGCGGTGGCCCGCAGCGGCTCACCGAGATCGTCACGCTGGCCTCGGGCCGGGAGCACCGCAACGGCCGCTGGGCCGATTCCCGCCGCCGCTACGATGCCGGGTTCGGACTCCGCGGGCTCGAGTCCCTCCACGCCGTGCTGGCCTTCTTCGAGGAGCGGCGCGGCCGGCTCTATGGCTTCCGCTACCGCGACCGGGTCGATTGCCGCTCCGGGCCCCCCGGCCGGGCGATCGGCCCCCTCGACCAGACGCTCGGCACCGGCGACGGCGCCACCGCCTCCTTCCCGCTGACCAAGACCTACGGGTCCGACTTCGCGCCCTATCGCCGGCGTATCGCCAAGCCGGTAGCCGGCAGCGTCCGGGTGGCTTTGGCCGGCCGGGAGATCGGCGCCGACGCCTTCGCGTGCGACCCGACCACCGGGCTCGTCACCTTCGCGGCCGGCCAGGTCCCGGCCAAGGGCGCAGCGGTCACGGCGGGCTTTGCCTTCGACGTGCCGGTCCGCTTCGACACCGACGACCTCACCATCGACCTCGCCGCCTTCACGGCCGGCGAGATCCCGAAGGTGCCGCTCGTCGAGATCGTGCCGTGAGGATCGACGATGCGCGATATCCCGAATGCCTTCGCGGCCCATCTCGCGGGCGGCGTCACCACCCTGTGCCGCTGCTGGTCCCTGCGCCGGCGGGACGGCGTGGCGCTGGGCTTCACCGACCATGACCGCGACCTGATCCTGGCGGGCCTGGTCCACGCCGCCCGCACCGGGCTGGAGGCGGCCGAGGCCGCGTCCGAATCCGGCTTTGCGGTCTCCGGGGGCGATGTCGCCGGGGCGCTGAGTTCCCTCGGGCTGACCGAGGCCGACATCGCCGGCGGCCTCTACGACGGCGCCACGGTGGAGACCTGGCTGGTCGACTGGACCAACCCGGAGACGCGCCTGCTCATCGATGTCGGCACGATCGGCGAGGTGCGGCGCGAAGGCGACGCCTTCGTGGCGGAGCTGCGCGGCCTCGCCCACCGGCTCGGGGCCGAGCGCGGCCGCACCTACCGGGCGACTTGCGGTGCCGATCTCGGGGATGGCCGCTGCCGGGTCGACCTCTCGGCTTGGCGGACCACCGGGCGGGTCACCGGCCTGCCCGAACCCGCGACACTCGCGGTGACCCTGGCGGGCGGCTTCGCGGACGGGCTGTTCACCGGCGGAACGCTCACCTGGACGGAGGGCGCCAATGCCGGGCTCACGGCCGACGTGCGGCTGCAGCTCGGCGCGCTGCTCGAACTCTGGACCGCACCGCCCCGGCCGGTGGCGGCCGGGGATGCGTTCAGCCTCACCGCCGGCTGCGACAAGCGGCTCGCCACCTGCCGCGACCGCTTCGCCAACGCGGTCAACTTCCAGGGCTTTCCGCACATGCCGGGCAACGACGCGGTGATGCGCGCCGTGCCGGGCTCGGAGCCCATCCTCGACGGCGGGAGCCTGTTCCAATGAGCGCGATGCGACGGGATATCGGCGTGGCCGCGCTCGGCGAGGCGCGGCTGTGGCTCGGCACGCCCTACCGGCACCAGGCGTCCCTGCGCGGCGTCGGCTGCGATTGCCTCGGGCTGCTGCGCGGGATCTGGCGCGGGCTCTACGGGGCCGAGCCGGAACCGGTGCCGCCCTACGCCGCCACCTGGGCGGAATCCGCCGCCCCCGGCACCGACCCGCTCACCGCGGCAGCGGCCCGCCACCTGATGCCGGCGGCCGGCGCGACGCCCGGGCCCGGCGACGTGCTGCTCTTCGCCTTCCGGCGCCATCTCCCGGCCCACCACTGCGCCATCGCCACCGGCGACGGCGCCATGATCCACGCCCATGACCACGCCGCCGTGACGGAGGTGGCGCTCACTGCCTGGTGGCGGCGGCACCTGACGGGGGTCTTCCGGTTCCCGGAGGAGCTGGTCGCCACGGGCGGCTTGGCACCTGGCACGCGCAAGGAGGGTCATTCCCACCGTCATCGCGAGCGTAGCGAAGCGACCCGGTGAACCGCTACGGTCTGGGATCGCGCGTTTCCCTAGGTTGCTTCGCTGCGCTCGCAATGACGGTGGAGGCAGTGGTGAGCGCTTCGATCCCAAACCGCATCAAGCCGCCACAGCGACACGCAGCTCGACCTGGAGTCCGGCCGCGGCGAGCATCGCGACCAGCGTGTCGATCGCGAACAGGTCGATCTTGCCGCGCATCAGGTCCGAGACGCACGGCTGCGTGACGCCCAAGACCTTCGCCGCCTGGGACTGGTTCAGGCCGGATTGCTCGATGTGAGTGCGCAGGGCCATCAACAGCTGCGAGCGGAGGCGCATCCGCGCGGCCTCCGCCGGCGTGTCTTCGATCGCGTCCCAGACGCTGTCGAAGTGCGTGTCTCCCATGGCCGCCGCCCCTGCCGTCGATGCCCTTCCCCGAACGGCAAACCTTACCACAACACGCCCGCCCCCACTCCGGAGCCCGCCATGGCCACCCTAATCCTGTCGACGGCGGGCGCGGCGGTCGGGACCGCTTTGGGCGGGCCGATCGGGGCGGTGGTCGGGCGCGTGCTCGGGGCGGCCGCGGGGGCGGGGCTCGACGGGATGCTGTCGGGCTCCGGGCGACACGCGCGCTTCGTCGAGGGGCCGCGGCTCGCCGATGTCGCCGGCCTGTCCTCCACGGAGGGCGACCCCATCCCCCGGGTCTACGGGCGGGCGAAGATCGGCGGTAGCCTGATCTGGGCGACGCGGGCCCGGGAGGTCGCCAACACGACGGTGGAGCGCGCGGCCTCCGCCTCCAAGGGCGCGGGCGGGCAGAAGACCGTGCGCACCCGCTACGCCTATTTCGCCAACCTGGCGGTGGGCCTGTGCGAGGGCGAGATCGCGATGGTCCGCCGGATCTGGGCGGACGGCAAGGAGATCGACCAGGTCGGGATCACCCTGCGGGTCCATACCGGCGGCCCCGACCAGGCGCCGGACCCGCTGATCGTCGCCAAGGAGGGCGCGGAGAACGCCCCGGCCTATCGCGGCCTCGCCTACGTGGTGTTCGAGAACCTGCCGCTCGCCGAGTTCGGCAACCGCGTGCCCCAGTTCGCCTTCGAGGTGGTCCGCCCGGTCAACGGCCTGTTCCACCGGATCCGTGCCGTCGACCTGATCCCGGGGGCCGGCGAGTTCGCTCTCGACCCGAACCGCGTCACCGTCGATCTCGGCCTCGGCCGGACGCAGGCGGCCAACCGGCACCAGCTCCAGCGCGCCACCGACGTCACGGCGTCGCTCGACGCCCTCCAGGCCCTGTGCCCGAACCTGCGCCGGGTCGCCGTGGTGGCGACGTGGTTCGGCACCGACCTGCGGGCCGGCGCCTGCTGGGTGGTGCCGAAGGTCGAGACCCGAACCAAGCGCACCCTGCCGGAACCCTGGAGCGTCGCCGGGATCACGCGCGACAAGGCGGAGCTGGTCTCGACCCTGCCGGACGGCACCCCCGCCTATGGCGGCACCCCGTCGGATGCCGGGCTGGCCCGGCTTGTCGCCGACCTCGCGGCCCGGGGCCTCGACGTGCTGCTCTACCCGTTCGTGATGATGGACGTGGCCGCAGGCAACAGCCTGCCCGACCCACGCGTGCCCGGGGCGACCCAGCCGCCCTATCCCTGGCGCGGGCGCATCACCTGCGACCCGGCCCCGGGCGTCCCGGGGAGCCCGGACGGCACTGCCGCCGCGGAGGCGCAGGTCCAGGGCTTCTTCGCGAACGGCTACCGCGCGGAGGTGCTGCATTATGCCGGTCTCGCGGCGCAATGGGCGGCAAGCGGCGTGCGGATCGCCGGCTTCGTGATCGGCAGCGAGTTCGTCGGCCTCACCCGGGTCCGCGGCGTCGCGGGCTACCCGGCCGTGCAGGCGTTCAAGACCCTCGCGGCGGAGCTGCGGCCCCGTCTTGGCGCCGGCGTCACCCTCGTCTACGGGGCGGACTGGACCGAGTACGGCGCCCATGTCCGCGACGGCGGCGCCACGATCCGGTTTCCCCTCGACGACCTGTTCGCCGACCCGAATATCGGCGCGGTCGGGATCGACTGGTATCCGCCGATCTCCGACTGGCGCGACGCGCCGGACCACGCCGACCTCGCGGTCTCGGGCGACATCGCCGACCGCGCCTACCTGAAGGCCCGGGGTGCCTCCGGCGAGGCGTTCGACTGGTACTATGCCGACGCGGCCGGGCGCGACGCGCAGGCGCGCCTGCCGATCCAGGACGGCGCCGCCGGCAAGCCGTGGGTCTTCCGGCCCAAGGACCTGGTCGGCTGGTGGTCGAACCCGCATGTCGAGCGCGACGGCGGCGTCGAGACCCGCGCCACCGCCTGGGTGCCGAAGGCCAAGCCGATCTGGCTCACCGAGGTCGGGGTGCCGGCGGTGGACAAGGGCACGAACGGCCCCAACGTCTTCCCCGATCCGAAATCCGCCGAGGGCGCCTACCCGCCGCATTCCCGGGCTCTGCGCGACGAGCTGATTCAGCTGCGCGGGCTCGAGGCCGTGATCGCCCGGTTCGATCCGGCCGTGGCGGGTTTTTCGGACTCCGACAACCCGGTCTCGCCGGTCTATGGCGGCCGGATGGTCGATCCGGGATCGATCTTCGTCTGGTCCTGGGACGCCCGGCCCTACCCGGCCTTCCCGGCCGTGCAGGCGGTCTGGGCCGACACCGCCAACTGGCGGGTCGGGCACTGGATCACGGGACGGATCGAGGGCTGCGACCTCGATCGGCTGGTCCTGAAGATCCTGGCGGATTTCGGCTTCGACGCGCCGGTCGCCGTGGAGGCCGCCGCCTTCCTCGACGGCTACGTCCTCGACCGGCCGCTCTCGGCGCGCGCCGCCCTGGAGACCCTGGCGCAGGTCTACGGCCTCGACGTCTCGGCGGTGGCCGGTACCCTGCACCTGCGCGGGCCCCGCCGCGACCGGCCGGTGGTGCTGGCCGAGGCCGATCTCGTCCGGCTGTCGGAGGACAAACCGGTCCTGCGCCAGGTCCGGGCCGAGGAGAGCGGGCTGCCACGCTCGGTCGAGCTCGGGCTGACCGAATCCGAGAGCCCGGATTACCGCCGCGCCACGGCCGCCGCGATCCGCCCGGTGGGCGAGCGGCGGCGCGAGACCCGGATCGAGGCGGCGATCGTCACCCGCCGGGAGACCGGCGACGGTTTGGCTGAGGCGATGCTCGACCGGGTCATCGCCGCCCGGGACAGCGCGGTCTTCACCCTGAGCCCGCGCCGCGTCGAGCTGGAGCCCGGCGACCTCCTGGCGGTGCCGGCCGACGTGCCGGGCGGGACGGTTCTGCGCAGGATCGACCGGATCGACGACGCCCCCACCGGGCGCCGGATCGAAGCGAGCGGCGTGCCGCCCCGGGGCGGACCCGCGCGCGGCCTGCCCCGCAGCCCGGCCCTGCCGGCGGGTCCTGTGCCGGCCTTCCCGGGCCCGCCCTTCGCCCTCGCGCTCGACCTGCCGGTGGACCGCGGCAGCCCGACGGTGCTGCAATACCTCGCCGTGGCGGCCGAGCCGTGGCCCGGGGCGGCGGCTCTCTGGCGTGCGGAAGGATCTGGGCCGCTCGCGCTCCACGGCCTCGTCGACTACCCGGCCTGCCTCGGCCGGACCCTCACGGCCCTGCCGGCCGGCCCGCTCTGGCGGCTGCACCGGGGCGTTTCCCTCGACGTCACCCTGCGGCGGGGCGGGGCGCTCGGCTCCATCGGCGAGGCCGCGATGCGCGCGGGCGGTAACCTGTTCGCGCTGATCGGGCCGGACGGCGCCGTGGAGCTGCTCTCCGCCGCCGACGCGGTGCTGACCGGTCCCGACACCTACCGGCTCTCGGGTTTCCTGCGCGGGCTAGCCGGCAGCGAGGCGTCGGCTGGACGGGTGGCGCCGGCGGGCAGCCTGATCGTGCGGCTCGACGACGGCGCGGTGGTGCCCCTGGTCGCGCGCCTGGACGAGGTCGGTCGCCTCTTCCGCTACCGCGTCGGCCCGGCCGCCCTTGATCCGGGCGATCCGGCCTTCACGGAGTTCGTCGCTACGGCCGGGCTTGCGGCTTTGCGTCCCCTGCGGCCGGTCCACCTGCGGGCGCGCCGGGAGGCCTCGGGTGTGCGGCTCTCCTGGATCCGCCGGGCGCGCCGGGACGGCGATGCCTGGGAGCCCGCCGAGATTCCGCTGGACGAGCCGGAGGCCTACGCCGTCACGGTCTTCTCCGGCGCCGGTACGCCCCTGCGTCGGATCCGGGCCGAGGCGCAGCAGGTCCTCTACGCCGAGGAGGCGGCCGATTTCGGCGGCAAGCAGACCAGCCTCGACGTGGCCGTGGCCCTGATCGGCGCCGTGGCCGGCCCCGGCCCGGCGACGCGCGCGCGTATCCCGATCCGAACCGCCTGATCCGGCTTTGGAGCGAAGCCCTCACCGTCATTGCGAGCGCAGCGAAGCAACCTAGGGATGCGCCACCCATCGTGATCGCGCGCTGCACTGGGTCGCTTCGCTGCGCTCGCGATGACGGCATTGCAAGCCCCCCCGGAGCCCCCCATGACCGACGCCACGCCCCGCCTCGGCCTGCCGCTGATCGCGGCGAGCCAGGCCCAGAAGCACGTCACCCACAACGAGGCGCTCGGCCTCCTCGACGCCCTGGTCCAGCTCGCCTGCCTGGACAAGGACCTCACGGCGCCGCCCCAGAACCCCGCCGACGGCGACCGCTACCTCGTTGTCGCGTCGAACCCGGGGGGCGCCTGGGCCGGGCTCGCCGGCCAGGTGGTGCGCTATTCAGACGGTGTCTGGATCGGCGCCGTGCCCCGGGCCGGCTGGTTCGCCTACGTGATCGACGAGGCCGACCTCTACGTGTTCGACGGCACCGCCTGGGGCAGCTTCCGCCGCACGCTCACGGCGATCCAGAGCGTCAGCCGGCTCGGCATCAACACCGGGGCGGATGCCACCAACCGCCTCGCGGTCAAGTCCGACGCGGCCCTGCTCACCTGGGACGACGCCACACCGGGCTCCGGCGACATGCGGATCGCGGTCAACAAGCAGGCCGCGTCCCGGGATGCCGGCCTGATCCTCCAGACCGGCTATTCCGCCCGCGCCCTGCTGGGCCTCCTCGGCAGCGACGACTTCTCGCTGAAGGTCTCCCCGGACGGATCAACCTTCAGGACCGCGCTCACCGCATCCGCGGCGAAGGGCGGGATCGATTTCGCCTCCACGGAGACCGTGCTGGCCTCGGCGGCGACCACCGATCTCGGCGGCGCCGGGACGCGGCGGATCCTCGTCACCGGCACGGCCCGGATCACCCGCTTCGGCTCCGGCGCCGACCGGGAGCGGCTCCTGCGCTTCGCCGGCGCCGCCACCCTGGTCCACGATCCCGAGCAGCTGGTGCTGCCGACCCACGCCGACATCGTCACGGCCGCCGACGACACCTGCCTCGCCACCTCGGACGGCGCCGGCCGCTGGCGCGTGCGCCAGTACCAGCGCGCCGACGGCACGCCCCTGGCGCTCGGCACGCAGGCGCTGACCCCGAACGGCTACGCCCGTCTCGCCAACGGCCTGATCCTGCAATGGGGACTCGCGACCAGCGCCGATGCGGATTTCTCGGTGTCGTTCGCGCCGGCCTTCCCCAGCGCCTGCCTGGGTGCCTGGGCGCAACCGGTCGCCGGGGATGCCGGGACGCTCTACGCCAGCCAGATCAGCGACGTGACCACCACCGGCTTCACCCTCCGCAACCGCCGCACGACCGGCGGCACGGTGACGGGCGCTGGAAATGTCCCGACCCACTGGCTGGCGCTGGGGTCTTGAAGGGGGGATTCCGAAGCGCACGGTGCGGGCATGTTCCCCTCGTCCCGCTTGCCTGCGACGTTCACACATCGCACGGCGAAAGACGCGACGCGCTCTCCTCCCCCTTGCGGGGAGGCGTTGGAGGTGGGTGTGGTTCAGGAGGCACCGCCGCGCCCCATCCTGCACCACCCCCACCCCTGACCCCTCCCCGCAAGGGGGAGGGAAACGCGTTGCGTTTCAGAGCCTTGTTTCAAGACAACCCTGATGTGTGAATCCGCAAGCGGGGCGAGGGGAAGCCAACGTTGCCGTGGCGATAGGCTGTTGAAGCCGTCAGCCCTGCCTCACCGTTCATCCCCCGGCGCCAGGGCCGCCAGCAGCGTCGGCTCGATCGCGGCGTAGCCGGCGGCGTTGAGGTGGATGCCGTCCTCGGTGAACTCCGGCCGGAGCGCACCTGACGGGGTGGCAAGCGGCGCGTGATAGTCGATCACCGCCGCGGCGCTGGCGGCGCAATGGGTGCGGATCCAGCGGTTCAGGGCGTCGATGCGCGCCACCGGCCGCAGCTCCGGGCGCCACCCCCAGAAATCGCTCGGCATCACGGTGCCGATCCAGAGCGGCAGCCCGGCCTCGAAGGCCGCCCGCGCCATGGCGGCGATGTTGTCCCGGATCGCCCCGTCCGGGACCGGACCGCCGATCTCGGCGATGTCGTTGATGCCGCACAGCAGGTGGATTCCCCGGGCGCCGGCCGCGTCCTGCAGGAACCGGGCGCGGATCTGCCCGCTCGTCTGGCCCGGCACGCCCCGGGCGTTGAACCCGTGCCGCGCGAAGGTCTCGGCCCGGGCGACGCCCCAGCCGGCGGTGATCGAGTCGCCGATGAACACCAGCGGCCGGTCCTGTCCGTGTCCCACGTGTCCCCCGTCCGCCTCACGCGGACCCTGCCCGGAGAAGACCCATGCCCGCAACCACCGGTCCGGCCCGGGGGCCGGGCGACGCTTTCGCGGCCGGATGCCGGCGCCTCGGACCGCGCCTGATGCGCGATCTCGGGCTCACCGATCTCCAGGCCGCCGGCTTGCTGGGCAATCTCGGCCACGAGAGCGGCGGCTTTCGTCAGCTCCAGGAGGTCGCCCCTGTGGTGGCGGAGTCCCGGGGCGGCTGGGGGCTGGCGCAATGGACCGGCCCCCGGCGCGTGGCCATGGAGGCCTGGTGCCGGGCACAGGCCCTCGATCCGGCATCGCTGGACGCGCAGTACCGCTACCTCTGCGTGGAGCTGCGCACCACGGAGGCCGCGGCGCTCGCCACCCTGCGGCAGGCCCCGACCCTGGAGGCGGCCACCGAGACCGTGTGCCGGCTCTTCGAGCGGCCCGGGGTGGTCGCCCTAGCGAGCCGGCTGGCCTGGGCCCGCCGGGCGCTTTCCGCCCTGCGCGCGGCCGCGCCGCCGCCATCCGAATCCCGAGCCGGCCGGGTCCGCCGTGCGCGCAACACCGGAGATCGATCATGACGCAGCTCTTCCGTGCCGGGCTGGCGCCAGAGCGCTCGTCGCCGAAGTGGATACCGGTTCGGCGTAAACGAGCGCGTCAAATCAAAGACCTAGTGCCATTCCCGGTCGCAGCGCGATCGGGAATGGCTCTGGCCAGCGCCGCGATCCCGTTCGTCGCCCTGGTTTCCCCGGCGCTGGCCGGTGCTCCGGCGGATGGCGTGGCGATTCCCTGGGGCGACTGGCTGGTCGGCCTGCTGCAGCCGGTCTCGGCCGTGCTGGTGCCCATCGCCGCCGCGGCGGTCACCGCCGGCATCGCCCGGGTCGCGCCCTGGGCGGCCTCGCTGCTGACCCGGGAGCGGGTCGAGGCGGCGATCCGGGCCGGGGCCGAGTACGGCCAGAACGCCGTGGCCGGCGCCGCGCGGGGCCGGACCGTGAGCGTCGATCTCGGCTCCGCGGTGGTGGCGGCCGGCGCCCGGCACGTCCTGGCGCATGCCCCGGCCCGGGTCGTCCGGCAGGCGGGCGGCCCCGAGGGCGTCGCCGCCCGGATCTTCCGGGCCCTGCCGCTCGATCCGCAGGCGAGCGTCGGCAACGTCCTGACGCCGGCGCTGGCGGCGCTGCGGGAGCGGGACGCGGCGCATCAGGCCTGACGGCGGTCGGCGCGTCTCCGCCCGCAAGCGGCCGACTTCACACGATGCCGGATGCGAGACGGGGTCCCGCACCCGCATGGGCTAACAGATTCACATATCGGCTTCGTTCCTTGGCAAGCCTCTGGAACACAACGCGTTTCCCCTCCCCCTTGCGGGGAGGGGTCAGGGATGGGGGTGGTGCAGGATGGAGCGCAACGGTGCCTCCTGAACCACCCCCACCGCCAACGCCTCCCCACAAGGGGGAGGAGAGTGCGTCGGGCCTGACCGAAGACGATACGCGAACGTCGTCGCCCGCACGGGAGAGGGAGCGCCTCGAGCCTTGCGCGCAGTCTGGTGCGAGGCTGGGAATGGTCTGTGCCGGGGGAGGAAGCCATGAACGCCGTCCGTCAGGCCCCACGCCACCCGCCCGAGCGCGCGTTCGACCCCGACGGGCAAGCGCGTACGATCCGGTTCCCGCCCTTCTGGCACGCCTATGTCGCGCGCCAGACGGAGCCGCGCCTGGCCGTCCTCGACGAGCTCGTGGACGCGCATGTCGAGCGGCGGGTGCTGCGCCGCTACCTGAGGCGCCTCAAGCACGCGACCCTGTTCGCCTTCGTCACCGCGGCGGCGGCCGCGCACTGGTTCTCGGACCAGATCGCGTGGCTCACCGAGCGTATGCCCGCCCTGCGGGCGTTCTGGACCCTGATCACGGGAGGCGCACGATGAGCCGGCAGTGGAATCGGATCCTCGACCGGATCTGGCTGGCCCTGTCCGGGGCGGCCTCGATCGCGATCATGCTCCAGCTCGGTGCGCAATTCGGGGCGCGGCCCTGGTCGATCGACGCCGTTTTGGCTGCGCACGCAGCCGCGCCGGCGACCCTGTTCCGGTCGGCCCCGCCGGCCGGATGCCGGGCCGATCGCTAGGCCCTGGGGCCGGCCGCCACAATCGCCTGTGCGGCACCGCCGGAGCCGTGGAACCCGAAAAGCCCGTCGGCCGTAATGCCGGTCGATGCCGTCCGCGATCAAACAGTTCTCATGTCCCCGGAGTCGACAGCCCGCCGATCGCGCGTCGTCGGGCCTACAGCTCCATATTCAGGGGGCATTCAGTGCCCTCGGCGCTAATCTTCTGGCAATGCGCTACGCCATCGCCCTCGTCGCTATCAGCCTGACCGCCGCGGCCCTCGCCGCCAGCGGCCTCGGCTCCATGGCCGATGACGGGCCGGCCCCGCAGACGGCCCAGGTGGCGGATCCGACGCCCCTGCGGATCGAGAGCTGCCTGTCGCCGGCCGACATGCGCGAGGAGGTCGGCGAGCGGCGCGTGATCGCCCCGGTGGCGGCGATTCGGGCGGCCCGCACGGTGATCCCCCGGGCCGAGATCCAGCGTGCGAGCCTGTGCCGTCACGAGGACGGGCTCGTCTACATGCTGACCGCCTTGCGCCGGGACGGGCATTTCGTGCACGTGATCGTGGACGCCCGCACCGGCAAGGTCGCGGGCCAATACTGACCGGGCTTCACACCCGCAGTGGAATGGAGTGAGCCGTGCGACTGCTCGTCGTGGAGGATGACCGGGATATCAACCGGCAGGTGGTCGCGGCGCTGGAGGAGGCCGGCTACGTAGCCGACAAGGCCTATGACGGCGAGGAGGGCGGCTATCTCGGGGAGAGCGAGCCCTACGACGCGATCATCCTTGACATGGGCCTGCCCAAGGCCGACGGCGTCTCGGTGCTGCAGAAGTGGCGCCGGGCCGGGGTGAAGACGCCGGTGATCATCCTCACGGCCCGGGACCGCTGGTCGGACAAGGTCGATGGCTTCGATGCCGGCGCCGACGATTACGTGACCAAGCCGTTCCACATGGAGGAGCTGATGGCGCGGGTCCGGGCGCTCCTGCGCCGGGCGGCGGGCCACGCCACCAGCCAGATCGCCTGCGGGCCGGTCACCCTCGACACCCGCTCCGGCAAGGTCTTCGTCGACGGCGCCCAGGTGAAGCTCACCAGCCACGAATACCGGCTGCTCTCCTACCTGATGCACCATACCGGCCGGGTGGTCTCCCGGGCCGAGCTGACCGAGCACCTCTACGACCAGGATTTCGACCGGGATTCGAATACCATCGAGGTGTTCGTCGGCCGCCTGCGCAAGAAGCTCGCCGTGGACCTGATCCAGACCGTACGCGGGCTGGGCTACCTGGTGGATCCCAACCAGCCGCCGGCGCGGGTGTGACCGCGGTGCCGGCGTCCGGCGTGCTGCCGGCCGTGTTCATGCGCGGCGGCACCAGCAAGGCGCTGATGCTGCGTCGGCAGGACGTGCCCGGGGACATCGCCGCCTGGGAGCCCGCCTTCCTCTCCGCCATGGACAGCCCCGACCCGTTCGGGCGCCAGCTCAACGGCATGGGCGGGGGCGTGTCCTCGGCGTCGAAGATCTGCATCGTCGAGCCCTCGACCCGACCGGATGCCGATATCGACTACACCTTCGTGCAGGTGGTGGTCCGCGAGGGGCGGATCGACCTGTCCGGCAATTGCGGCAACATGCTTTCGGCGGTGGGCCCCTTCGCGGTGGACGAGGGGCTGGTGGAGGCCGCCGACGGCCCGGCGTGCTTGCGGATCTTCAACACCAACACTGCTAAGCAGATCGACGCCTCCTTCGAGGTCCGGGGCGGCCGTGCCGTCTATCGCGGCGACCTGGCGATCCCCGGCGTCACCGGCACCGGCGCGCCGATCCGCCTCGATTTCGTCGATCCCGGCGGCGCCACCACCGGAAGGCTCCTGCCCACCGGCGCCGTCCGGCAGATCCTCGACGTGCCGGGCCTCGGCCCGGTCGAGGCCTCGCTGGTGGATGCGGCCAATGCCTGCGTGTTCGTCCGCGCCGCCGATCTCGGCCTCACCGGCACCGAATTGCCCGCCGCCCTGGAGGCGGTGCCGGGCCTTTTGGACCGGCTGGCGCGGATCCGCCTGGCCGCCTCCGTGGCGATGGGCATCGCCCCCGATCGCGACGCCGCCGCGCGGATCGTTCACGTGCCCTTCGTCGGCCTGGTCGCGCCGCCGCAGGATTCCGCCAGCCTGTCCGGTACGGCGATCCGCGCCGCGGACGTCGATCTGACCGCCCGGGTGATCTCGAACGGCGCGCCGCACCAGGCGCTGCCGCTTACCGCCACCCTGTGCCTCGCGGTGGCCGCCCGGATCGCGGGCAGCCTGGTCCACGAGGCCGCCCGCGCCACCGGCGACGCGGCCCTGCGGGTCGGCATGCCCTCGGGGATCCTCACCGCCGACGCCGCTGTGACGCGGGACGGCGACGGATGGCGGGCGGAGCGCGGCTCCTTCTTCCGCACGGCGCGGCCGCTGATGCGGGGCGCCGTGTATTATGAGCCTCGCACTCAGGTGCAAACGGATGGGACACGCGCTACACTCTCCGATGGTGAGTCCCATGAACAAGCGCCCGGTCAAAGATAGCACCCATCGGCAGCGCCCCGCGAAGCGGTTTGTTAGCGGAGGTGTCGACAGGACCATGCCTGCGCCCGTCGGCGGTCATCGTCAGACGGCGAATGATCCGCATCTTGTGCTGCTGTCGAACGCAGCTTTCGATGCCCTCACGGACGCCCTCGATACGCCGCCGGCTCCTTCGGAGGGGGCCACGCAGACTGTTGCGCATGCACGCTCATGGCGACGCTAGGCCCAAGTAGAACGAGCTATTGCTTCCCGGTTTGAGCTTCATCAACGCCGCCGCTGTTTTGACCGGTAGGAATAAACGGTTTGGAAGCTCCAGATTGGCGATCGGCCTGAAATCGAGTTTTTCATAGAGTCTCCGAGCCTTGGGGCTGGCGGCATCGACGATGATCACCCGGAAAGCGATCTGCTCGGACGCCACGACGCATTGCTCGATCGCAGCGATGAGAATTTCTATTCCTAAGTTGCGCCCTTGCAGGTCCGCGTGAAGAGCGAGGCGCCCGATCAAGGCTGCGGGCACGACCCTGGGCGTTCCGTGCGGTTGCGCCCGCTTGGGGAGATCGCTTCGGGCTACCACAGCGGATGACAGTCCGAAGAACGCTCCAACGCGCTTGGTGCCTGGAAAGCAGGCGACGAACGCGCGCGTGTAGCCCTCGCGATCGTTCGCAAGAGCTTGGCTCCTGAGCCAACCGGCCTGATCGCCGACGTCGTCGGGTCCTCCGGCGAAACCGATCAGCTCATGCTCTTCCGTCAATCGTTCGAGGGGGCCGAGGGGAGGGGGTTCCTCCAACCCAAGCTCCCGCGTTTCCATAGGAATCACCTCCACGTCTTGCGTCGTCGTTTCTCCGAGCGTGCGGTTGTTGTCGCGCTGTCGTCAGTTGTTCTACATGAGGCCAGTCTGCGCCCCACGGATTTGCCCCTCGCTATGACACCCGCCGACAGACGCGGTCCGGCGTCGCGGACACGCCGGTTCAAACCATGGACGGGCCTGGATGCCTTGGCGTCCTTCTGGTCCTTCGGATACGACCCGATCCGGTGTCTGCATCGCGACGAGGCCGAGGCTCTGCGGGGTGACGCTCTCCGTATCGGTGACGACCTGCGCGCCGTGACCGCGCGCGAGGCGGTGCGTGCGCCGATCAAGCGAGACTAGACCATCACTTCCCCAGCCAGCATTGGGCCGATGAAAACCCTGATCGGTCTCTTCTCCCTGCGCCGCCGCTCGATCGCGGTGCGGCTGGCCGTGTCGGCGTTCCTGTCGAGCTCGGCGATCCTGCTGATCGCGGCCTGGATCCTGACGACCCTGTACCGGGAGAACACCGAGCGCGCCTTCGACAGCCGGCTCCTGGTCTTCACCAACAACCTCGCCACCGATCTCGTCTCGCCCAACGATCCCGAGAGCCGAACGTTCTCGCTCGGCGATCCGCGCTTCGACCTGCCCCTGTCCGGCTGGTACTGGCAGGTCGGCAAGCCCGATGCGAAGCCCCGGGACCTGCGCACCTCCCGCTCCCTCGTCGGCGTGCCGCTGGGGCCCGCCACCGATGCCGACGGCAAGGTCGGCGTCGGGCAGATCCGCCAGGGCTACGGCAAGGCCCAGGACGGGCGCCTGCTGCGCATCATGGAGCGCGACGTCGATCTCGGCGAGGAGGGCCGCTACACGGTGCGGGTCGCGGGGCCCGCCGACGAGATCGTCAACGACGTCGACCGGTTTCGCAATTCACTGACCATCACGTTCGGGCTGCTCGGCCTGTCGCTGGCGATCACCACCCTGCTGCAGATCCGGTTCGGCCTGGCGCCCCTGAAGAAGATGCGTGCCGCGCTCGGCGCCGTGCGCCGGGGCGAGGCCGACCGGATCACCGGCACCTATCCGCGCGACATCGCCCCGCTCACCGGCGAGGTGAACCTCCTGATCGAGACCAACCGGGAGATCCTGGAGCGCGCCCGGACCCAGGTCGGCAACCTCGCGCACGCGCTCAAGACGCCGCTCTCGATCATCGTCAACGAGGTCGGCGCCTCGGACGCGCCCGAGGAGCTGTCCCAGAAGATCCGCGAGCAGGCCGCAGTGATGCGGGACCAGGTGAACTACCACCTCGACCGCGCCCGCGCCGCCGCGCTCGCCGGCACCCTGGGCACCTCCACGGAGGTCGAGCCGGCCCTGGCCGGCCTCGTGCGCACCTTCGGCAAGATCTACCGGGACAAGGACATCGCCTACGATGTCCACGTTCCCCCGGGCCTGCGCTTCCGGGGGGAGCGCCAGGATTTCGAGGAGATGGTCGGCAATCTCGTCGACAACGCCTCGAAATGGGCCCACGGCCGGGTGGCGATCCGGGCCGAGGCGGTGGCCAAGCACGATTATCCCCACCTCGTCGTGGCCATCGAGGATGACGGCCCGGGCCTGCCCCCGGAGGCCCGCCAGGCCGTGCTCGGGCGCGGCCGCCGCCTCGACGAATCGAAGCCCGGCTCGGGCCTCGGCCTCTCCATCGTGGCGGACCTCGCCGCCCTGTACCGGGGGCGCTTCACCCTGGAGCAGGCGAGTCTCGGCGGCCTGCGGGCGGTCCTCGAAGTGCCGGGCGACGCGCCGGTGGGTGCGGCCAGCCATTGATCCGACGCGGGTTTTTCCGCCGTGGGACGCGGCCTCATGGCTCGCGCCTGCCCCTTGTCATCGTGCTGAAGTTGCGTGACACCGTCCCGCCGCCGGAGGCCGTCGTGGCGTCCAGCCGCCGGATCCACAGGGCGTGGGGAGGCGCGGGTCAGTCGGGCTCGCTGGCGAAGGTTCGATGACGGCGATCTGGTTCATCTTGGCGGGCATGACCGCAGCTTGCGTGCTGGGCCTGCTCTGGCCGATGTCACGGCGCACCGCCGTTCCGGTCGGCGAGGGCGGCGGCTCCAGCGTCGATACCGAGACCGCGTTCTACGAGGATCAGGTCGCCGAGATCGCCCGCGACCAGGAGCGCGGCCTGATCGCGCCCGACGAGGCCGAGACCGCACGCGCCGAGGCGGCCCGCCGGTTGCTCCGGGCGAGCCGCGACGTCCGGCGCGATGCCGAGGATGCCGACGCCGACGAGGCTGCGCGCCCGGCCGAGCCGCGGCTGCGCCGGCGCCGGGCGGCCTCCGCCTTCGCGCTGTCCACGATCCCGCTGGTCGCGCTGATCGCCTACGGTCTCTACGGCTCGCCGGAACTGCCGGCGCAGACCGATGCCGACCGGCAGGCCGCCCGCGGCGGCACCGAAGACCTGATGAAGGCTGTCGGCCAGATCGAGGCGCGGCTGGCCCGCGACCCGAACGATGCCCGCGGTTGGGCCGTGCTCGCCCCGGTCTACATGCGCACCGGCCGGTTCGACGACGCGGCCCGCGCCTTCGCCAACATCGCCCGGCTGAAGGGCGAGACCGCCGACACCCTGGCCGATTGGGGCGAGGCCCTGACGGCGGCGGGCGAGGGCACCGTCTCGCCCGAGGCCAAGGCGCTGTTCGAGAAGGCCCAGGCCAAGGAAGCGAACGCGCCCAAACCCCGCTTCTATCTCGCCCGGGCCGCCGAGCAGGCCGGCGATCCCGGCGAGGCGATCCGCCAGCTCACCGCCCTGCAGGAGGCGAGCCCCGCCGACGCGCCCTGGCTCGGGCTGGTCCGGCAGAACCTCGCCCGGCTCAAGGGCGAGCCTGCGCCGCCCGCCGCGCCCCCGGCGCCCCCAAAAATTCCGGCCGAGCAGCAGGCCGCGATCCGCGGCATGGTCGACGGGCTCGATGCCCGGCTCAAGACCGGCGGCGGGACCCCCGACGAGTGGCTGCGGCTTACCCGGTCGCGCGCGGTGCTCGGGGAGCGCGATCAGGCGATCGCCGCCCTGGCGCGGGCCCGGGTGGCGCTGGCCGGCGATCCGCAGGGGCTCGCCCAGGTCGAGGCGGGCGCCCGCATCCTGGGCCTCGATCCGGGCAGCGAGACCCCGCCGGCGCCACCCGGTCCCATGGTCGCGCCCGCACCCCGCTCCGACACCGAATCGGCGGCCGCCGCCATGCAGGCGATGGGTCCGGCGGAGCGCGACGCCGCGATCCGCGGCATGGTCGACGGCCTCGACCGGCGCCTCGCGGCCCGGGGCGGCACGCCGGACGAATGGCTGCGCCTCGTGCGCTCCTACAGCGCGCTGGGTGAACACGATCAGGCGATCAAGGCCCTCGACCGCGCCCGGATGGCGCTCGCCGCCAATGCCGAGGCGGTGAGCCGGCTCGACGGGCTCGCCCGGGAGCTCGATCTGCCCGCCAAATCCGATCCCTGACGGCGGCGCGCGGCTGTTCGTACGACAATCGGTCCCGGCCTGCGCCCTTGACCGGCGCGGCTGCCGGGCCGACACCCTGCAAGGCTAGAATGAGAACGGTTCAGGTCTGGTCGGGTATAAGCCCGCCGGATCCCGGGGTGGAAGACACGTGACGCGCAAGAGCCGCCGCCTGATCCTGATCGCCGCCTGCGGCAGCGTCCTGGCGCTCGCCGTGGGGCTGATCCTGTTCGCCATGAGCGGCTCGATCGTGTTCTTCCGCTCGCCCACCGATATCGCCCAGCAGGGCATCGCCCCCGGCACCCGCTTGCGGCTCGGCGGGCTGGTCAAGGACGGCTCGCTCCGGCGCGGGCCCGACCAGACGGTGGATTTCATGGTGACCGATACCAACGCCACCGTCGAGGTCCAGTACAAGGGCCTGTTGCCCGACCTGTTCCGCGAGGGGCAGGGCGTCGTGGCCGAGGGCATGCTCGAGCCGGGCGGTCGCTTCCGCGCCGACACCGTGCTCGCCAAGCACGACGAATCGTACATGCCCCGCGAGGTCGCCGACGCCCTCAAGGCGCAGGGCCGCTGGCAGGAGGGGGGCGACAAGGGCGGCCCCAAGGCCGGCCCGAAGCCCGTCACCGCCTCGAACGGCGGGACCCTCGGGCCCCGCAGCGAGCGGTAAGGAAACCGGCATGATCGTCGAGACCGGCCATTTCGCGCTCGCGCTCGCGCTGGCGATCTCCCTTGTCCAGATGGTGATGCCGGTCTGGGCCGCCCGCTCCGGCGACCCGGCCCTTCGCCAGGTCGCCTCGCAGGCGGCGCTCGGCGCCTTCGCGTGCGTGCTCTTCGCCTTCGCGGCCCTCACCTGGGCGCACGTGACCTCGGACTTCTCGGTCCAGAACGTGGTCGAGAACTCGCACACGCAGAAGCCGCTGATCTACAAGTTCTCCGGCGTCTGGGGGAACCACGAGGGCTCGATGCTCCTCTGGGTCCTGATCCTGACCCTGTTCGGTGCCTGCGTGGCGGCGGCCAAGAATTCCGTGCCGCCGCGGCTGCGCGCCAACACGCTCGGCGTGCAGGGCCTGATCACCTTCGTGTTCGTGCTGTTCATCATCACGACCTCGAACCCGTTCAGCCGCGTGGTGCCGGCGCCGCTCGAGGGCAACGACCTCAACCCGCTGCTCCAGGATGTCGGCCTCGCGATCCATCCGCCGCTCCTCTACATCGGCTATGTCGGCTTCTCGATCAGCTTCGCCTTCGCGGTCGCCGCCCTGATCGACGGGCGGATCGACGCGGTCTGGGCCCGCGCGGTGCGGCCCTGGACGCTCGCCGCCTGGTCATTCCTGACGCTCGGCATCGCGATGGGCTCGTACTGGGCCTATTACGAGCTCGGCTGGGGCGGCTGGTGGTTCTGGGATCCGGTCGAGAACGCCTCCCTGATGCCCTGGATCGCCGGAACGGCCTTGCTGCACTCCACCGTTGTGATGGAGAAGCGCGACGCCCTGAAGGTCTGGACGGTGCTGCTCGCCATCCTGACCTTCTCGCTGTCGCTGATCGGCACCTTCCTAGTCCGCTCCGGGGTGATCACCTCGGTACATTCCTTCGCCACCGACCCGACCCGCGGCGTCTTCATCCTGGCGATCCTGATCCTGTTCATCGGCGGCTCGCTGACGCTGTTCGCCTGGCGGGCGCCGCTGCTGCGCCAGGGCGGCCTGTTCGCGCCGATCTCCCGGGAGGGCTCCCTCGTCCTCAACAACCTGTTCCTCGTGGCCGCCTGCGCCACGGTGTTGGTCGGCACCCTGTACCCGCTGCTGCTGGAGATGCTGACCGGGGAAAAAATCACGGTCGGGCCGCCCTTCTTCAACGCCACCTTCATCCCCCTGGCGATCCCGCTCCTGCTGATCGTCCCGTTCGGACAGGCGCTCGCCTGGAAGCGCGGGGACGTGCTCGCCGCCTCGCAGCGCCTGTTCGCGGCGCTCGCCGTCGCCCTGGTGGTCGGCTTCGCGGTTCTGGCCCTGACCTGGGGCGGCCCCGTGATGGCGCCGGTCGGGATCGGTCTCGGCGCCTACCTGCTGATCGGCTCCGCGCTGGAGATCGTCTCCCGGGCCCGGGGCTACGGAGCCAGCCGAACGCGCAACCTCGGCCAGATCGGCCGCCGGGCCATCGGCTTGCCGCGCTCGGCCTGGGGCACCGCGCTCGCCCATGCCGGCGTCGGCGTGGTGGTGATCGGCATCGCCGCCCAAGGGTGGGCCACCGAGGGGCTGGCGACGCTCAAGCCCGGCCAGACCCTCTCCACCGGCCCCTACACGGCGACCCTCGACCGCGTCGCCCCCCGGGCCGGCCCGAACTACGAGGAGGCCGCGGCCTTCCTGACGATCCGGACCCGCGCCGGCGACGAGGTCGGCCGGGTCGAGACCGGCAAGCGCTTCTACCCGAGCCGCAAGATGTCGGTGACGGAATCGGGCCTGCTGACCATCGGGGCGAGCCAGGTCTATGCCAGCCTCGGCGAGATCGGCCAGGACGGCGGGGTCGGCGTGCGCCTCTACTACAAGCCGCTGGTGCTGATGATCTGGCTCGGCGCCGTGGTCATGGCGCTGGGCGGCGGGCTGTCGCTCACCGACCGCCGGATGCGTGTCGGCGTCCCGGCCAAGGCCCGGGCGCGGGCGATGCCGAACGCCGCCGTGCCGGCCGAGTGATGGGTCGGGATATGGGATTGCGCGCAAGGTCCCGGTGGATATTCCCTCCCCCCTCTGCGGGGGAGGGTACCCTGCGCAGCAGGGGGGGAGAGGGGCAGCGCGATGGAGCGGGTTTCGGCTCCTGGCGCGATCTGCCCTGCAGCGTCGCTCCCCTCTCCCGACTCCTGCTGACGCAGGGGGCACCCTCCCCCGCAGAGGGGAGAGGGAGGGCGCGTGGCCGCCTCGCCTACGCATTCTTGGCTATCCTCGCGCTCGCCGCCCCGGCTCACGCCGTGCAGCCCGACGAGGTTCTAAAGGATCCGGTGCTGGAGCATCGGGCCCGGGAGATCTCGTCCGAGCTGCGCTGCTTGGTCTGCCAGAACCAGTCGATCGATGATTCCGACGCGCCGCTGGCCAAGGACCTGCGCGTGATCGTGCGCGAGCGCCTGCAGAAGGGCGATACCGACCCGGCCGTGCTGCGCTACGTCGTGGACCGCTACGGCGAGTTCGTGCTGCTGCGGCCGGTCTTCGCCCTGCACACGCTGCTGCTCTGGCTGACCCCGATCCTGGCGGTCCTGCTCGGCGCCTTCGGAATCTGGCGCCTCGCCCGCCGCCGGCCGGCCGCGCCGGTCCGGACCCTGTCGGCGGCCGAGGAGGCGGAGGTCGCCGCGCTGCTCCGACGGGAGTAGACTTCGGCGCATCGCGATTCGCCCGGATCGAATCGGCACGAGTCTTGGATCCGGTAGCGCAGATCGCATGATCGGCGACGCGCCCGGGGTAGAGACGATGACTGCCGCCACGCTCACCATCTCCAGTCGCAACTACTCGTCCTGGTCCCTGCGGGGCTGGCTGATCTGCCGGATGGCGGGGCTCGCCTTCGACACCGAGGTTCTGTCGGGCACGGATGCGACCAGCCGGGCGGAACTGCTGCACCTGTCCCCGTCCTTCCTGGTGCCGCGCCTGCGGCACGGCGACGTGGTGGTCTGGGATACCCTCGCCATCGCCGAGTATCTCGGCGAGACCTTCCCGGAGGCCGGCCTGCTGCCGCGTTCCGTGGCCGAGCGTGCCCATTGCCGCTCCATCGCGGGCGAGATGCATTCGGGCTTCGTGAACCTCCGCTCGGCCCTGCCGATGAACCTGCGCGCGTTCCACCCGGGCTTCCGGGTGTTCAACGGCGCCCGGGCCGATATCGAGCGCATCATCACGATCTTCGACGATTGCCTGGATCGCTATGACGGACCGTTCCTGTTCGGGGAACGCCCGACCCTCGCCGACGCCCTGTACGCGCCGGTCTGCACGCGCTTCCGCACCTACGACGTGACGCTGCCACCCCGGGCCGCGGCCTATCGCGACACGATCCTGCATTGGCCCCTGATGATCGACTGGGCCGAGGCCGCCGCCGACGAGCCGGACGAGATCGAAGAGCTCGACATGGAGTTCTGAGCGCCCGCGCGGCACGGCGGATGCAATTTCTTGCATGGCACAAGATTCTGTTGCACTGCACCCAAGACGTCTCGCGCGATCTTGAACGTCGGAAAACGGAGTTTTAAGAAAGGCTTATCGCGCAGGGCGACCCGCGTCCTGGGATGGGTGACAGTTCGACAGGGATCCTTTGTCAGGCGACCGGACTGCGCGATTGATGGTGTTCGGCATTTCTGTTCCACTTCGCTTTAGAAAAGGAACAGACTGGGCTGGAAACCATGGCGCGTCACGAGCCCTGGAGCGCGGAACGCGCCACCGGGATCATTGCAGAGCATACCCATCTCGAAGGCGCGACGCTGCCGATCCTGCACGCGTTGCAGGAGGCCTTCGGATACGTCGATGGCGGCGCCGTGCCGCTCATCGCCGACGCGCTGAACCTGTCGCGCGCCGAGGTGCATGGCTGCATCACCTTCTACCATGACTTCCGGGCACACCCCGCCGGCCGTCACGAGGTGAAGCTGTGCCGGGCCGAGGCCTGCCAGGCTATGGGTTCGGACAAGATCCACCGCGAGATCCTCGGTCGCCTCGGCTGCGGCTGGCACGAGACCACCGCCGACGGCAGCGCCACGGTCGAGCCGGTCTATTGCCTCGGCCTCTGCGCCAACGGACCCGCAGCCCTCATCGACGGCGAGCCGGTGGCCCACCTGACCGCCGACGGCCTCGACGAGGCCCTGGCCGAAACCAAGCGGGAGACCCGCCAGTGAGCGTCACCCTTTACGTCCCCCGGGACGCCGTGGCGCTCGGCCTCGGTGCCAACAAGGTCGCCCGGGCCCTGTTTGCGGGCGCCGAGCGCCGCGGCCTTGACGTGACCATCGTGCGCACCGGCTCGCGCGGCCTGTTCTGGCTGGAGCCGATGGTCGAGGTCGCCACGCCTGAGGGCCGGGTTGCCTACGGGCCGGTCAAGGTCACGGATGTCGACGCCTTGCTCGATGCCGGTCTCGCCACCGGCGGCGAGCACGCCCTGCGCCTCGGCGACCCCGAAAAGATCCCGTTCCTCGCCCGGCAGCAGCGCCTGACCTTCAACCGCTGCGGGGTCATCGACCCGGTCTCGGTCGCCGATTACCGCGCCCATGGCGGCTATCGTGGGCTCGAGGCGGCGCTGAAGCTCGATGCCGAGGGCATCGTTGCCGCCGTACGGGATTCCGGCCTGCGCGGCCGGGGCGGCGCCGGCTTCCCGGCCGGGATCAAGTGGAACACCGTGATGCTCGCCAAGAGCGAGCAGAAATACGTCGTCTGCAACGCCGACGAGGGCGATTCCGGCACCTTTGCCGACCGGATGATGATGGAGGGCGACCCCTTCAACCTCATCGAGGGCATGACCATTGCGGCGATCGCCACCGGCGCGACCCGGGGTTACATCTACCTGCGCTCCGAATACCCGCAGGCCTTCGCGACCCTGAAGGAGGCGATCGCCAACGGCATCGAGGCCGGCGTGCTCGGCGCCGACATCCTGGGATCCGGCAAAACCTTCCACCTGGAGGTCCGGCTCGGGGCGGGCGCCTATATCTGCGGCGAGGAGACCTCGCTGCTGGAGAGTTTGGAGGGCAAGCGCGGCATCGTCCGGGCGAAGCCCCCGATTCCGGCGCTCAAGGGCTTCCTCGGCAAGCCGACGCTGGTCAACAACGTCATGACCTTCACGGCCGTGCCGTGGATCCTCGTGAACGGCGCCGGGGCCTACGCCGATTACGGCATGGGCCGCTCGCTCGGCACCCTGCCGATCCAGCTCGCCGGCAACATCAAGCATGGCGGCCTGATCGAACTCGCCTTCGGGGTGACCCTGCGCGAGGTGATCGAGGATTACGGCGGCGGCACCCGTTCGGGCCGGCCGGTGCGGGCTGTACAGGTCGGTGGGCCGCTGGGCGCCTACTTCCCGGACCACCTGCTCGACACGCCCCTCGATTACGAAGCGATGGCGGCCCAGAAGGGCCTCGTCGGCCATGGCGGCATCGTGGTGTTCGACGACACCGTCGACATGGCGAGCCAGGCGCGCTTCGCCTTCGAGTTCTGCGCCACCGAATCCTGCGGCAAGTGCACCCCCTGCCGCATCGGCGCGACCCGTGGCGTCGAGACCATGGACAAGGTGATCGCCGGCATCCGGCCGGAGACCAACCTCAAGCTGATCGAGGACCTCTGCGAGGTCATGACCGATGGGTCGCTCTGCGCCATGGGCGGGCTGACGCCGATGCCCGTGATGAGCGCGATCACCCACTTCCCTGAAGATTTCAGGCGCGCCGGCGATCTGCCGGTCGCGGCCGAGTGAAGGAGACGTCGATGGGCCTGATCAAGGAGATCGACTACGGCACGCCGATCCGCGTCGCGGAGCAGACCGTCACCCTGACGATCGACGGCATAGACGTGACGGTTCCGGCCGGCACCTCGGTGATGGCGGCGGCGATGCACGCCGGCACCCAGATCCCGAAGCTGTGCGCCACCGACAGCCTGGAGCCGTTCGGCTCCTGTCGGCTTTGCCTCGTGGAGATCGAAGAACGGCGGGGCACGCCGGCCTCCTGCACCACGCCGGCCGAGAACGGCATGGTCGTGCGCACGCAGACCGACAAGCTCGCCAAGCTCCGCAAGGGCGTGATGGAGCTCTACATCTCCGATCACCCGCTGACCTGCCTGACCTGCGCCGCCAACGGCGATTGCGAATTGCAGGACATGGCCGGCGTGGTCGGCCTGCGCGACGTCCGCTACGGCTACGAGGGCGACAACCACGTCGTGCCGAGCGCCGAGAAGTATCTGCCCAAGGACGAGTCGAACCCGTACTTCACCTACGACCCGTCGAAATGCATCGTCTGCAACCGTTGCGTCCGCGCCTGCGAGGAGGTGCAGGGCACCTTCGCGCTGACCATCGCGGGCCGCGGCTTCGACAGCCGCGTGGCGGCCGGCCCGACCAACTTCATGGAATCGGAGTGCGTCTCCTGCGGCGCCTGCGTGCAGGCCTGCCCGACCGCGACCCTCCAGGAGAAGTCGATCCACGAGTTCGGCCAGCCCGAGCACGCGGAGGTGACGACCTGCGCCTATTGCGGCGTCGGCTGCTCGTTCAAGGCCGAGATGCAGGGCACCCGCGTCGTACGCATGGTGCCCTACAAGGGCGGCAAGGCCAACGAGGGCCATAGCTGCGTCAAGGGCCGCTTCGCCTACGGCTACGCCACCCACAAGGACCGCATCACCAAGCCGATGATCCGCGCCAAGATCACGGATCCGTGGCGCGAAGTGTCCTGGGAGGAGGCGATCAGCCACGCGGCCTCCGAGTTCAAGCGGATCCAGGCGACCTACGGCAAGGACTCGGTCGGCGGCATCACCTCGTCGCGCTGCACCAACGAGGAGGCCTACCTCGTCCAGAAGCTCGTGCGCGCCGCCTTCGGCAACAACAACGTCGATACCTGCGCCCGCGTCTGCCACTCGCCCACCGGCTACGGCCTGATGTCGACGCTCGGCACCTCGGCCGGCACCCAGGACTTCAAGTCGGTCGAGAACTCCGACGTCATCTTGGTGATCGGCGCCAACCCCACCGACGGCCACCCGGTCTTCGGCTCACGGATGAAGAAGCGCCTGCGCCAAGGCGCCAAGCTGATCGTCGCGGATCCCCGCAAGATCGACCTCGTGAAGTCGCCCCACATCAAGGCCGACTACCACCTGCCGCTGAAGCCCGGCTCCAACGTCGCCTTCATCAACTCGCTGGCGCACGTCATCGTCACCGAGGGGCTGGTCGACGAGGCCTATGTCCGCGAGCGCTGCGATCTTGCCGAGTTCGAGACCTGGGCCCGGTTCATCGCCGAGGAGCGGCATTCGCCCGAGAACCAGCAGTCGTTCACCGGCCTCGATCCGGCCGAGGTCCGTGCGGCTGCCCGGCTCTACGCCACCGGTGGCGCGGCCGGCATCTATTACGGGCTGGGCGTCACCGAGCACAGTCAGGGCTCGACCATGGTGATGGGCATGGCCAACATCGCCATGGCCACCGGCAACATCGGCAAGCTCGGTGCCGGCGTGAACCCGCTGCGCGGCCAGAACAACGTCCAGGGCTCCTGCGACATGGGCTCGTTCCCGCACGAGTTCACCGGCTACCGGCACGTCTCGGACGACGCCACCCGCGAGAGCTTCGAGGCCCTGTGGGGCGCCAAGCTCGACGGCGCGCCGGGCCTGCGCATCACCAACATGCTGGATGAGGCCGTCGATGGCGCGTTCAAGGGGATGTACATCCAGGGCGAGGACATCGCGCAGTCGGATCCCGACACGCACCATGTCACGGCCGGCCTCAAGGCGATGGAATGCATCGTCATCCAGGATCTGTTCCTGAACGAGACCGCGAAATACGCCCACGTCTTCCTGCCGGGCGCCTCGTTCCTGGAGAAGGACGGCACCTTCACCAACGCCGAGCGCCGCATCTCCCGCGTCCGCAAGGTCATGCCCCCGATGGGCGGCTACGGCGACTGGGAGGGCACGGTGCTGCTCTCCAACGCCCTGGGCTACAAGATGGAGTACAGCCACCCGTCGCAGATCATGGACGAGATCGCCGGCCTGACCCCGAGCTTCACCGGCGTGTCCTACGCCAAGCTCGACGAGCTGGGCTCGGTCCAGTGGCCCTGCAACGAGAAGGCGCCGCTCGGCACCCCGATGATGCACGTGGATCGCTTCGTCCGCGGCAAGGGCCGGTTCATGATCACCGAGTTCGTGGCCACCGAGGAGCGCACGGGGGCCAAGTTCCCGCTGATCCTGACCACGGGCCGGATCCTGTCCCAGTACAATGTCGGCGCGCAGACCCGGCGCACCGAGAACTCGCGCTGGCACGAGGAGGACGTGCTGGAGATCCACCCGTTCGACGCCGAGCTGCGCGGCATCGTCGACGGCGACCTGGTCTCCCTGGAGAGCCGCTCCGGCGACATCGCCCTGAAGGCCAAGGTCTCGGAGCGGATGCAGCCGGGCGTGGTCTACACCACGTTCCACCACGCGAAGACCGGCGCCAACGTCATCACCACCGACTATTCGGACTGGGCGACCAACTGCCCCGAATACAAGGTGACGGCGGTGCAGGTCCGGCGGACCAACCGGCCGTCTGACTGGCAGGCGAAGTTCTACGAGGAGGATTTCTCGCTGACGCGCATTGCCCAAACTCTCGACGCGGCGGAGTGAGCCGATGAGCGCGCAGACCCAGGAGGACAAGCTCCTCCGGATGGCGAACCAGATCGCCACGTTCTTCCGGTCCTACCCGGAGGACGAAGCGGTAGCCGGGGTGCACAAGCACATCACGGCGTTCTGGACGCCTAAAATGGTCTCGAAGCTGGAGGCCGCCCTGCCGGAGATGGGCGACCGGGCCGACAGCCTGGTTCAGCAGGCGCTCCGCGGTGCCGAGCCCCAGGCCGAGAGCCCGGTGCGCCCGGCGACCCGCGATCCGCAGAAGCTTGGTGAGGGCGCCAGCGACGCTGGCTGATCCGCACTCCGCGCGGCCGAGCCGGGGATTAGATCCCGGGTTCGGCCGTGGCGTGTGCTGGCAACCGGTATCTATAACCGCTAAGCTTCCCAAACGACGCGACTCGGCGAAAGAAGTCGCGCCCGGAGGAAGTCTCGATGCGTTCAGAACTGGCGGGCGCGGTCGCGCCCGGGGGCGATCACGGCTGGCTGTCCCGTGAGCGCATCATCGCCAAACCGGGCTTCAACCGCTGGCTGGTCCCGCCCGCGGCCCTGGCGATCCATCTCTGCATCGGCATGTCCTACGGCCTGTCGGTGTTCTGGCTGCCGCTGAGCCGGGCACTGTCCGTCGGCCAGCCCGCGCCCGCCGCCTGCCCCGACATGGGCGTGATGACGGCTCTGTTCACCACCACCTGCGACTGGCGCGTGAGCGACCTCGTCATCGTCTTCTCCATCGGGATCGTGATGCTCGGCCTCTCGGCCGCCGTGTTCGGCGGCTGGCTGGAGCGGGCCGGGCCGCGCAAGGCCGGCATCGCGGCCGCCCTGTGCTGGGGTGGCGGCTTCCTGATCGGCGCACTCGGCGTCTACCTTCACCAACTCTGGCTGGTCTGGCTCGGCATGGGGCTGATCGGCGGCATCGGGCTGGGGCTCGGCTACATCTCCCCGGTCTCGACGCTGATCAAGTGGTTCCCCGACCGGCGCGGCATGGCCACCGGCATGGCGATCATGGGCTTCGGCGGCGGCGCCATGATCGGCTCGCCCCTGGCCGACGGGCTGATCAAGACCTTCCGGAGCGCCGACTCGGTCGGCGTCTGGCAGACGCTCGCGGTCATGGGGGTCGGCTATAGCGTGTTCATGCTGGGCGGCGCCTTCGGCTACCGGGTCCCGCCGGCGGGCTGGAAGCTGGACGGGTGGACGCCGCCGGCGTCCAAGAATGCCATGATCGCCTCGGGCCACGTCCACCTGCGGGACGCGCACAAGACCGTCCAGTTCTGGATGATCTGGCTGGTGCTCTGCCTCAACGTCTCGGCCGGGATCGGCGTGCTGGCGCTGGCCTCGCCGATGCTCCAAGAGATCTTCGGAGGCGCCCTGATCGGGCTGCCCGGTACCGGTTTCGCCGCCCTCGATCCGGGCCAGAAGGCACAGATTGCCGCGATCGCGGCCGGCTTCGTCGGCCTGCTGTCACTGTTCAACATCCTGGGCCGGTTCTTCTGGGCCTCGATGTCGGACCGGATCGGCCGCAAGGTGACCTACGCCATCTTCTTCGCACTCGGCGGCGTTCTCTACGCCGCCGCGCCCTGGGCTGCCGGGATCGGCTCGCAGGCGCTGTTCGTCGCCTTCTTCTGCGTGATCCTGTCGATGTATGGCGGCGGCTTCGCGACGATCCCCGCCTACCTCGCGGATGTGTTCGGGACGCAGTTCGTGGGCGCGATCCATGGGCGCTTGCTCACCGCCTGGTCGACCGCCGGCATCGTCGGGCCGTTCGTGGTCACCAAGATCCGCGAGGCCCAGGCCGCCGCCGGGGTACAGGGTGCGGATCTCTACGGGCGGACCATGTACGTGCTGGCCGCGTTCCTGGCCGCCGGGTTCGTCTGCAACCTGCTGATCCGGCCGCTTGCGGGGCGCTGGTTCATGTCGGATGCCGAGCGCGCCACCCTCGACGCCAGGGCCGGTGCCGCTGCCGTCCGGTCCTCAGGCTCGTTCGGCATCGGCCGCGGCGGGTTCGGCGCCGGGGCCGCCCTGGCCTGGGCGGTGGTCGGCATCCCGATCCTCTGGGGCATCGGCATCACCGTGTCGAAGGCGTTCATCCTGTTCCGCTGAGCGGACGCGCCCCGCCGGTTGTGGCAGGACCGGCGGCCCATTAGGTTTCGGCATCCCATCCTGCGGGGCCCGCACCGCTCGGAATGCCTCCGTGATCGACAAGCTCGACTTCCTGCTCGCGCTCGCCCGCGAACAGCATTTCGGCCATGCGGCCGAGACCTGCGGGGTGACGCAGCAGACCCTCTCGGCGGGCGTGAAGCAGCTGGAGAATCGCTTCGGCGTGCAGCTCGTGTTGCGGGGCTCGCGCTTCCAGGGTTTTACCCCCGAGGGTGAGCGAGTCCTCGAATGGGCGCGCCGCATCGTGGCCGATGCCAGGGCGATGCACGAGGAGGTCACGGGCCTGCGCCGCGGCCTGACCGGGCATCTGCGCATCGCGGCGATCCCCACGGCCCTGCCGATGATCGTGAGCCTGACCACCCCGTATGGCGAGCGCCACCCCGACGTGCGGCTGACGGTCGAATCCGCCGCCTCGGCCGACATCTTCTCGCTGATCGAGAACCTGGAGGCCGATGCCGGGCTGACGTATCTCGACAACGAGCCGCTGGGCCGGGTCGTCTCGGTGCCGCTCTACCGGGAGCGCTACCGCCTGGTGATGGCCGATGGCGGGCCGTTCGACGGCCGCAGCAGCGTCACCTGGGCGGAGACCGGCCGCCTGCCGCTCTGCCTGCTGACCCCGAACATGCAGAACCGGCGGATCATCGACCAGCAGATCCGCGAATCGGGCGCGGACCCCGTGGCGACCCTCGAATCGAACTCGATGATCGTGCTGATGACCCATGTGCGCAGCCTGCGCTGGGCCTCGATCATGCCGGAGATCCTGGTCGACGCCCTCGGGCCGATGTCTGGGGTGCGGGCGATCCCGATCACCGCGCCGGATCTGGAGCACACGATCGGCCTCGTGGCGCCGCGGCGGGAACCCTCGACCCCGATGGTGACGGCGCTCGTCGCCATCGCCCGGACCCTGGCTCGGACGCTCGATCCCGAGTTGTCCGGATCCGTGCCAGGCGCGTGAGGCGCGCTCAGACCGCAGCGAACACGCCCCGCCAGAGGACGCGAACGGCGCGGTACGGGACAAGCGGCACCTAAAGGACGATGGGGGCCGCAAGAACCGCCAGGACGAGGGCGGTCGGCAGCAGCATTCTCGTCATCGTGCGCGCGCTCCCATGACCGGACCGGCCAATGCGAAGGGATGCGAATCTCTGAACGCCGCCGGGCAGCGCCCGCATCGCGGCGACACGAAGCGGCGGCGTTGGGCTGAGGCCGACCACCGGAGGACGGAAGAAGCCGCGCATAGAAAAAAAGCCGCCCCGTCCCCGGAGCGGCTCGTCGGATCGGCCGCGGCCTGAGGGGAGCCCCAAGCCTTGCTCGATCGTGCCTTACTTGATCTTGGTTTCCTTGAAGTCGACGTGCTTGCGCGCCACCGGATCGTACTTGCGCATCGTCAGCTTCTCGGTCTGCGTGCGGGAGTTCTTCTTGGTGACGTAGAAGTAGCCGGTGTCGGCGGTGGAGATGAGCTTGATCTTGACGGTGACGGCCTTGGCCATGGCGCGGCGCTCCTGCAGGGTGCGGCATTCCGCGTGAGCGAAACGCAAATGGCCGGGAGAGCCCGGCCGAATACGGCCGGGTCAATGCCCGATCGCACCCCCCAGGTCAAGACCGGGAGGCGGATCGCTCCATCGTGGCAAGGCTCACCGAGAAGGCCAGGAACAGGGCCAGCAGGGCCCAAGCGAAGCCGTGCGGCGGCACGAGGTCGAGGCCGCCGCCGATCAGGGGCGGCCCCAGCATCAAGCCGACATTGTACAGAACCACGAACGCCGCGTTGGCGCCCGCAAGATCGCTGGCAGGCACCCGGTCGCCCAACGTGGTCAGGCCCACCGTGTAGAGGGTGCCGGCGATGCCGCCCCACAGGAACAGGATGAGGCCGAGCGCCACCGGTGATCCGGAGGCCAGCGGGATCAGGGCCGAGCCCGCGGCCCCGCCGAGGCTCGCCCCGAGCAGCACGGCGCGCCGGTCGAAGCGGTCGGCGAGCCAGCCGAACGGGATCTGGAACAGCATGTTGCCCAGCGCGATCAGGCTCACGAGGCCGGCCGCGCCTTTCGCGTCGTAGCCGAGCCGCAGCCCGTAGAGCGGCAGGATTGCGAAGATCCCGGTCTCGACCGCCCCGTAGGCGAGGGCTGCGAGCAGCGCGCCGGGGGCGAGGCGGAGATAGGCGAGGATGCTGCGGCCGGATCCGTGCGCGATGGTCGGCGACAACCCGCGGGCGAGGACGATCGGCAGGCCGCCGGCCAGCATCAGGGCGGCCCCCGTCAGGTAGGGCGGCAAGCCTTCGGTGCCGACCAGCGCCAGCAGGACCGGGCCGACCGCGAAGCCCGCCGCCAGCACGGTCGCGTAGATGCCCATGACGAGGCCGCGGCGCTCCGGCGGGGCAGCGGCGTTGATCCAGTACTCGGAGAGGACGAACAGCGCGCCCAGCGTCGCCGAGAACACGAAGCGCAGCGGAAACCAGAGGGCGATGCCGGGAACCATCGGGAACGCCGCGAGGCTCACCGCCCCCACGATCAGCGCCAGGCACAGGAGCCGCGCCACGCCGATCCGCGACGCGAGCCGCGGCACGAACGGCACCGTGCAGATGCTGGCCACGCCGGCGATCGCGGTGTTAAGCCCGATCAAGGTGCTCGACGCGCCGCGCCGCTCCAGCTCGATCGATAGGAGCGGAATCGACAGGCTCAGCCCGATCCCGACCACCGTGACACAGGCGATGGCGGCGGTGATCGCCGCCACGGTGTCCGGCCCGATCCCGCTTGGCGCGGCGATCCGGTCCGGCCTTTCCGAAACATTCACAGAGCGACTCGTTCCCGGCGCCCGTAGCGCTCGTAATGGAAGGGGATCATCCGGTAGGGCGCGAAATCGACGGCGATCTGCGCCTCGAGATCGTCGAGGATTGCTCGGGTGATGAACGGCAGGTCGAGCTTGCGCGCCGCGTCCAGGCAGACCCAGGCGAGTTCGGTGAACTCGGAATCCGCGCTCACCCGGCCCGGCTCCTCGGCCGCGACCATGCGGCGGTCTACGGCGAAGAAGCGCGTGTCGAACCGGCGCACGCGCTTGGGCGGGGTGATCGCTCGAGCCACGAGGTGGAGCGCCTCGAGATCCGGCAGGATGCCGTGCCGGGCGAAGGGCTCCCAGCCCTCCGGCGCGGTATCGGGGGCGCCGTGTTCGGTCGTCCCCAGCAGCAGGCCGGTCTCCTCGTAGGTCTCGCGGATGGCGGCGAGCGCCAATGCCCGGCCGAGATGGTGCGGTGGCCGGGAAACCTGGCGGGTCAGCGCAGCCTCGGCATAGTCGGGCAGGGCGCCGGCCACCGGCATGTGGCGGTCGCCGAGCTCGATCCGTCCGCCCGGGAACACGAACTGCCCCGGCATGAAGGCGAGCCGCGGGTTGCGCCGGCCCATCAGGACCTTCGGCCCGCCCTTGCCGCGCCGGTCGAGCACGATCAGGGTCGCAGCGTCCCGCGGGCGCAGGCGCGCCGGCGACGGCTTCGGCTCAGGGCTGGTCGGGATCTCGGATTCCTGCTGCGGCTCCGGCTGCGGCAAGGCGCGTCTCCTTCAACCCCGAAACGGGGCGGCCCCGCGGTAACGTGGCAAAGCCGTGCATGCCAAGGGCGTATTGCAACCCGACGACGGCCCCCTTGACCGGCTGGAGCAGGACGAGGGCGAACAGGAGCGTGAAGACCGGCCAGACGCCCATCTCGACCCAGAGGGGGACGTCGTAGGCGCTCTCGGTCTCCAGGATCAGGTAGCCGACCACGTGGGCGACGATGAAGATCACCACGTAGGGGGGCAGGTCGTCGGCCCTGTGATGGTGCAGCTCCAGGCCGCAGACGTCGCATTCCGGGCGCACCTTGAGGAAGCGCCCGAAGATCCGGCCCTGGCCGCAATGCGGGCAGCGGCCGATGAAGCCGCGCGCCATCGCGGGGATCAGGCGGGTGCGCACGGGAATCGCGTCGGTGGCCATGTCCAGGGTCTACACCGGCCGGGTCACCGGCGCGAGCCGCGGTGGCGCGTACCGGAGTTGCGGATGCCGGGCGGACGCCCCGACGGCGCCGCCTTGAACGGGCGGCCGCCGGGCTTCCGGCCGCCGCCATCCTTGCCGGCACCGGCGCGGGGCTTGCCCTCGCTGAGCAGCTCGAAGCGCAGCGCGCCGGCCACGGGCGCGGCCTCCACCAGCCGGACCTCGACCCGGTCGCCCAATCGGAACGTCTCGCCGCTGCGCTCGCCCACCAGGGCGTGGCGCGCCTCCTCGTGGCGGAAATAATCGGCGCCGAGCTGCGAGATCGGCACGAACCCGTCCGCCCCGGTCTCGTCGAGCTTGATGAACAGGCCCGACCGGGTGACGCCCGCGATCTGACCCGCGAAGGTCGCGCCGATCCGGTCGACGAGATGGTGGGCGATCAGCCGGTCGATGGTCTCGCGCTCGGCCGCCATGGCGCGGCGCTCGGCCGCCGAGATCTGCTCGCCGATCTGCGCCAGCTCGCCCAGGGCCACCTCCGGCGACAGGCCATCGGAGCCGAGGCGGCAGGCGGTGATCAGCGCCCGGTGGACGATCAGGTCGGCGTAGCGGCGGATCGGCGAGGTGAAATGCGCGTAGCGGCGCAGGTTCAGCCCGAAATGGCCGAGATTCTCGGCCGCATAGACAGCCTGGGCCTGGGAGCGCAGCACCACCTCGTTGATGAAGGTCGCGTGCTCGCTGCCCGCCACCGAGCCGAGGATGCGGTTGAACAAGGCGGGGCGCAGCGCGCCTTCCTTGGGCAGCTTGATCCCGACCGAGGCCAGCACCTCGCCCAGAGCCTGCATCTTCTCCTGCGCCGGCTCGTCGTGCACCCGGTAGATCAGCACCTGCTTGGCCGCCTCCAGGGTCTCGGCCGCGGCGACGTTGGCCTGGATCATGAATTCTTCGATGAGCCGGTGCGCGTCCAGGCGCTCCGGCACGATCACCCGGTCGACCGCGCCTTCGGGCGACAGCAGCACCTTGCGCTCGGGCAGATCGAGGGCGAGCGGGCCGCGGCGGTCGCGCGCCGCGCGCAGGGCGGCGTAGGCCGTCCAGAGCGGCCGCAGGACCGTTTCCAGCAGCGACTCGGTGGCGGCATCCGGCTGGCCGTCGATGGCGGCCTGCGCCTGCGCGTAGGCGAGCTTGGCGCGCGAGCGCATCATCACCCGGTGGAACGTGTGGCGGCGCTTCTCGCCGTCGGCGGCGATCACCATCCGCACCGCGATGGCCGGGCGGTCCTCGCCCTCGCGCAGGGAGCAGAGGTCGTTCGAGATCCGCTCCGGCAGCATCGGCACGACGCGGTCGGGGAAATAGACCGAGTTGCCGCGCTCCAAAGCCTCGCGGTCCAGGCTGGAGCCGGGGCGGACGTAAGCCGCGACATCAGCAATGGCGACGGTGACGATGAAGCCACCGGGATTGGCCGGGTCGGAATCGGACTCGGCCATCACGGCGTCATCGTGGTCCTTGGCGTCCGGCGGGTCGATGGTCAGCAGCGGGCGGTCGCGCCAATCCTCGCGGCCTTTCAGCGCGGCGGGCGCGGCGGCATCGGCCTCGGCCAGGGTCGCGTCGGAGAAGACGTGCGGGATGTTGTGCAGGTGGAGCGCGATCAGGCTCACGGCCTTCTCGGAGCCGAGCGAGCCGAGCCGCTCCCGGACCCGGCCCCGCGGCAGGCCGAAGCGCGTCTCACGCTCCAGCGACACGCTGACGAGGTCGCCGTCCCGGGCCTGGCCTTCCTCGCCGGGCGGGATCAGGATCTCGCGCCCCTGCGAGCGCTTCTCCACGGGCACGATCCGGCCGCCCTGCGCGCCAGCCCGGTATACGCCGATGATCTCGGCCTTGTTCTTTCCGATGACCTTGATGACCCGGCCGGTATAGCCGCCCTCGGCGTCGCGCTCGACCCGGACCAGGGCGCGGTCGCCGATCCCGGCGGCCGGCCGGTTGCCCTTGCGCGGCCCGCGCGGCTGGGTAAGCACGATGGACGGCGGCTTGCCGGTGCCGGCCCACTCCACCGGGATCGCCAGGAAGTCGCCGTGCCGGTCGCGCGAGCGGATATCGGTCAGCACTACCGGTGGCAGGCGACCCGCGGCTGCCAAGCCGCCGCGCCCGCGATCGAGGGCGCCGTCCTCCTCGATCTCCTTGAGGATCCGCTTCAGGTCGATCTTGGCCGCACCCTTGATGCCGAATGCCTTGGCGATCTCCCGCTTGCCGACGGGTTCGGTCGCCTCCGCCACGAAGGCGAGGATCTGCTCGCGGGTGGGGAAGGGCGGGGGAGCGGCGGGCTCGGCCGCCTCTGCGCTGATGCGTGGTGCCAAAAGGTGGTGCCGGACAGTTCTCGGAAAGCGATGCGCCCGCGATGGGGCGCCGGACCGCTGATTCGGTCTAGTCACCCAAAGATGGGGTTCCGGCCGGTCCGCGGCAACGGCGGCCGTCGCGTCCTCAACAGGCGCGTTCAGCCCGTGGAGGCGGACTTGCGGATGCGCTCGACCGCGTGATCCACATCGAAGCCCGGGGCGAGGATGTCGTCCAGGCTGAACGGGCAGGCGCGCGGCAGGGTCAGGTTCACCTGGCCCTCCTCGGCCGCCAGCTCCGGCGTCTCCGCCTGCTGGATCGCCAGCATCCAGGCGCCGTCCATGCGCAGGCTCCCGGCCTCCGGCGGGTCTGCCCTTAGCCCGGCGAGTTTCTCCCGCCCGACCTCGCGGCAGGCGAGGCTATTGCCGTCGTCGGAGATGAGGGCGGCCTTGATCAGCTCGGCCAGGGCATCCCGGACCCGTTCGACGCTCGCGTTCATGTGCATCCGCTCCGTAACGTCGCTCCCTGTGGCAAACAGGGTGCCAGCCCCCATCGGGTCGGCGTGACATAAGCGCCGATCTTCCTTCGCGATCCGCCGGGTGTAGAACGCCTGCATGATCCCGGTCCTGACCCGCCAAACCGAGGCCGTGCCGCTCTATGAGGCGGTTGTCGCCGAACTGCGCCTGCGCGGCTTCGAGGGCGACCTCACCGTGTCGGCTGCCGACCGCACGGTCTTTGCCACCGACAACTCGATCTATCAGGTCGAGCCGGGGGCCGTGGCCTTCCCGCGCTCGCGTGACGACCTCGTGCGGATCGCCAAGCTGCTCGACGACCCACGCTTCACCGAGATCGTGATCCGCCCCCGGGGCGGTGCCACCGGCACCAACGGCCAGTCGCTCGGCCACGGCCTCGTGGTCGACACCTCGCGGCACATGAACCGCATTCTGGAGATCGACGTCGCGCGCCGCACCGTCCGGGTCGAGCCCGGGGTGGTGAAGGACCAACTCAACCGGGCGCTCGCCGCGCACGGCCTGTTCTTCGCCCCCGAGCTCTCGACCTCGAACCGCGCCACCATCGGCGGCATGATCTCCACCGACGCCTGCGGGCAGGGCTCCTGCCTCTACGGCAAGACCCGCGACCACGTCCTGGCCCTGATCTGCGTGCTCGCCGACGGCACGGTCTGGGACGCCGAGCCGCTGGACGAGGCCGGGCTCGCGGCCGCCAAGGCGCGCAACGATCGCGTCGGCGAAATCCACCGCACCGTCGATACGGTCGTCACCGAGAACGCGGCGCTGATCGCCGAGCGCTTTCCCAAGCTCAACCGCTGCCTCACCGGCTACGACCTCGCACACCTGCGCGACGCGTCAGGGCGCTTCGACCTCAAAAGCGTGATCTGCGGCTCCGAGGGCACGCTGGCGCTGATCGCCGAGGCGCGGCTCAACGTGCTGCCGATCCCGAAGGCCTCGGTGCTGGTGGCGCTCTCCTACGTCGATTTCGACGCGGCCTTGCGGGACGCCCAGGCGCTGCTGCCCTTCGGCGCGGCCTCCGTGGAGACCATCGACTCCACCGTGCTGGGGCTTGCCCGCCAGGATCCGATCTGGGCCGAGGTGCAGGCCTTCTTCCCGGACGATCCCGGAGGCCGTCCGGTCCACGGCATCAACCTCGTGGAGTTCGTCGGCGACGATGCGCAGGCCGTGGATGCCGCCCTGGCGCGGCTCACCGCGACGCTGGCGGACGCGCGCGGCACCGACACCAAACGCCTCGGCTTCACCATCGCCCGCGGCGACGCCATCGAAAAACTCTGGACGATGCGCAAGAAGGCGGTCGGCCTGCTCGGCGCCGCCAAGGGCGACGCGCGCCCGATCCCGTTCGTCGAGGATACCGCGGTGCCGCCGGAGCAGTTGGCCGACTTCATCGCCGAGTTCCGGGCGCTGCTCGACGCCAAGGGGCTGCGCTACGGCATGTTCGGCCATGTCGATGCCGGCGTGCTGCATGTCCGTCCGGCGATCGACCTGAAGGACCCGAACCAGAACGCGCTGATCCGCGAGGTGACCGAGGGCGTGGTCGCGCTCACCGCCAAGTATGGCGGCCTGCTCTGGGGCGAGCACGGCAAGGGATTCCGGTCCGAGTTCGTGCCCGCGACCTTCGGGCCGCTGATGCCGGCGCTGGAGGCGATCAAGCGCGCCTTCGACCCGGGCGACCGGATGAACCCGGGCAAGATCGCCTCGGCCCGGGGCGGCGCGCTCACGCGGATCGACGGCGTGCCCCGCCGGGGCGAGCAGGACCGCACGATCCCGCCGCCGGTCCGGCAGGATTTCGACGAAGCTCTGCACTGCAACGGCAACGGCGCCTGCTTCACCTACGACCCGGACGACGCGATGTGCCCGTCCTGGAAGGCGACCCGGGAGCGCCGGCATTCGCCCAAGGGCCGCGCGTCGCTGATGCGCGAGTGGCTGCGCCTGGCCGCGCAGGCGGGGATCGACCCCGCCGCCGAGCTGAAGCGCCAGCGCGCCGGCTGGCTGCCCGATCTTTTTGCGACTTTGCGGAGCGCTGTCCGGCGCGCGCCCGACGACGGCGACTTCTCGCACGCCGTGAAGGAGGCGATGGACGGCTGCCTCGCCTGCAAATCCTGCACGGGCTCCTGCCCGATCAAGGTCGATGTGCCGACCTTCCGGGCGAAGTTCCTGGCGCTCTACCATGCCCGCTACGCCCGGCCCTTGAAGGACCATCTGGTGGCGGCGCTCGAGCCGCTGCTCCCGCTCGCGGCCCGGATGCCGCGCATGAGCAACGCGGCTCTGGCCAACCCGCTCGCCCGGATGCTGCTGGCCAAGGCCGGCCTGGTCGGGATCCCGGCCCTGTCGCCCGTGGATCTGAGGACGCGGCTCGCGGCGCTCGGCGTCGCCACCGCGACCCCGGAGGCCTTGGCCCGGCTCGCCCCGGCCGAGCGGGCGCGTGCCGTCCTGCTGGTACAGGATGCCTTCACCAGCCATTTCGAGGCGGGCCTGGTGGTGGATGCCTGCGCGCTCCTGATCGCGCTGGGCTTCCAGCCCTGGCTCGTGCCCTATCGGCCGAACGGCAAGCCGCTGCATGTCCACGGCTTCCTGGCCCGGTTCGCCGCGGTGGCGCGCACCAACGCCGCGATGCTGCGGGCGCTCGCCCGCTCGGGCGTGCCGCTCGTCGGCCTCGACCCTTCGATGACGCTGACCTACCGGTCCGAATACGCCCAGGCGTTCGGCAACGACGACCTGCCCAAGGTCCAGATCCTGCAGGAATGGCTCGCCACGCAGCTCGACCGGATCGCGCCCCGCCAGGGCAGCGCAACCCTGCGGCTGCTGCCCCATTGCACCGAGCGCACTAACGCCCCCGGCGCGGTGCGCGACTGGCAGGCGGTCTTCACCCATCTCGGGCTGCGGCTCGACGTGCCGGCGACGGGCTGCTGCGGCATGGCCGGGACCTACGGCCACGAGATGCGCAACCGCGCCACCTCCGAGGCGATCTACGGCTTGAGCTGGGCCCGCCACGTGGCCGACGCCCCCGCCGGCACCCTGCTGGCGGACGGCTATTCCTGCCGGTCCCAGGCCAAGCTCGTCGACGGCGTCCGGCTGCGCCACCCGGTCCAGGCCCTGCTCGACCATGTCCGCACGAGCGCGGTGGGCGCCGCGCCGTTCCATCCCGAGCGCGCCGTGGCTTCGGCCCGATGAAGGTCGCGGTTCTCGGGGCCGGCGCCGTCGGCTGCTATTACGGCTTCCTGCTGGCCCGAGCCGGCCATGCGGTGACGCTGATCGGCCGACCGACCCTGGTCGAGGCGGTCCGGTCCGATGGCCTGGTGCTGGAGAGTGCTGCCGGGCGCGACACCGTCGCCGTCCAGGCGACCGCGTCGGGCGACGGCGTCGCCGGAGCCGATCTGGTGCTGGTCTGCGTCAAGTCGGGCGACACGGAAGCGGCGGGCGCGACGATCGCCCCGCATCTCAGCTCCTCGGCCACGACCCTCAGCCTCCAGAACGGCGTCGACAATGCCGAGCGCCTCGCCGCTGTGCTGGGGCGGCCCGTGGTGCCGGTGGCGGTCTATGTCGCCACCGAGATGGTCGGGGCGGGCCACGTCCGCCACAACGGCCGGGGCGACCTGATCCTTGGCGCCTCGGGAACGAGCCCGACGATTGCCGCCGCGTTCGATGCGGCCGGGATTCCGACCACTGTGTCAGCGCGCGCCCTGGACGCGCTCTGGGGCAAGCTGATCCTCAACTGCGCCTACAACGCCCTCTCGGCCCTGACCCAGCTGCCCTACGGCCGCCTGATCCAGGGCGAGGGCGTGGTCGCGGCAATGACCGACGTGGTGCAGGAATGCGTCGCGGTGGCGAACGCTGCGGGCGTATCGGTGCCCGACGACATCCTCGACACGGTGCTCGCCCTCAGCACCAGCATGGCCGACCAGCGCTCCTCCACGGCCCAGGACCTCGCCCGGGGCCGGCCCAGCGAGATCGACCACCTCAACGGTTACGTCGTGCGGAGAGGCGCGGCGCTGGGCGTGCCGACGCCGGCGAACCGGATGCTGCATACGCTGGTCAAGCTGGTCGAGGGGCGGGATCGGGCGAGAGGTGCGGGGGTATGGGGCGGATGATGGAGTCAGTTATTGAACTATCTCTGACGTTCGATCGGGCGCTCTATATTCTATTGAGGCGCGGACGCGGGAGCTTTCGCAGTCTCGATATGCCGAGCAAGAAAGTCGCGCGTTAGCCGCGCGACCTCATCCGTCGCCTCGTCCAGCGCGAAGTGTCCGGCGTCCAGGATATGTAACTCCGCCGTCTGCATGTCGCGTCGATAGGCTTCCGCCCCGGGCACGAGGAAGGACGGGTCGTAGCGGCCCCACAGCACAAGGGTCGGCAACGGATGACCACGCATCCATGCCTGCCAGACCGGGTAAGACGCCACGTTCGTGCGGTAGTCGTAGAGAAGGGCAGCCTGGATGACCCGCTCACCCGGCCGGGACAGGATGGCATATTCGTCCGCCCAGGTGTCCGGGTTGTACCGTTCGGGGTTCGGGCTGGTGCCGAGATGGCGCTGCTTGGCTCCTTCAAGGGATGTGAAGGCGTCGACCTGCTCAGGGTGAGTTGCGGGGTCGGCCCAGAACTTGGCGATGCCCTGCCACTTCGGCCCGAGCCCCTCCGCGTAGGCGTTGGCGTTCTGGACGATCAACGCACGCACCCGTTCGGGGTGGGCGAGCGCGATGCGGAACCCGACCGGGCCGCCGTAATCCTGCATGAAGAGCGTGTATCGTTCGATGCCAAGATGCGCGATCAAGCCCTCGATTGTCGCGGCAATGTTGTCGAAGGTATAAGAGTACTGTTCGGGCGATGGCGCATCGCTGTGGCCGAAGCCTGGATAGTCTGGCGCGATCAGGTGGTAGCGGTCGGCGAGCAGCGGCAGTAGCGGATCCCATTGCCGCGACGACGATGGATAGCCATGCAGCAGGAGGATCGTGGGTGCGTCACGCGGACCAGCCTCGCGATAGAAGACACCCACGCCGTTGATTTCGGCCCTGTGGTAGCTCGTCGTGGCCGAGACGGAGGGAAGCGGCTGAGGCGAACCATGTGCAAATGCCAGCGCGGCGGCGGCGAGAACGGTCTGTGTCGGCATGGCCCAGTTCCTTCGCGCGTGAGAAACGACGTTTCGCCTCGACGATCAGTGGTCGAAGCTCCGCAAGGGCTGCTTTCCACCCCACTTCCAGAAGTAAGAATGACTGGGGCCAGTCCGATCCCACGTTGTCCGATCACGCGCTCGCGGCATTCGCCGTGCGCGTCGCCGCAGACTTCTTGGCCGAGGCCGAGCGCTGTTCCGGCGTCCGGCTCGCAGAAGCCTCGCCGCCCTTGTGGGCCGCTGGGTGTCCCGTGGCCTTGCCGCGACCGGAGCCGGCCGGCTTCTTGCCGCCGCCGTCATCCTTGTTGACGGTCGCCCAGGCGCGGGCCTCGGCCTCTTGCTCCGGAACGCCGCGGGCCTCGTAGGACTCGGCGATGTGCTGGGCCTTGCGTTTCTGCTTGCCGGTGTATTTCGCCTTGTCGCCCTGCGCCATGGCGCCGTTCCTCACGCTCAGCCTACGCCGGTCGGCCCGTCGAGGATCGCCCGCACGCGGCGAACCAGCTCCGTGCGCCGGTAAGGCTTGTTGAGCAGATCAAACTCCGAACCGCCGATATCGGTTCGCTCCAGGCTCGCCTCCGCGTAGCCCGTGGCGAGCAGAACCTTGAGCTTGGGCTGGCGGCGGCGCGCCTCCCGGGCGAGCAACACGCCGTTCATGCCCCCCGGCATGATCAGATCGGTGAACAGCAGGTCGATGCGCTCGCTGGAATCGAGGATTTCCAGGGCCTCGCGGGCATTGCCGGCCATCAGCGTCGTGTAGCCGAAATCCCGCAGGATGGTGCGGGCGAGCTCGGCCACGTCCTCGCGGTCGTCGACGATCAGGATGGTCTCGGTGCCTCGCCGGTCCACCGCCCGGTGCGAGACCTTGGACGGGGCGTGCGCGTCGCTATCGGTGGCCGGGAAGGACAGGCGCACCGTCGTGCCGGCGCCGACCGCCGATTCGATCTGGGCGGCGCCGCCCGACTGCTTGGCGAAGCCGTAGACCATCGACAGGCCGAGCCCGGTGCCCTTGCCCTCTTCCTTGGTGGTGAAGAACGGGTCCATCACCCGGGCGAGCACCGCGGGCGGGATGCCGGTGCCGGTATCCCGGATGGCGATGCTGACGTAGCGGCCGGGGCGGAGCGGGCCGATCTCGCCGCCCGAGACGATCTCGGTGTTCTCGGTGGCGATCCGCACGGTGCCGCCCTCCGGCATCGCGTCGCGGGCGTTGATCAGCACGTTGAGGATCGCGACCTCGGCCTGGGTCGGATCGACCCGGCAGTTCCAGAGGTCCCGGGCGAGATCCAGCTCGATCGTCACCACCTCGCCCACCGAGCGGGCGACCATCTCGCGCATCCCCTCGATCAGCGTGTTGAGGTTGACGGCGCGCCCGTCGAGCCGCTGCTTGCGGGCAAAGGCCAGGAGCTGCTGCGTCAGCGTCGTCGCACGCTCGGCCGCCTGCCGGATATTGTCGGTGGCACGTCCGAGCCGGGCGCGGTCGGCATCCGGCTTCTCCAGGCCGGAGGCCAGGATGTCGACGTAGCCGACGATCACCTGCAGCAGGTTGTTGAAGTCGTGCGCGATGCCGCCGGTGAGCTGGCCGAGCGCTTCCATCTTCTGCGCCTGGCCCAGGGCCTCCTCGACGTCGCGGCGGCGCGAGACGTCGAGCTGCGAGCCGAAGAAATACACCAGTTCGCCCGCCGCATTGTACACCGGCGAAACGAACAAGGCGTTCCAGAAGGTCGACCCGTTCTTGCGATAGTTCAGGATCTCGGTGGCGAATTCGCGCCGGTCCGCGATCGCCGAGCGGACTTGATCGACGGTCTCGCGATCGGTCTCCGGGCCCTGCAGGAACCGGCAATTGCGCCCCACGAGTTCCTCCGGCGTGTAGCCGGTCATCGCCAGGAAGGCGCGGTTTGCGAAGATGATCGGGTTATCCGGCTGGCGCGGATCGGTGACGATCATCGGCATCCGGGTGGTTTCCACCGCGGCAAAGAAGATGTCGCTCTTGCGGTCGGCGACATCACTGGCCGCGCCGTCCCTGACCACGGCGGCCGGTCCGATGGGGGGTTTTTCGGGAGAGTCGGACATGCCGCGCGGTCTTGATGCTTTCGGACTTGAATGGAGCGGGGACCGGCCCGAGACCGATATCCCGTTGCGACATTAGGGGGGCGATCGCGGTTGTCGATGGCACCAAGGTCGCGCTCAGCGCGCGCCCCCGTGAAGGTGGCCTGCTATGCCGCCGCCGTCCGGGCCTCATTGGGCAGGGCCTTCATGGGCGCCGGAGCGACCCGCGGCGGCGCCGGGTTTCGGCAGGCGGTGAGCACTGCCGAGAGCGCCTCGTTCAGCGACGTGACCAGGAAATCCGCCGAGGTCGCCCGGCGCAGGCGGTCCAGGGTCGCCGGGTCGCGCTCGCGCCAGAAGCCGACCAGGATGCGCACGCCCGGCACCGCGGCGCGGGCCTGCCGCACGGTGAAGCGGATCTGCGACAGGCTGACCGGCTCGAGGTAGGAGAAGCAGATCAGCGCGAGGCCCTCCGGGTTCTCGGGCCGCTCGCCGGCCCGGATCGCGGCCATCGACAGGGTCTGCGAGGCGAGCCCGTGCCGGGCCAGGATCTGGCTCAGCATCAGGGTCGCCGCCTCGTCGAACGGGCCGCGGCTCGACACGCACAGCACCGGCGTCTCGCTCCGCCAAGCCGGGGCGAGTTCCTCGCGGGCCAGCACGATGCCGGCGACCTGCCGGTCCGGTCCCACGGCCGCGAGCGCCGCCGCGGTCTCGGTATCCGGGGAGGAGCGCGTCGATCCCCGCCAGGTCCGCCGGGCCACCGGAGCGGTCCCGAGCCGCGCCACCACGGTGCGGATCGCGGCGCCGACCTCGTCCTGGCGGGCACGGTCCAGGGTGCCGCGCGAGAGATCCTCCTGCGCGAGCAACAGGCCTGCGAGGGCGACTTCGTCGTAATAGGTGACGAGCGCCCGCTCCTTGAGGAACTGCCAGCCCTGGTCGATCGCCTCGGCCGGGTCGCCCGCCAGCATGCGCTGGTAGAAGATCTCGGGCGGCGCCAGGGCCGGCCGGTCGCCAAGCAGCACGTCGAGATACCAGAGCCGCTCCACGTGCCGGCCGAGCACGACCAGGCAGACGGTGAGCGGGGTGGCGAGCACCAGGCCGATCGGCCCCCACAGGAAGGTCCAGATCGTGGCCGCCAGGATCACGGCGATCGGCGACAGGCCCGTGGAGTGCCCGTAAAGCAGCGGCTCGATCACGTGGCCGCAGATCGGCTCCACCACCAGGAACAGGGCTGCCGTCGCGATTACCATGGTCCAGCCGGGATCGACCGCGGCGGCGAGGATCAGCGGCAGCAGCGCGCTGATCGCGGCGCCGATATAGGGGACGAAGCGCAGGATCGCCGCGAGCACGCCGAACAGCGTCGGGCTCGGAACGCCGATGAGCCATAGGCCCACGCCGATCACCACACCGAAGGCGATGTTGAGGGCGAGCTGAGCCAGGAAGAACCGGCTGAGCCGGCTGGTGGCGTCGTCGATCGCCGCCGTGACCCGGCGCAGATCCCCGGATCCGCCCGCCAGCCGGATCGCCCGGTTCCGCAGGTCCTCTCGCTGGAGCAGGATGAAGATCGTGAAGATCAGGATCAGGCCGGTGGTGGCCAGCGGGTGCAGGATCGGCCCCGCGAAGGTCTGGAACGTCTCGACGACGCTCGCCCGGGCGGGGCTGATCTCCACCGTGAGCGGATGCGTGCGGGTTCCCGGCTGGCCCTTGACCTCGATGGCGGCGGGCGGCTGCAGCGTGGCGCTGAGATCCTGGACCATGTCGACCATCCGGGACAGGGTCCCGGTCCCGGCAGTGGCGCCGCGGAGGTCCTTGATCTTGGTGCTCATCACCTGGGTGTAGCGCGGCAGGTCGGCGGCGAGCTGCGACGCCTCGCTGGCGATCAGGCTGCCGATCCCGAACAGGCCGCCGAAGACGATCACCACCACCAGGAGGACCGCCGCCGCCCGCGGCACGCGGATCCGACGCAGGATCCGGACCGCCGGCACCAGGACGAAGCTCAGAAGGATCGCCAGCGTGACCGGCACCAGGATTTCGCGCCCGAGATACAGCGCCGCCATGATCGACACGACGAGGAGGGTGGAGGCCAGCGCGACGATGACCGGCAGGCCCTGCTTGAGGCGCTGGGCGGTGACGGGATCCTCGCTCACGGGTACGCTCCACTAACGTGTCGAACTCGGGGGACGCTGCCGCACCGCGACGGCGGTGCGGTTCGGGAAGCCTGCCGTGTCGGCAGGCGTCAGCCCGCCTGCGCGGTCTCGCCCAGGGCGGCGCTGATCTGGCTGAGCAGCTTGGAGAAATCGACCGGCTTGGGATGGTAGTCGTCGCAGCCCGCCTGGATCGCCTTGTCCCGATCGCCGGACATGGCATGGGCGGTGAGCGCGATGATCGGGATCGCCCGCGTATCGGATCCGGATTTCAGCGCCCGCGCCGCGGACCAGCCGTCCAGCACCGGCAGGTTCATGTCGAGCAGGATCACGTCGGGCTGGCCCGAACGGGCCTGCTGGACGCCGGCCTCGCCGTCATGCGCCAAAATCACCTCGTAGCCCCGGCGCTTGAGGCGGCGGGACAGGAAGTCCCAGATCTCTTCATGGTCCTCGACCAACAGTATCTTCGCCATCAGAACTCGAATCCCCGGGTCGCGCTGAGCCGGTAGGCACCCCAACGCGCGGCAACGCACAATCGCCCAACGTCCCTGCCGCGATTCCGGTCCCTGCGGAAGAGAGCGACGCGTACAGAACGGCGCCGGTTGGAACAGGCGGTACCTATTCGGCCGGCGGGGTGCGCGGCCCAATTGACCCGGTTCCCCGGTCGGACGAAGCGTAAGCCGCGCAAATCACATCATTTGAGAGGGTGCGGCATGACGAATACGCCGGAGATAGCGTTCTACCATGCGCCGAATACCCGGTCGTCGGGCGTACGCGTGCTCCTGGAGGAACTCGGCGCCCCGCATCGCCTGCACGTGCTCAACATGCGGGCCGGCGAGCATCTCGGAGACGCTTATCGCGCGATCAACCCGATGGCGAAGGTGCCGGCGATCCGCCATGGCGAGGCGCTCGTCACCGAGCAGGCGGCGGTCTACCTGTATCTCGCCGACATGTTCCCGGAGGCCAGCCTCGCGCCCGCCCTCACCGACCCCGCCCGGGGGACGTATCTGCGCTGGATGGTGTTCTACGGCTCCTGCTTCGAGCCTGCAGTGATCGACCGCCATCTCAAGCGCGAGCCCGGGCCGCGGGCCATGTCGGCCTATGCCGACTACGACAGCGTGATCGCGCGCATCACCGAGGCGCTGAGTCCGGGGCCGTACCTGCTCGGCGACCGTTTCAGCGCCGCGGACATCCTGTGGGGCAGCGCGCTCGGCTGGACGATGGGCTTCGGCCTGGTTGCGCCCGACCCGGTCCTGTCGGCCTATGTCGAGCGCGTTCGTGCCCGGCCGGCCTTCCAGACCGTGGCCGCCGCAGAGGCACGTCTCGCCCGGGAGCACGAGGCTGCGGCAGGCGGCGCGTCCTGACTCACGATCGGACCCCCTCAGCCTCGGCCCAGATGCCCGTGCGCGCCAGTTGCGGCGCGGGCTCGGGGTCGCTCCAGCGCAGGGGAACAACCGCCCGGCGCCGCCAACCGCCCGTGATCGTAACGGACCAGGATCGTTGCGCGCCGAGGAGGCCCGCAGCGCCCGTCCAGTCGATTTCAGTGCGGCCCTGCAGGACCAGCAGGTCGCCGCTGGCGAAATCGAGGAACAGCACGGCCGCGCGCGGCTCGCCAATCAGATTGCCCAGTGTGTTGAAGTAGCGGTTGCCGGAGAAATCCGGCACCGTCAGCACGTCGCCGCGGCGGCGGACGAAGCCCGGGCGCCCGCCCCTGTGCGAGATGTCGGCGCCGCCTTCCCGGAGCCCGTCCCGCGACCGGGTGGCGACGAACAGCGTGTCGGCGGCGTCGATCAGCGCCTCGGCCTCCGTATCCAGGGCCGACAGGATCTCGGTCGAGCCCGGCCGGCGCGGCACCGGCTCGACCGCGCGCCGCTGAATGTATTGCGGGCAGTTACCGAAGCTTTGATCGACCGCCACGGCCAGGCCATCCCGATCGCGACGCACGATGCGGCCGTTGGCGCGGTTGCGCCGCCGCGTCGCCAGGTCGATGCCGAGAACCCCGGCCTCGGCGCCCGGCACGAGGGATCCAACCGCCGGGTCGGTGGGGTCGAGGGCCGCGGCGATGGCAAGATGCGTCGCGTCCGGGCTCTGCACGAAGCCGGGCGCGCCGGTCAGCAGGGTCGCGACCGGTGCGCCGGCCGCGTCCGCGGTCCCGATCAGAAGATAGGGCAGCCCCGCGAAGAAGAGGCGGTGCTGCTCCGGCATGAACGGCCGGATCGCCGGGGTGCCGCCGAGGACGTGGCCGGCATGGGCCTGCGCGATCAACTCGTCTGCGTGGAAATCGGCCATGGCGCACCTCACGCCTGTTCGGGGATGGGGGAGGCTGGCATCGGGATGAAGCCCGGCAGGGCCTGCACCCGGGCGATCCAGGCCTGCACGGCCGGGTAGGGGGCGAGCGAGACGCCGCCCTCGGGGGCATGGGCGACGTAGGTGTAGCAGGCGATGTCGGCCAGCGTCGCCCGCTCGGTCGCAAGGTAGCGGCGATCGGCCAGATGCCCATCCATAAAGGTGAGGATCCGGGCCGCGGTCGCGTGCACCGTCGCCCGGTCGGCGCGCGCGCCGAAGACCACCATCAGCCGGGCGAGGGCCGGCCCGGTCCGGACCTCGCCGGCGGCGATCGAAAGCCAGCGCTGAACCTCGGCGGCGGCGATGGGATCGGCCGGCATCCATCCGCTCTCCGGCGCGTAGAACGCGGCGAGGTAGACGAGGATCGCATTGCTGTCGGCGATCACGGCCGTGCCGTCGGTCAGGACCGGGATCTGGCCGAGCGGGTTGAGGTGCCGGAAGTTGGCGGCGGCGCGCTGCTCCGTGCTGGCCACCTCGACGAAGCGGTAGGGCAGCCCCAGCAGCGACAGGAACAGTTCCGCGCGGTGCGAATGGCCCGAGAGGCGCAAGCCGTAGAGGGTCAGGTCGGGGTCGGACATGGTCGGGGTCTCCAGCGAGGCCCGAACATGGCTCTTGCACAGCGCGGGGATAATCCGGAATTCATGGCATTCAGAATTTCATAAGCTGAAATGATCCGTGGACCGGCTGGACGAACTCGCTCTCTTCGTCGCGATCATCGACGCCGGCAGCCTGGCCGGGGCCGCACGCCGGTCGCACCGCTCGGCCGCTGCCGCGACCCGGGCGCTGGCGAGCCTGGAGGCGCGGGCCGGCACCCGGTTGGTGGAGCGCACCACCCGACGCCTGGCGCCGACCCCGGCGGGGCTCGAACTGGCCGAGCGGGCGCGCGGCCTGCTCGCTGGCTACGAGGCCACCGTCTCGGGGGCGGCGGGCGATGCGGTGCGCGGGCTTGTGCGGATCACGGCCCCGGTTCTGTTCGGGCGCAAGCACGTCGCGCCGATCGTGTCGGGCTTTCTTGATGCCTACGCGGAGGCGCGTGTCGAACTGGTGCTTGCCGATCGCAACCTCGACCTCGTGGAGGAGGGCATCGACGTTGCAGTCCGGATCGGGCACCTCGCGGAATCCCGCTTGGTCGCGCGCCGGGTCGGACAGGTACGCCAAGTGGTCGTGGCGAGTCCGGTCTACCTCACGGCCCGGGGCACGCCCCGGACCCCCGCCGACTTGAGCGTCCACGACACCATCCTGGGCATGGTCCGCTCCAATGTCCGCGAATGGCGCTTCGGCGCGCACCGCGTCCGCCTCGCGCCGCGCCTGATCGTCAACGAGGTCGAGGCGGCGCTGATCGCGGCCCGGGCCGGGCGTGGCATCGCCCGGGTGCTGTCCTATCAGGCGGCCGAGGACATTGCGGCGGGCCGTCTCGTGCGCCTGCTTGCTCCGCATGAGCCGCCACCGGTGCCGGTGCAGATCGTCACCCCGAGCCAGGGGCTCCGGTCCGCCCGGGTGAACGCCTTCCTCGATTACGCCACCAACGCGTTACGCGCGTTGCCGGTCCTGCACGCCGCGCAGCCGGAGAAATGATCAATATTCCAGCGTTCGGTTCGGTCGGAGACCGGTCTTGGTTCCGCCATCCCGCATCAAAGCGGCCGGACTCTTGCTGAGCGGTGGGTGGAAGCCTGATCCGGCTTCCCGCCGCCCCTCGCGGTCGGCGCCTCGTTGCACGCCCCCGGAGCCCGCCAGCCCATGCGCCTGCTCACCCCGATCGTCGCCGTGCTGCTCGCTGTGCTCCCCCCTGCGGCTCGGGCCGAGCCGCAGACCGGCACCCTCAAGAAGATCCAGGACAACAACCGGCTCGTGCTCGGCGTGCGCGATACCGCGCCGCCGTTCAGCTACCTGGACCAGAACCAGAAGGTGGTCGGCTTCGCGGTCGATATCTGCCTGAAGATCGCCGATGCCGTGAAGCGTGAATTGAAGATGCCGGGGCTCGAGGTCGCGATGGAGTTCGTGAATTCCTCGTCCCGCATCCCGCTGATGACCAACGGCACGACCGATCTCGAATGCGGCACCACGACCAACAATGCGGAGCGCAAGAAGCAGGTCGCTTTCACAAACACCCACTTCCTCACGGCGACCCGGTTCGTCTCCCGCAAGGACCAGAAGATCGACAGCCTGGAGGACCTGCGCGGCAAGGCGGTGTCGTCGGTGGCCGGCTCGACCAACATCCTGATGCTGATCAAGGCCAACAACGAGCGCAAGCTCGGCATCACGGTGATCTCGGCAAAAGACGTGCCGGAAGGCTTTCTGCTGGTCGAGACCGGTCGGGCGGCGGCCTTCGTCATGGACGACGTGCAGCTCAGCGTCGTGGCAGCCCAGTCGAAGGACCCCGCCGCCTACGTGATCAGTCAGGAGACCCTGTCCAACCCGGAACCCTACGGGATCATGCTGCGCCGGGACGATCCGGCCTTCAAGGCGGTGGTCGATAAGGCCACCGCCGATCTCTATCGCAGTCCCGAGATCAGGACGATCTACGAGACCTGGTTCCTCAAGCCGGTGCCGCCGCGGGGGCTGACCTACAACATCCCCCTGTCCTCGGCGCTCCAGTGGGCGTTCGAGCATCCGAGCGACAATTCGGATCCGGCCTTCTACGCGCACTGATCCCGACGGGTTTCGCTCCGGCCGCGGAGATGCGATGCCGCGGGTCTTGAGTCCCGCCCGCGGCGCGAATCCTCACCATGCTCGACAGACAAGAGCCGGCGCTCACGCCGTCCGCGACCCACGGGTCGGAGCCGGCCGCCGCCTCGATCCCGCGCCTGATCGTCGTCCTGGCCTGCGCGGGATTCGGCAGCACCTTCGCCCTGCGCTCGGTCGAGCCCTTGGTCGGCGTGCTCGCCCGGGACCTCGGCAGCGACGCCCACACGGTGGCGCTGCTTTCGACCGCCTTCGCGCTGCCCTACGCCTTCATCCAGCCGGTGCTCGGTCCGGTGGGTGACGCGCTCGGCAAGGAGCGGGTGATGAGCGTCTGCCTGGCGGTCCTCGCCGGCGCCCTCGTCCTGTGCAGCCTCGCCCCCGATCTCTCCAGCCTGTTCGGTTTGCGCATGCTGGCCGGGGCGGCGGCGGGCGGTTGCATCCCTCTTTCGCTGGCGCTGCTCGGCGACCGGGTGCCGATGGACCGGCGGCAGGTCGCGATCGGGCGCTTCCTCGTCGCGGTCATTCTCGGGCAGCTCACAGGATCGACCTTCGCGGGGCTGATCGAGGCGGCGATCGGTTGGCGCGGCGTGTTCGCGATCACAGCGCTCGTCGCTGCCATCGCTTGTGCCGCGACGGTGTTCGGCTTCGATCGCACCGGCCGCGCGCCCGCGCGCCGTCCCGCCTTCGGGCAGGCGGTGGGGCGCTACCGGACGATCCTGGCCAATCCGCGCGCCCGGGTCCTGTTCTCGGCGGTATTCATCGAGGCGATCGCGATCTTCGGCGTGTTCCCGCATCTCGCCCCGCTGATCGAGGCCCGCGGCGAGGGCGGCCCGCGGGAGGCCGGCCTGGTGCTGGCCGGCTTCGCCATTGGCGGCCTGCTCTACTCGGCCCTGGTCGGGCTGCTGGTGCGGCTGCTCGGCATGCCCCGGATGCTGATCGGCGGCGGCTTGATCTGCGGCGCCTCGCTCACCGTGGTCGGGCTGGCCGGAAGCTGGCAGGTCGATTGCGCGGCGCTCACCGCCATGGGGCTCGGCTTCTACATGCTGCACAACACCTTCCAGACCCAGGTGACCGAGGTCGCGCCGACCGCCCGCGCCTCCGCGGTGGCGCTGCACGCCTTCTCGTTCTTCTGCGGCCAGGCGCTCGGGGTCGCGGTGCTGGGTCAGGCCCTGCTGCAACTCGGGCAGTTCGGGGCGCTGGCAGCCTGCGCGGTCACGATCCTGGGTCTGGGAATTGCCACCGCCGTGGCCCTGCAGCGGCCGGGCCCGAAGATCGCCTTCTCGGATTGATCGGTCTGTCCCCGGTCAGGGCCGCTTCATCGCCAGGGCCTTGAGATCGAAGCCCGGATCGGCCGCCTGCTCCGGGGTGAGCGGCGTGCCCGCCGCCAGCAGGCGCCGGGCGATCATATGGTCGCCCGCCCGGTCGACCGACTCCACGGCCCTCAAGGCACCGTCCCGGAAGCGGAACACCGAGAACGCCGAGCCCGAGCCCCGGACCACGCTGGTATCGCCAGGCCCGGACAGGCCGGCGATCTGCAGCTTGTGCGGACCCTGGTCGCTCCAGAACCACGGCAGCGCCCCGTAGGCCGCCGGCTTGCCGTTGAGCCGCGCGGCGAGGCAGCGGCCCTGGTCGATGGCGTTCTGCACCGACTCGATCCGCACCGTGCCGTCCGGGGTGAGCCCGTGGGCGAACGGGCTCGGGAAGCGGACGCAATCGCCGATCGCCGAGATCGCCGGATCGGGCGTCGCCAGGAAGGCGTCGACCCGCACCCCGTCCTCGGCCGGGAGACCGGCGTCTGCGGCGAGTTCCCGGTTCGGCAGCACGCCGATGCCGATCAGGATGAAGTCCGCGGGAAGCTCCCGTCCGTCCGCCAGGACGATGCCCGTGGCACGGCCCGCCCGGCCGACGATCGCGGTCACGCCCCCCCCGAAGGCGAAGCGCACGCCCATCGCCTCGTGGGCTGCCTGAAAGAACTGCCCGATCTCCCGTGAGACCGCCCGGGCCATCGGCCGGTCGGCCGCCTCCACCACGGTCACCGACAGGCCCCGTGCCGCGGCCACGGCGGCGAATTCCAGCCCGATGAAGCCGGCGCCGATCACCACGATCGCCTTGGCCTCGCCGAGCGCCATCCGGAGCGCGTCGGCATCGGCAAGGCCGCGCAATTGGCGCACGTTCGGCAAATCGGCCCCCGGCACCGGCAGCGGCCGGTTGCGGGCGCCGGTGGCCAGAACGAGGTGATCGTAGGCGAGGCTTTGGCCGTCCGAGAGTTGCAGGCGGCGCGCCGCGCGGTCGATCGCCAGGGCGCGGATCCCCGGCCGATGAGTGATCGCGTGTTCGGCGAAGAAGCCGGGCTGGCGCAGGAACAGCCCCTCGGCGTCGGTCTTGCCGGCCAGATAGGCCTTCGACAGGGGCGGGCGCTGATAGGGCAGGGCGGTCTCGTCGCCCACCAGGGTGATCGGGGCCCGGAAGCCGCCCTCGCGCAGGGAGGCGGCCAGCTGGAAGCCCGCTTGGCCGGCCCCGGCGACGACGATGCCGGGGGTGCTCACGCCTTGGCCCCGGTGACTTCGGGGAGCGTGACGCCCGGCAGCATCCGCGCGCCGTCGCTCATCAGGTAGGACCAGACCGCGGAGGCCGCCGGCCCCAGCACCTTGTCGGCCCGGCGCACCGCGTACCAGTCGCGCCGGATCGGCAGGCCCTTGACGTCGAGAAGGGCGAGGCGGCCGCTCTCGACCTCGGCCGCGACGGAATGGACCGACAGCAGCGCGATGCCGAGCCCGGCCATCACCGATTGCTTGATGGTCTCGTTGGAGCCGGTGTCGATGTCGAGCAGCGCCCGCTTGACCAGGATGCCGCTCATGAACTCTTCGAAGACCGTGCGCGTGCCGGAGCCCTCTTCGCGGAAAAAGAACGGCTGATCGGCCAGATCTTCGCGGGACAGGCCGGTCCGGCCGGCGAGCGGATGGCTCGGGGCCGCGACCAGCACCAACGGGTGTGGCCCGAAGGTCGCGGCCTCGATCGGGAAGTCCCGGGGCGGGCGGCCCATCACGGCGAAGTCGATCTCGTAGCCGCGCAGCGCCTCGACGGTCTGGCCGCGGTTGCGCACCGACAGGCTGATTTCGACGCCGGGGTGCTGCTTGACGAAGCCCGCGATCACCTGGGGCGCGAAATACTTCGCGGTCGAGACGACGCCCAGCGCGACCCGGCCGCCCTCGGCGCCGCGCAGGGTCCGCAGCCGGTCGGTGCAGGTCTCCAGGACGGTGTTGATGCTGTCGATCGCCCAGAGCATCTCGCGCCCGGCATCGGTGGGCTTGAGACCGCCGGGCGTCCGGTCGAACAGCAGCAGTCCGGCCTCTTCCTCCAGCTGGCGGATGCGCGCGTAGAGCGCGGCCGAGGTGACGTTCAACTCCTGCGCGGCCCGGGTCATGGTACCCAGGCGGGCCACCGCCGCCACCGCTTGGAGCTGCTTGAGGGAGAGATTGCGCATGGCGGAGATGTCGTTTTTTTTGTCCTATGACACAAGATCCCTCAGAAATCTTGAGCGTGGCGTCCCCGGTTCCTGTCGATCCAGGCGCGCGGCCCGCTATCTTGGTGGTAGAGGGCCCGGTACAGACCCGGCGCGGAACGCGCGATCCCGGCAGGCGGGATTCCAGCAGGAGAGATAGGCCGATGGCAATTTCAGCAGCGATCGGGACGCCTCTCGAGACCTGCCTGGTGCAGGCGGTCGAAACCAACCCGGCGTTGAAGGATGCCGCCGCGGTGATCGGCGCGATCGCGCGCTCGGCGGTGGAGATCAGCGCGCTGATCGGGCGCGGCGCGCTCGGCGGCGACCTCGCGGCAGCGGGCGAGCATAACAGCGACGGCGACGTGCAGAAGGCGCTCGACGTGATCGCCCACGAGAGCGTCACCGCCGCCCTGCAAGGCGCTCCGGTGGCCGAGGTCGCCTCCGAGGAGGCCGAGGAGGTGATGCGGCTGAACCCGGACGCGCCGCTTGCGGTCGCCATCGACCCGCTGGACGGCTCGTCCAACATCGGCGTCAACATGGCGGTGGGGATGATCTTCGGCATCCGCCCGTCGATCAAGGATCCGGCCAACCCGCTGGCCTCGTTCACCACCCCGGGCACCGCCCAGATCGCCGCCGGCTTCGTGACCTACGGCCCGGCCACCGCGCTGATCCTGACGCTCGGCGACGGCACGCAATCCTACGTGCTCGATCGCGCGGACGGCGTGTTCCGCCTGACCAGCGCAGGCATGTCCGTTCCGGCCTCGGCCAAGGAATTCGCGATCAACGCCTCCAACGTCCGGCACTGGGACGCCCCCGTGAAGGCCTATATCGAGGATTGCCAGCGCGGCACCGAGGGGCCGCGCGACAAGGACTACAACATGCGCTGGCTCGCCTCCCTGGTGGCCGACATTCAGCGCGTGCTGACCCGGGGCGGCGTGTTCCTGTATCCGGGCGACGCCCGGAAGAACTACGCCCGCGGCCGCCTGCGGCTGCTCTACGAGGTCGCCCCGGTGGCGATGCTCATCGAGCAGGCCGGCGGCGCCGCGACCGACGGCCAGACCCGCATCCTCGACCTGGTGGCCACCGGGATCCACGAGCGCGCCCCGCTGGTCTGCGGCTCCACCGAGGAGGTCGATTGCGTGGCCTCCTATTACGCCGGCGGCAAGCCCGATGCCGGCCGCTCGCCGCTGTTCGGCCAGCGCGGCCTGATGCGCTCATAGGCAGGACGCCAAGAACACAGAATGTCGGCGCGGCACCCCATCATCTCGGTGACCGGCTCCTCCGGGGCCGGCACAACTTCGGTGCGCAACACCTTCGAGCAGATCTTCCGCCGGGAGGACGTGCGCGCGGTGTTCATCGAAGGCGACGGCTTCCACGCCTTCGACCGGGATACGATGCGGGCCATGATGGCTCGTGAGCCGACGCTGTCGCATTTCGCACCCCGGGCGAACCTGCTGCCGGAGCTGGAGGCGGTGTTCCGCAGCTACGCGGAGAACGGCACCGGCCGGACCCGTCACTACGCCCACGACCAGCACGACGCCCGGGCCTATGGCATCCCGGAGGGCAGCTTCTCCGAGTGGGAGGCGTTCCCGCCGGATTCCGACCTGCTGTTCTACGAGGGCCTGCATGGCTGCGTGGCCGACCCGGATGTCGACATCGCCCGCTACGCCGACCTGAAGATCGGCGTCGTGCCGGTGATCAACCTCGAATGGATCCAGAAGCTGCACCGGGACCGCTCGTTCCGCGGCTATTCCACGGATGCCGTTACCGACGTGATCCTGCGGCGGATGCCCGACTACGTGCAGACCATCTGCCCGCAATTCTCGTTCACGGACATCAACTTCCAGCGGGTGCCGACCGTCGACACCTCGAACCCGTTCATCGCCCGCTGGATTCCCACCGCCGACGAGTCGCTGGTGGTCATCCGGTTCAAGGACCCGAAGGGGATCGATTTCTCGTATCTCGTCTCGATGATCCACGACAGCTTCATGAGCCGGGCCAATTCCATCGTGATCCCGGGCGGCAAGCTCGACCTCGCCATGCAGCTGATCCTGACGCCGATGATCATGCAACTCGTGGAACGCCGCCGCCGCTTGGCGTGATTTTTTTGGGGGATCGGTTTTTCCCCGCTCGCGCGAAGGGCTTAGGGTGCATGGACGCCTAAGCATCCGCCCTATCATTCCGGGGCCGCGAAGCGGAGCCCGGAATGACGGCGTGGTTCATCCCGCCGCCGGTCCTGCGCTGATCGCTCAGCCGATCTTCCCCGCCGTCATTGCGAGCGCAGCGAAGCAACCCAGGGCAGCGTGCGCTCCCAAAGCGTGGCGGCTCACTGGGTTGCTTCGCTGCGCTCGCAATGACGATCCGGGTCGCCGACACTGGCGACTCGGCCCTCACCGTGGCACCAGCAAAATCCCAAACAAGGGATGTCGGATCGTGCAGATGGAGCCACGGGTTGGATGCGGGGCCGCCATCGTCGGCGATGGCCGCATCCTGCTGTTGCGCCGGAGGACCGAACCGGAGGCCGGGCATTGGGGGTTGGCAGGCGGGAAGGTCGACCTGTTCGAGCCCGTGGCCGATGCCGTGAAGCGCGAGGTCGCCGAGGAACTCGGCATCGGCATCGAGCCGGTCACACTCCTCTGCGTGATCGATCACATCGATCGGAATGCAGGCATCCACTGGGTCGCGCCGGTCTACCGGGTCGAAGCCTATGCTGGGACGCCGAGGCTGGTCGAGCCGGACAAGCACGACGGTCTGGACTGGTTCGATCTGGAGGCACCGCCGCAGCCCCTGACCCTCGCGGCGAAGACCGCCGTCGCGCTCATCCGACAGGTCGACACGCAGGGGTAGGAAGAGCCGGCGAGCCGACGTAAATGGATCGACGCTCTTCGGCCTTCAGCGCTCGCCCCGGCCCGCCCGATTCCGGATATCGCATGCTGCCTCCCGTCATCGCCCCGTCGATCCTGTCCGCCGATTTCGCCCGCCTCGCAGAGGAAACCCGCGCGGTGGCCGAGGCCGGGGCCGACTGGATCCATCTCGACGTGATGGACGGGCATTTCGTGCCCAACATCACCTTCGGGCCCCCGGTGGTGAAGGCGCTGCGCCCCTACACCGACACGTTCTTCGACGTGCATCTGATGATCGCGCCGGCCGACCCGTATCTCGCGGCCTTCGCGGAGGCCGGTGCCGACGGGATCACGGTCCATGCCGAGGCCGGACCGCATATCCACCGCTCGCTCCAGACCATCCGCGACCTCGGCAAGCGGGCCGGCGTGGCGATCAACCCCGGGACCCCCGCCGCCCTGGTCGAGCCGGTGCTCGACATGGTCGACCTCGTGCTGGTGATGACCGTCAATCCCGGTTTCGGCGGCCAGAAATTCCTCAAGAGCACCATGGAGAGCGTGGCGCGGGTCCGGGCCATGGTGGCCGGCCGCGACATCCGCATCCAGGTCGATGGCGGCATCGATGCCGAGACCGTGAAGGCGGCGAGCCGCGCCGGCGCCGACACGTTCGTGGCCGGCAACGCGGTCTTCAGCGGCGGTCCCGCTGCCTATGCGGAACGCATCGCGGCGATCCGGGCCGGCGCGGAGGGCGCCTCCGGCCGCGATCTCTCGTGCTGAGGGCGCTGATCTTCGACGTCGACGGCACGCTGGCCGAAACCGAGGACCTGCACCGGCAGGCGTTCAACCGCGCCTTTGCGGCGCTGGACCTGCCCTGGCGCTGGGACCCCGCGCTCTACGCCGACCTGCTCACCGTGATGGGCGGCAAGGAGCGGCTGACCCATTACATCGACACAACCCACCCGGGCGCGGCCGCCTCCTTCCACGCGCAGGCGCCCGAGATCCACGCCCGCAAGACGATCGCTTACGGCGAGCTTATCGCCCAGAACGGGCTGCCGCTGCGCCCGGGGATCGCCCGGCTCGTCGCCGAGGCCCGGAGCGCCGGCCTCCTTCTGGCGATCGCCACCACCACCAGCCGGCCCAACGTCGACCGGCTGCTGGCGGCCAATTTTCCGGCCTCCGACGCGCCCTTCGCGGTGATCGCGGCCGGCGACGAAGCGGATCGCAAGAAGCCCGCTCCGGATGTCTTCCTGCTGGCGCTGGAGCGGCTCGGGGTGCCGGCCTCGGAGGCGGTGGCCTTCGAGGACTCCGCCGCCGGCATCGCCTCGGCCCGTACCGCCGGCCTGCCGGTCCTGGCGACACGCAGCCGCTACACCGACCGCCACCGTCTCGACGGCGCTTTCTCGGCGGTCTCGGACCTCGGCGAGCCCGGCCATCCGCATCGGCACCTCGCCGGCCTGGAATGGCCGGGCCGCGTGGTGACGCTGGCCGCGCTGCGGGATTGGCACGCGGGTTTGCTGTAGACGGAGTCCGCACCGCGGAGCGCGACCGAACGAACGACTGCGGTCCCCCTCCGCCGAGTCGGGCCCTCACCGTTCGCGTCGCGGCGTCCGAGCCGCCCACGGCGCATGCAGGCGCTCGTTGGGCCGTCCGACGGCGATCGCCCGTGACCGGGTCGATCACCCTAAAGATGGGCTTCCGGTTTTCGACCGATGACGATCCGCGCTCCGAGGCCGAGGTGTTCGTCCGCGAGACGGGATTTGGGGCTGCGCCTGCGCGGTCGGTGGCCTGGCGGTTCGTGCGGGTGGCCCACCGGGCGATCGACCCATGGCCCGTGCCGGCTCACATACCCAACTGTATTGTTTCAGATTCGCAGGGTGCCTTACGACAAGTTGCTTTCAATATTTTGACTTATAAATATAATACAAATTGAATAATGCTGTAGATCAAGATCGATCAAGTACCATATTTGAAAGTACTTATAGAAAATCAACACTTGAAATCCCCCATACCGATAGGCATCTTGGAGCAATCTTGCTGTGGTCGTCTGTCCGGGTGGGTGATCGTGCTGAGAATCTCGATTCGTTTGGTCCTCATTGCGATGGTGGCTCTGATGAGCATTGCGGCGATCGGTATCGCCGCGCTGGAAGTCGCACGAAGCAGGACGCGATCCAAAATCACCACGCAAGTCGCCGAATACATGGCGATCGACCGCAACCTTTTCGGGAGCTTGAACCAGTTTCGGGTCGAGCGCGGCTGGTCCATGATCGCGCTCGCCGATAGTGCCGATGACGATTCTGGCCGCCTGCACCGGCAGATCGCCCTGAAGGGCCGTGAGGCCTTCGACACGGCGATCGACGGTGCCTTGGCTGAATTGCGGCGTCTGCACGATGTCGCCCTCAAAGCGCGGGGCGTCGAACTGCAATCCTTGGTGGACGAGTGGAGACGCCAGCGCCCCGCCGTGGATGCCGCCTTCAAACAGCCCATCGCGGCACGCGATCCATCGGTGCGCAAGACGCTTGCCGACTTGGGCGTCCGGATTCTCACCGTGCTCGAGGCCGCCTCGGACGCGGCGGAGGCCGAGATTCAGGCCCTCGAGCCCGGTTTCGGCAGCTTCCTGGATGCGAGGGCGGCGACGTGGCTGACCCGGACGACGACCAGCAGGGTCGCGTCCCAGGTGAGCGAACTCGTGACCACCGGTCGCGCCGCTACGCCCGCCGACTGGACGCAGCTGAACAGGGCGGAAACCGGGGCCCTCACCGCGTGGCAGATCGCCCAGCGCGTGATCGCCACCGCTGGATTCGATCCCTCCGTGAAAGCGGCTTACGACAGGGCGAACGCCACTTACTTCAGCGGCAAGCTGGCCGACCTGCGCAACACCGTCGCTGCCGACGTCTCGGCGGGGCGCAAGATCTCGATCCCCATTGCGGCTTGGGACGAGGCGATCATCGGCCAGCAGACGCTCGCCGACGCCGCGATCGCGGTCCTCGAGGCCGCCCAGGCTCGCGCGAGTGCGGCAGCCGCCGACGCCCACGGGGACTTCCTGCTCGCCGTTGCGACCATCCTGTTCGCCGCCAGCCTTGCCGTGGTGGCGGTGCTGATCGTCCAGTTCCACGTTGTCCGGCGGCTCTTTCACCTGGGCGGCGCGATGCGACGGCTCGCCGAGGGGCAGCTCGAAACGCTCGTGCCCGGCACCCAGCGCGACGACGAGATTGGCGACATGGCTGCGGCTGTGCAGGTATTTAAGGACAACCTGATCCTGACGAAGGCCCTGGAACAGGAGGCCAGCGAGTCCCGGCTGCTCGCCGAGGAACAGCGTCTGGCGTCGATGCATCAGATGGCCGATGCGTTCGAGCAGGCGACGAGTGGGATCGTCGGCACGGTTTCGGCCTCGGCCGGCGCGTTGCAGGCAACGGCGCAGACCCTGGCGACGACGGCAGCCGACAGTGCCGAACGATCGATCACGGTCGCGGCCGCCTCCGAGCAGGCCGCGTCCAATGTCGGCACCGTGGCGGCTGCCGCCGAGGAGCTGGGCGCCTCGGTGCAGGAGATCGGCCGACAGGTTTCGGGCTCGGCCGATCTGGCGCGGGCCGCTGTGGGCCAAGCGGACCAGACCGCCGCCCTCGTGACGGCCCTGAAGACCAGCGTGTCCAAGATCGGCGAGGTGGTCGGGATGATCTCCGGCATCGCGGCGCAGACAAATCTGCTCGCCCTCAATGCCACCATCGAGGCGGCCCGGGCCGGCGAGGCCGGCAAGGGTTTCGCGGTGGTGGCCGCGGAGGTCAAGGTGCTCGCCGACCAGACCGCCAAGGCCACGGGCGAGATCGGCCAGCAGATCGGTCAGATTCAGAGCGTGACCGGCGAGGCCGTATCGGCCATCGAGGCCATCGCCGGTCGCATCCGGGAGATCAGCACCGTGTCCGCCTCGATCGCGGCGGCCGTCGAGGAGCAGGATGCCGCGACTCAGGAGATCGTCCGCAATGTCGGGCAGGCGGCTTCCGGCACCAGCGAGGTGACCCGCACGATCACGGGCGTGGCCGGGGCCGCTGAGAAGACCGGCGCCGCCGCGGGTGAGCTCTTGGACTCGGCCTCCGCCCTGTCGCGCCAGTCCGAACAGCTCACGGCCGAGGTCGGGCGCTTCCTGGCGACCGTGCGGGCGGCCTGAGGCGGGAGCGCCCGATGCGCCGGCCCTGCGCCTCGGTGGCGAACAGCATCGAGCCGGCAGCCACGCCGAGCAGCGCGGCGATCCCGAGTTTGAGCCAGCGCGGGTCGGCCGCGGCCACGTGCGCAGTCGCCCGGGCGTCGAAGCGCCCATGGGCACCGGGATCGGTATCGACGGGCTCGTAGAGGTTGTCCGGACGATTTTTTTGAGCTTGCACGCTGGTCATCTCCCCGCGATAGCCGTGTCGGGCCAGGTAGCTGTCGATCCATCCCGGGATCAGCATCGTCCCGAGTATCGCCTTCCAGGCCGAAGCGCCGATCCACAATTCCCGCGGCGCGTCGTGGGCGGCCCGAAAGACGTGCCGGGCGATGGCCTCGGGCTGGTAGATCGGCGGCACCGGCTCGAGCTTGCGGGGCAGCCGCGAGCGCGCCCAATCGAATTGCGGCGTGTTGACCGCCGGGAGCTGAACCATCGTCAGCCGCACCCGGCTGCCATCGTGCCGCAACTCGCTGCGTAGAGAGTCGACGAAGCCGCGCACCGCCGCCTTGGCCGCGCAATAGGTCGCCTGGAGCGGGATCGACCGGTAGGCGAGCGCCGAGCCGATATGGACGATCGTGCCCCGGTCGCGCGGCACCATGTGGCGGAGCGCCGCCAGCGTCCCATGCACCTGCCCGAGATAGGTCACCTCCGTGGCGCGGCGGAACTCCTCCGGGCTCGTCTCCTGGACGGGCGCGTAGATCGTCACCATCGCGTTGTTCACCCAGACGTCGATGCCGCCGAAGGCCCGCGCGAGCGAATCGGCGGCACGCGAGACGGCATCCGCGTCGGCTACATCGATCGCGAAGGCGCGGGCGCGGCCGCCGGCCCGCTCCACGTCGCGGATGGCGCCGGCAAGCCCGGCTTCACCCCGGGCGATGAGCCCGACGTTCCAACCGTGCCGCGCGAATTCGTGCGCCACCGCCCGGCCGACGCCGGCGCTGGCGCCCGTCACCATCACTGTCTTGCTGCGTTCGGTCCGGTTCGACATCGGGGTTCCACGTGAAACAGTCCCGGCCAACGCTCGCCGCCGGAGATCTTTCCGCACCTCACGCGAATGCGACGGCCGCGCGACGCCCCGGCCCGCGTTGCTTCGTCGGAAGCCGGCGGCCTATAACGCGGCGACCTCACAGCCGCGACGGCGGGGTCCCGGATCCCCGCCCTCGCCAACGAACAAAGTCTCACACGCCATGGCAGGCCATTCGCAGTTCAAGAACATCATGCACCGGAAGGGCCGGGTGGACGCGGTCCGCTCGAAGGTGTTCGGCAAGCTCGCCCGCGAGATCACCGTGGCGGCCAAGCTCGGCACGCCGGACCCGGCCATGAACCCGCGCCTGCGCGCGGCGATCATCGCGGCCCGCGCCGAGAACATGCCCAAGGACAATATCGAGCGCGCCATCAAGAAGGCCTCCGGGGCAGATGGCGAGAACTACGAGGACATCCGCTACGAGGGATACGGCCCCGGCGGCGCCGCGCTGATCGTCGAGGCGCAGACCGACAACCGCAACCGGACCGCCTCCGACGTGCGCTCGGCCTTCACCAAGTCCGGCGGCAGCCTCGCCGAGACCGGCGCCGTGGCGTTCATGTTCGACCGCGTCGGCGTGATCGGCTTCCCGGCGAGCGTCGCCGATGCCGACACGATGCTGGAGGCGGCGATCGAGGCGGGGGCCGACGACGTCAGCTCCAGCGAGGAGGGCCACGAGGTCGTCTGCGCGCAGGATTCCTACGGCGAGGTCGCCAAGGCCCTGGAGGCCCGGTTCGGCGAGCCGACCCGCACCGGCCTGGTCTGGAAGGCGCAAAACACGATCGATGTCGACGACGAGACCGGCGAGAAGCTGATCCGCCTGGTCGAGGTGATCGAGGACCAGGACGACGTGCAGCACGTCTATGTCAACTTCGCCCTGTCCGATGCGCTGATGGACAAGCTGGAGGGCTAGCGCTCTTTAGGCCTGGGCTGCCAGCTCGGCGCCGAACCGCTCCTGCACGTAGGCGTCGAGCGAGAACCCGTCGTCCGGCAGTTGGGCCATGAACCGCTCGGCCACCTCGGTGAGGACAAGGTCCGGCTTCGCCCGGTCGATGTAGGACCAGTCGAGCGACGTGTTCCAGATGAAATGTACCTCGCGGAAGGTCTCCGCGAGCAGGATCGTCAGCATGTACGGCATGACGTGCGAGAACGAATCGCCGAACAGCGCCAGCCGGCGCGGGTCGCTCGCTGCGGCGTTGCCGTAGATGACGTTGGCGCCGACATGGAGCGTGTGCAGCAGGCCCACCTTCTCGCGCGCTTCGACGATCGGGCTGGCATAGGTCCGCACCGCATCCCGCTGGATCCGATAGGCCCGTGACGGGGCCCGCCGGGGCGGGTCGAAGGCGCTGCCGAGGTCGCCGTCATGGTCGATCTGGGTGAAGGGCCGGTCGCGGAGGTCCGTCCGCGGCTCCGCCCCGAAGGCCCAGCAGATCTCGGCATAGGCCAGGTAGCAGCCGTCGAAACTCCAATGGGTGTCGGTCCGGCAATAAAGATCGGCCGTGTCCCGGGCGGCGCGCATCGGCGTGATCAGGTCGATGCAGGTCTCCCGCCAGCGCTTCCGGCGCCGCCAATCCGCGTAGAGGCCGGTCAGGCCCCGCCGCCATGGGTTGCCCAGCGGCGGCTCGGCGTGGAGCAGCCGGTAGGCCGGGGAGGCCTCCGGCGCGATGGCGAGACCGTCGAGGTGATTGTCGTAGATCGACAGCTTGTCCGGCGCGACCACGTGGCGGTAGCGGATGCCCAGCGCCCGCAGCCGCCGCTCCCGGGTCATCACGAGGCTGCGCCAGCGCCAGATCAGGTCGGTGGTCTCCTCCGGGCGCTCGAATTGCCCGAGGATGTCGTTGGTCCCGGTCTTCAGGAACAGCCAACCATCCCGCCCGACATGAATGTGATCGGTGTTGCTCGACGCCATGACGTACTCGGGGGCGATAGAAATTCGGCAGCAAGGGGCAGGATGCGGCCGCGGCCGCGGACCGGCAGGAGAGGGACGCTCGATATACCCGTCCGGCAGGTCCCGTCATGCCCGTCTCCGCCAAACCCCTCCTCAACACACCGGCCGCGCCGCATAGTGCGGCCATGACCGCGCTCGCGACCGCCAACTCCGAACACACCGAACGCTGGGCGGCGCTCGCCGCCCGCGACGGGCGGGCGGATGGCCGTTTCGTCTACGCGGTCCGCACCACCGGCGTGTATTGCCGCCCGAGCTGCCCCTCACGGGCGGCCCGGCCCGAGAACGTCACTTTCCACGCGACCTGCGCGGAGGCCGAAGCCGCAGGTTTCCGCCCCTGCCGACGCTGCCGGCCGAACGAGCCCGGGCTGCCTGAGCGCCGGGCCGAGGCGGTCGCCCGGGCCTGCCGGCTGATCGAATCGGCCGAGACGATGCCGCCGCTCGCCGACCTCGCCCAGGCCGCGGGCCTGAGCGCCTACCATTTCCACCGGGTGTTCAAAGCCGCCACCGGGGTCACCCCGAAGGCCTACGCGACCGCTCGCCGGGCCGAGGCCCTCGCCGCCGGCCTGCCCAAGGCCGCCACGGTGACGGAGGCGCTGTATGAGGCCGGCTACTCGACCGCGAGCCGGTTCTACGCGGACGCCGCCGGACGGCTCGGCATGGCGCCCGCCGCCTACCGCAAGGGCGGTACCGGCATCCGCATGAGGTTCGGCGTCGGCGCCTGCTCACTCGGCGCGATCCTGGTGGCCGCCACCGAGGCGGGGATCTGCGCGATCCTGCTCGGCGACGACCCCGAACCCCTGGTCCGCGACCTGCAGGACCGGTTTCCGGGGGCGGAGATCGAGGGCGATGACCCGGGTTTCGAGGCCTGGATGGCCCGCGTCATCGGCTTGGTCGAGGCACCGGGCATCGGCCTCGACCTGCCCCTCGACATCCGCGGGACCGCGTTCCAGCAGCGTGTCTGGGCGACACTCCGGGCGATCCCGGTGGGCACGACCGCCACCTACGCGGACATCGCCCGCGCCATCGGGGCGCCCACCGCCATGCGGGCCGTCGCCCAAGCCTGCGGGGCGAACCACCTGGCGGTGGCGATCCCGTGCCACCGGGTGGTCCGGTCGGACGGCGCCCTGTCGGGCTACCGCTGGGGCGTCGCCCGCAAACGGGATCTGCTGGCGCGCGAGGCGGGGGGCTGAATCGAACGTGCCGTCGCGGCCCATCGCCGGTTTCGCGCCGTCCCTTTCCCGGGCGCATGCAGCGCCAGCGGAATGCGTCCCGGGACCCAGCATGATATGACGCGCAGCGTCCGCATTGTTGTTTGACGATCGTGCCGCTGCGCGGCGCTTCCTGTGCTGGGTCCCGGATCACCTTCCACTGACGTTCCAGGCGTCCGGGACAGGGGCCTGTGTCATCTGCTGGCGACGGCTGCGCGTTCTGTACCGTCATTGCGAGGTTCTGAGCCGGGAAACCGGGCGAGATCGCACGGGCGGCAAGCTCTCAGCGCCGACCGCCCCCGCCCGGTGGTCCCCCGAAACCGCCCGGGCCGCCGCCCGGCCCCCCGAAGCCCCCGGGGCCACCCAAGCCTCCGGGACCACCGCTCGGGCCTCCGGGGAAAGCGCCGGGGGCGCCCGGTGCGCCTCCGAAGGGACCGCCACGCGGGGCCCCGAACCCGCCAGGGCCGTCCGCGCCCGGGATGCCGCCCGCGCCGGGGCGGGTGTCGATCGTCGGGCCGTTGGTGTCGCCGAGGCCGCCGAAGGGGCTCTGGCGGTTGCCGGGCTCGGCGCCGAAGCGACCGGGCATGTCCGGCAGGTCGGGCAGCTTCTGCAGGTCGAGGCGGTCGCGCTCGCGCTCGAACCGGGGCGCGTCCGGCCGGGGCGGCTCCGGGGCGAGCCGATCCTCGACCCGAAGCCGCTCCAGGGTCAGGCCGCCGTCCGGTGCGACGTCGGCGGTGAGCACGCCGCGGACGCTGCCCTGGCGCGGCACACGCAGACCCGCATAGCCCGACACCGCGAGGCCCGAGCCGAGATCGAGGCCGATGCCGGCGCGGCCGATATAGGCCTCGATCGACACCCGCTTGAGGCCCGGCGGGAACGGCAGCCCGACCGCGGCGGCGTTGGTCACGCTGAGAACGCCGAGTTCGGTCACGCCCGTCACCAGGGCGCGGCGGCCCGGCGGCAGGGCGTCGGCGCCCTTGAGGCGCAGGCCGCCGATGGCGAGGCCGCCGCCCGCGTCGCGGCGCACAGGCCCGGCGACGCGGTCGGGCCCCGAGGTGCGCGGCTCGATCAGGCTCGCCACGATGACGCCGTCCGGGCGGCGCAGGCCGCTCACCGCCACCCGGCTGCCTGCCTGCCAGTCGCCCGCGAGACCCGCGCTATCCACGCGCTGGCCGAGCACGATCATCCGCCCCGGGGAGACCGATTCCACCTGTCCGACGACTTCGCTGGTCACGTCGATGCGGCTTGTGCCGAGGCCGCCGCGCTCAGGCCGCGCAACGACCTGCACGACCTGACCGATCTTCAGGTCCGTGGCCTTGGCGGGTTCACCGTCGATCTGCACCGCCACCTCCGGCGGATAGGCGATGCGCAGGTCGTTGACGACGATCGAGCCGAAGCGGCGGATGGTGCCGATCACGCCGGTGCCGCCGATGCCGCGGTCGCCCTGGCCGAGGGGATCGTCCTTCGGCTCCTCGATCATCTTCATGCCGGTGCCGCCGATCCCCTGATCGCGCGGGTTCTCTTGCGGCCGGGCGGTACCCGGCAGCAGGGTGGCGGCGCCCGCGAGCAGGCGCAGGACGAACCGACGGTTTGGCGAGGATCGCACCGGCCGGCCTCTCAGCGCCCGTCTGCGGGCCGGGCCGGCGGCACGGCCTCGGCGTAGACGTAAAGGCCGAAATTCCAGCGGTATTCGCCGCCGGGATCGGTCTCGCAGGCGGCATGCGCCTCGCGATTGGCTTGCTGCAGGGCCTCCATGGCAATCTCGCGCGCCCGCGCCTCGAGCTTGGCCGCGAGCTCCTTGGACAGACCATCGTAATGGACCGCCCGCTCTAGGAAGCGCGGCGTATCGCCGACGATGTTGGCCACGCTCGCCGCGATGTGGTCGTGGAGATTGCGGCCGAAATAATAGAGCTGCGGCTCGGCCGAACCGTCCCCGCGCGGCACGTAGGCCGCTTCCGCCAGCACGATCCGGTCTTGGACGTCCGTGAAGACGAGCCCGCGATCGAGCCACTCGTCGAGCACCGCGCGGGGGCGCAGGTCGCGGGTCACACCGGAGACCAGGGCCTCGAAGGACGGCGCGCCCGCATCGGCCGTGCGTGGTAGCGGCAGGGGCTGGCCCTGTGGATCGGTGAAGGCCGGGTCGGCGATCCAGCGTGCAATGATCCGGCTCGTGCGTGAGACCACGGCCGGCACCACGCTGACAGGCGCCCCGGCCCCGCGCAGGCGCCGGACCTCCTTGCGGTGGATGCCGGTGAGCAGGGAGACGCGGCTGTCGGTCTGCTCCTTGCCGGGCAGGGCGAAGTCGTATTCGGCGACGTTCACGTAGAGCTCGCGCAGCAGGTCGGTGAGCGCCGGGAAGGTGATGCCGCGGGCCACGAGCAGGCGCACCAGCGGCCGCAGCAATCGCGCGAGCGGCGCGTGCAGGCTGGCGCCCTCCGGTTTCGTGTCGGTGCTCTCGGACATGGCGGCATCGTTAGCGGATGTGTCGTGGGAGACAATCCCACGGCGTGCGCATCCGCACGTCAGAGTGGCGAATTCCGGTTGACGTGGGAATTTTGCACACGTAACTCGGTTGCGTGGTCAAATTTCCCACGTCAATGACGGAGTCGAGGATGATGCGAGCCGATCTGTGCCGACCGCTGGCCGAAACCTGGCCGCCGCTGACGCTCCCCAAGACTCCGCTCTGCCGGTGCCGGCAGACCAGCCTTTTGCCGCGGATGAAGCGCATTCTGTGCGTGGTCGCAGCTCTCACACTGCCTGCCCTCGGCATCACCGTCGCGGACACGGTTCACCGGGCCGGTGAAACGCGAGAGTCGCAGGCCGCCAACCCAATTATCCCCTCAGACGGGGCTGCGGCACCCTCCGGCGGCGTCACGCCCGCCCGCGCCGCGCGGTCGAAGAAGATTGCCACGCTGGATCCGACGACAGTCGAGGCGCGGTCGTGAGCGTGATGATCCCGGCGGTGGACGATGGTACCCGGCAGGGGCCAACCTGCGGCGGCGCTCCGATCCTCGACCTTGCGCTTTGCCTGATCCTCTCGGTGACCGTTGTCGGCCTGCTGCTCCTCGCCCTGTGACAGGCACCTCGGTATGCCCGAACAGCCCGCGATGCCGCCCATGTGCCGAGTATTGATGTGCCGACCAACAAAATTCGCCGGGCCATTTGCCCGGCGCCGATTAAGATTGCTGACAGTCATCAATATTCGCGGTCATAGATCTTGACGATCTCGCCGCATTCGGTCGCAATGCAGGGCGTTCGGCTTCGCGACTCCGTCTGCCGGTCGGGATCTCCACGGCGCGCGGCTCAGGCAGTGGCCGGATGCCGCGTCGGTATGGCCACGCGGCGTCAGGAGGATCCCCAATGCAGGATCGGCCGTGAACGCTCCCAGGCTCAACCCCATCGCGGCGACGCTGCTCGCCCTCGGATTCGTCGTCGCCACGGCGACCGCGCAGGAGATCATGCTGCCCGGTCCATCCGGGCAGGGCGGCTTCCTGATTCACGGCAATTTCTGCGGGCCGGGGAACCGCGGCCCAGGCTATCCGCCGATCGACGCGCTGGACCGTGCCTGCGCGCACCACGATGCCTGCTGGCCCGATCCCGCCTCGGGCCGGATGCCGACCTGCGGTTGCAACCGGCGCCTCCAAGTCGAAGCGGGTGCGGTCGCCCGAAACCCGCACGCGCCGGCCGAGATCCGGCAGACGGCGCGGTTCATTTCCGACTTCGCCACAACGCTGCCCTGTGCGGAGGCCTCCGCACAGGTGCGCTGATTCGCGATGCCCCTAGGCGGCGTCGGCGGGGCTCGCCGCCGCCTTGGGGCCGCCCTTGGAGACACCGACCAGGGCCGGCCGCAGCACGCGCTCGCCGATGACGTAGCCGGTCTGCACGACCTGCACGACGGTGCCGGCCGGAACATCGGGGTTCGGCACCTCGAACATGGCCTGATGCCGGTTCGGATCGAACTTCTGGCCCTCCGGCTCGACCCGCTTCACCCCATGGCGCTCCAGCGTCTTGGCCAAGTCGCGCTCGGTCAGCTCGATGCCGTCGATCAACCCCTTGAAGGCGCCGTCTGCCGCCGCCTTCGCGTCAGCCGGGACGCTCTCGAGGGCCCGGTGGATGTTGTCGGCCACGTTGAGCACGTCGCGGGCGAAGTTCGTGACCGCGTAGGCGCGGGCATCCGCGATTTCCCGTTCCGTGCGGCGGCGCAGGTTCTCCATCTCGGCGAGCGTGCGCAGCGTCCGGTCCTTCAGCTCGTCGCGCTCGGCGGTCAGCAGGGCCAGGGCCTCGGCGACCGGATCGACGGATGTCGACTCGGGGCCCTTGCCGGGCGACGCGGTCTCCTGAGCCGCGCTGGCACCGGCTTCGACCGTGGTCTGGCGCTGGTCATCCTGGGACATGTCGTTGCTCGTCATCACGTTTCAGTCGTCGACAGGGATGGGTGAGGGGAATCGAATTCGGCGCTGATATCTGACCCGGAACGGCCGAAATCAACCCGCACGCTCATGCCTCACGCGGCGGCGGTGCGGCGACCAGGGCCTCAAGCCCCTCGGCCCTCAAGGCGGCCACGTCCCCGGCGAACACATCCAGCATCGCCTTGCGGATCGCCGCCTGCCGGTCGGGCTGCGTCACCCGGGTGCCTGTGAGGTCGGTGACGTAGAAGACGTCCACCGCGCGCTCGCCGAAGGTGGCGACATGCGCCGAGGTGATGTTGAGCGACAGCCGCCCGAAGGCCGTGGTCAGCTCGTAGAGCAGGCCGGGCCGGTCGAGGCCCGTCACCTCCACCACGGTCTCGCGGGAGGACAGGGCGTTGTCGATCCCGACATCCGGCGGCACCAGGAAGGTCTTGGCCCGGGCGCTGGTCGGCGGGTGCTTGTCGGCCACGAGGTCGGCGATGCGGATCTCGCCCTTCAGGGAGCGCTCGATCGCCGCCGTGATGCGCTTGCTCCGGCGCAATTCGTCCTCGTCGCGCTCGAAGGCCCGGGAGATGAAGATCGTGTCGAGGGCGAAGCCGTCCGTCGTCGTAAAGATCTGCGCGTCGACGATGTTGCTGCCCGCCGCCGCGCAGGCCCCCGTGATGATCGCGAGCAGGCGCGGGTGATCGGGCGAGTAGATCGTGATCTCGGTGACGCCGCGGACGGGATCGAGGGCTACGTCGGTGGCGCTGGTGCGGCCCTCGCTGAGCACATCGCGCAGGAAGACCGCGTTCTTGAGCTGCCGGTTGCTGTCGACCTTCAGCCAGTAGGCCTGGCCGTGGCGCGCCGCGTAGGCGTCGAACTCCTCCGACGCCCAACCGGGCAGCTGCTCGCGCAGGCTCATCTGGACGAGGCGTACCCGGTCGGTGCGGGCGATCTCGGAATGGCCGCCTGAGAGGAACACCTCGGTCTCGTCATAAAGGGTGCGGACCAGGGTGCCCTTCCAGGCGGTCCAGACGCCGGGGCCGACCGCGCTGATGTCGGCCACCGTCAGGATGGTCAGGAGCTTCAGCCGCTCCAGGCTTTGCACCACCGAGGCGAAGCGCTCGATCGTCTTGCCGTCTGACAGGTCGCGGCTCTGCGCGGTCATCGACATGAGAAGGTGATGCTCGACCAGCCAGGCTACGGTCTCCGTCTCGGCCTCGGTCAGGCCGAAGCGCGGGCAGAGACGCGCGGCGATCGCTGCCCCGGCGATCGAATGGTCCTCGGGGCGACCCTTGGCGATGTCGTGGAGCAGGATCGCCACGTAGAGCGCCGTGCGGTTGTGGACCGTGTGGATCAAGCGCGAGACCAGCGGGTAGGCCTCCTCGGCGCGGCCCGACTCGATGGCCGCCAGGATGCCGACGGTGCGCAGCAGGTGCTCGTCCACCGTGAAGTGGTGGTACATGTTGAACTGCATCATCGCGACGATGCGGCCGAAATCCGGGATGAAGCGGCCGAGCACGCCGGCCTCGTTCATCTCGCGCAAAGCCTCCTCGGGCGCGTTGCGCGAGGTCAGGATGTCGATGAACAGCCGGTTGGCTTCCGCGTCCGACCGCAGGGTCGGGGTGATGAGGCGGCGCGACCGGTTCGCCAGCCGCTTGGCATCCGGATGGATCGCCAGATTGTGCCGGTCGGCCAGCCAGAACAGGCGGATCAGGTTGACCGGGTCACGCTCGAACGCGTCCTCCGCGCGCAGGTTCACCCGGCCGTGGTCGATCCAAAAATCCTCCGCCTCGATGGCGGTGGCGCGGAACCGGTCGCGGAACCGGCCGATCCAGCGGTCGAGCACCGGCGTGCGCTTGGCGTGGCGTGCCTCCAGCTCGGCACACACGATGGCGGTGAGATCGCCGACATCCTTGGCGACGCGGAAATAGGCCTTCATGAAGCGCTCGACCCCGGACAGGCCGCCGCGCGCCTCGTAACCGAAGCGCTCGGCGATCCGCGGCTGCAGGCCGAAGGACAGACGCTCCTCCGACCGCTTGGTGACGAAGTGCATGTGGCAGCGGACCCGCCACAGGAACTCGTCGCAGCGCTCGAACAGCGTGTATTCCTCTTGCGTGAACAGTCCGGCGCCCACGAGCTCCATCTGATCGCGCACCCGGTAGGTGTACTTGGCGATCCAGAACAGCGTGTTCAGGTCGCGCAGGCCGCCCTTGCCGTCCTTGACGTTGGGCTCGACGAGGTAGCGCGAGGAGCCGGCTTTCGAGACCCGGGCGTCGCGCTCGCGCAGCTTCGCATCGACGAACTCGGCGGCGGAGCCGACCACCAGCTCCGCGTCGAAGCGCGTCACCAGCTCCTCGAACAGGACCCGTGTGCCGAACAGGTAGCGCGCCTCCAGAAGCGCGGTGCGGATCGTCATGTCCGCCTTCGCCTCGCGGAGGCATTCCTCCACGGAGCGGGTGGCGTGGCCGACCTTCAGCTTCAGGTCCCACAGGACGTAGAGCATCGCCTCGACGACGCTCTCCGACCACGCGGTCTGCTTGTAGGGCAGCAGGAACAGCAGATCGATGTCGGAACCCGGCGCCATCGTGCCTCGTCCGTAGCCGCCGGTGGCGACCACGGCGAGCTGCTCGCCAGTCGAGGGGTTGTCGTTGGGATAGAGCCGCCAGAGCACGGCGTCGTAGATCGCCCGAACCACGGCGTCGGTGAGCGCCGACAGCGTCTGGGCGCAGTGAAGCCCGTTGCGATCCCTGAGCAGCTGTGCCTCGGCGGCGCGGTGGCCCTCTTCGATGACCCGGCGCAGCTCGGGCACCAGGGCGGCGCGCAGCTTCGTCGGCTCGCGGGCTTCGCGGTCGAGATTTTCGAGAACCGTTTTGAGGGCGGGGACGGGATCGAACATGCCCCCCGTTAGCATGATATGCCTACGCCGCCAGCCGTGCGGTGATGCGCAGCGCACGGCCGCGCCGCGTCTCCCAAGACCGTGTCCCGTCCTGATTGCGGGCTGCCGCAGCGCGAGCGAGGGCCATCGCTACTCCGCCGCCGGCAGGTTCAGGGCCAGCAGACGTCCGGTGCGCGGGCGGGCGGCCGTGCCAGGGAGCGAGCCTTCGGCCCGCCGCCTCGCATCGGCGATCGCCGCGTGGACGCCGTCCACCGCCAGGATCAGCGCGCTCACCGTCCGGGAGTCGATGCTGCGTTCCCGGGCGTAACAGACGACGTCAGAGACGAGCCCATCGGTCTCGATCGCGATGTCATCGAGCTCGGCCGCGCTGGTGGCGGCCCGCACCTCACGCATGATGTCGAGCAGGCGGTCGAGGACGATGTCGATGCGCTCCCGGCGCTTCCGGGCCAGCCGCTGACCGATCCAGGCGACGCCGGAACCGATCGTGCCGCCGAAGAAGGCGAGCAGGTAGATGTAATCCTCGTAGCGATCGAGGAAGGTCTGTTGCTCGCGCTCGAAATAGTCGACGGCGCCGGGGTGGTTCGGCAAGCGTGCTGACGTTGCCGCGACCGTGGTGTCGAAATCCGGCGCCTTCATCAGCTTCGCGGCCGGCGCTGCGGCGGCGAGCCGCGAGCGCCACTCGAACAGGTGCTGCGTCGCCGAGGCGATGGCGACCCGGCTGACGCCGCCCCGGGCCATCAGGCGGTAGGAGGCGCCGACGGTGCGGACCTCCTCATCCGGACGCTTCGGGCGGCCCCCAAAGGTCCCGGCCGGGATCGTCACCGCCTGCAATTCGGGGAAGCGCTGCAGGATCGCGTCCCCGTCCGGGATCGACACGAACCCGATCTTGCGGTCGGGCGAGCCCAACTCGATGGCGCGCACGACGGCCCCCGTGATCTTCGAGGCGGGGCTCGCTATCACCGCAACCGCGTCGACGCGTTTTTCCGCAAGCGCCGCCGTGACCTCGCCGATCTTCAACGGCACCACCTGCACGTGGCCCGCAGCGATCTCGGTCTCGGCCGCATGGTCGCCCTCTGCCGGATCCGCGACCGGGGGACTGTCCGGCAGGAGGTCGTAGAAGGAGAGCAGGTTCGTCAGGAACGGCAGGTCGGCGCCGTGGCGTACGACAATGCCGAGCCGCTTGCGTGCGAGCGCCGGCACGTCGTCGATGTCGGCTCCTTCGGGCGCCGCGATCACCAGGGCCTCGTCGTGCAGGATCGCCAGCGTCAGGCCGTTCTCGGGCAGGAACACGTCCGGACGCACCACCGCGAGGTCGGCGCGGTTTCGCTGAAGCGCCAAGGCGCTGTCGCGCACGTCGCCGTAGCGCACGACCTTGAGGCGGACATCCTCCCGGCTTCGGTCGAGGGCGTTGGCATAGGCCTCGATCAGCGCGGCTTCGGCCCCGTCCTGTGGTCCGACCGCCACCGTGAGGGTGGTCGGGCGCGACAGATAGACGATGCCGGCCGCGACGGCGGCCAGCCCGAGGGCGACCAGAACGAGGAGCCACTCGCGACGCATCAGGATCGTCGCCGCGGCGCGCAGGCGTCGCCGCCACGGGCCGTGGGTGAGATCGGGCGAAGGACTTTGCTCCGGACCATGGCCGAGCCTGTCGCGTTGCGCGCGTTCCATCCCCAAATCATGGAACGCAAACCTGTCGAGATCGTGAAGAACCGGTGAAACCACCAAACGTTGCAGAGCCCGGATCAGCAGCCCGGGATGCGAGAAAAGACCGCGATGCGGAGCGGCGGCCGCCGGGTCCAGTCAGCCCGGCATGGCTGCAGCGGGTCGCGCTCTACTATCTGGAACGCTACAGCGCCTCGACCGAGATGCTGCGCCGGACCCTGGCACGGCGGGTCGACAAGCGGGCGCGGCTGCGGGGCGAGGATCCCTCCGCTTTCGCCGACATGATCGCCGCCACTGTGGCGCGGGCGGTCTCGGCTGGGCTCGTCGACGATGCCCGCTTTGCCGATGCCCGACTTGCCACGCTGCGCCGGCGCGGCACGTCGAGCCGGGGTGCTGCGGCGAAGCTCGCCGCCAAGGGAGTACCCCGCGACGTGGTCGAGGCCACGATGCGGGCCGAGCGCGAGGCGATCCCCGAAGCGGAAGCCGCCGATATCGAGCTGCAGGCGGCCCGCGCCTATGCCAAGCGGCGACGCCTCGGCACGCATCGCCGGTCCGACACGCGGGCGCTCCACCGCGACCGTGACCTCGGAGCCCTGGCCCGGGCCGGCTTTTCCTACGACCTCGCCCGCCGCGTGGTCGATGCGGACCCCGACGAGATGGAATAAAGCATCGCAGCAGAGCTATCGGCGGGGTGCGGCATCGCGGACGGGGGCCGGGCGCGGGGCGGCCTTGCCTCTTTAGGCCTCTCGTTCATTGTCTGTTCGATGGATGAGACCCTGGCTAAGAAACTGCGCATCCTCGCGGATGCCGCCAAGTACGACGCGTCCTGCGCCTCCTCGGCAGCGCCGAAGCGCGCGGCCGGCAAGGACGGGTTGGGCTCCACCACCGGGGCCGGCATCTGCCACGCCTATACGCCGGACGGGCGCTGCGTCTCGCTGCTGAAGATCCTGCTGACCAACTGGTGCCTGTTCGATTGCGCCTATTGCATCAACCGGCGCTCCTCGAACGTCCGACGGGCGAAGTTCACCGTTGAGGAGGTCGTGAACCTCACGCTGAATTTCTACCGGCGCAACTATATCGAGGGCCTGTTCCTGTCGTCCGGCATCATCAAATCGCCGGACCACACGATGGAGCTTCTGACCCGGGTGGCGAAGTCGCTTCGGCGCGACCATGGATTTGCCGGCTATATCCATCTGAAGTCGATCCCGGAGGCGAGCCCCTGGCTGATCGAGGAGGCGGGTCTCTATGCCGACCGGCTCTCGATCAACGTCGAGCTGCCGACCGAGGCGAGTCTGGAGCGGCTGGCCCCCGAAAAGGATGGCGCCGCCATTCAGAACGCGATGGCGCAGATCGGCGAGCGCATCGTCGAGGCCAAGGCCGAGAAGCGGCGCTTCTCGCCGGCCGGGCATTCGACCCAGGTGATCGTCGGGGCCGACGCCACCACCGACGAGGCGCTGATCCGCAAGAGTGCGCATCTCTACGGCAGCGTCGGCCTGAAGCGGGTCTATTACTCGGCTTTCAGCCCGATCCCGGACGGGTCGGCGATCCTGCCACCGAAGCCGCCGCCGCTCCAGCGGGAGCACCGTCTGTACCAGGCCGACTGGCTGCTGCGGTATTACGAATTCACCCCGGATGAGGTCGCCGACGCCTCCGAAGGGGGCATGCTCGCCCTCGATATCGACCCGAAGCTCGCCTGGGCGCTCAAGCACCGCGAGAAGTTTCCCGTGGACGTGAACAAGGCGGACCGGGAGTGGCTCCTGCGCGTACCGGGCCTCGGGGCCAAGGCCGTCGACAAGATCATCAAGGCGCGCCGCCATGCGACCCTGCGCCTCGAAGACGTCGCTCGGCTGTCGTCCGGGCTGAAGCGCGCCCGCCCGTTCCTGATCGCAGCCGACCATCGCCCGGTCGGGCTCACCGACCGCCTCGACCTGCGCGAACGCCTCGTCGAGCCGGTCCGGCAGCTGAGCCTGTTTTGATGAGCGGCCTCCGTGCATTCCCTCCCCCCTCTGCGGGGGAGGGTGGCCCGCGAAGCGGGTCGGGAGAGGGGAGCGACGGTGCCGTGCAGAGCGCGACGGGAGATTTATCCACCAACGTCGCGCTGCCCCTCTTCCGACCCTCGCTGACGCGAGGCCCACCCTCCCCCGCAGAGGGGGGAGGGGATGCGCGCCGACTGCAGAGTATTCTTCTGCGTCCGGGCGCCGATCTCGCGGGCTTCCGCGATGCCGCGCGCCGGCTCGTCGCGCAGGGTGTCCCGCCCGAGGCGGTGACGTGGTCGGTGACGGATTCGCCCGGCCTGTTCGGCGCCGAGTCGGTTGAGGCTGCAAGCGCGCCGCTCGCCCTTCCCAAAGCGGTCGCCAGCCTGATCCCCCAGGTGATCCCGCATCGCGATCCCGAGCGCTACGGCCTGCTCTACGCCCTGATCTGGCGGGTCTGCCACGGCGAGCGGCATCTGATGGAGGTGGGCAGCGATCCCCTGGTCCACCGCCTGCACCGGATGGCGAAGGCAATCGGGCGCGACCTGCACAAGATGCACGCCTTCCTGCGCTTCCGCCGCGCCGAGGATTCGGGCGGCGAGCATTTCGTCGCGTGGTTCGAGCCCGACCACCACATCCTGGAGGCGGCTGCGCCGTTTTTCGTCGCGCGCTTCCGCGGCATGCGCTGGTCGATCCTGACCCCCGACGGGTCGGCGCATTGGGATACCGACACCCTGACCTACGGGCCGCCGGGAGACCGGGCGGCTTTGCCCGAGGGCGACGGCTTCGAGGCCGGCTGGCAGACCTATTACGAGAGCACCTTCAACCCGGCCCGTACCAACCTAAAGGCCATGCGGGCGGAGATGCCCAAAAAATACTGGCGCAACATGCCCGAGACCGCCGCGATCCCCGCCCTCATCCGGGCGGCGGCCGGACGGACCGAAGCCATGATCGAGAGAGAGCCGACCTTGCCCACACGCCGCGAACCCGCCCGCGCCGTCGCAGCCATGGCCGACCAGGACCCGAAGACCCTCGACGCGTTGAACGCGATCATCAAGCGGACCGAGCCGCTGGTGCCGGGCGCCACGCAGGCGGTCCTCGGCGAAGGGCCGGTCGGTGCCACCATCGCCTTCGTCGGCGAGCAACCGGGCGACCAGGAAGACCGGCAGGGCCGGCCTTTCGTGGGGCCCGCGGGCCAGCTGCTCTCGCGGGCCATGGCGGAAGCCGGGGTCGATCGCGGCGCGAGCTACCTCACGAACGCGGTGAAGCATTTCAAGTTCGAGGAGCGGGGCAAGCGTCGCATCCACCAGAAGCCCACGGCCGGCGAAGTCAGCCACTATCGCTGGTGGCTCGACCGGGAGCTCGACTTCGTGGCCCCGAAACTCGTGGTCGCGCTAGGCGCCACAGCGGTGCTGGCGCTGACCGGCAAGGCGGTCCCGATCACCCGGGCGCGCGGCCCGTTCCGGTTCGACCGGCTCGACAACCGCTTCCAGGGCTTCATCACCGTCCACCCGTCCTACCTGCTGCGCCTGCCCGACGAGGCGAAGGCGGAGGCCTACGCGGCCTTCGTGGACGACCTGCGCCGGGTGGCGGAGATCGGGCGCGAACTGGCTGCCTGATCGGCATCCGGTTGAGAGCTGCGCGCTCTCTTTTTGGCGCTGGCGGGGTGTTCAGTGCGGGAGCGTTCCGAATTAGCGTGATCGAATGGACAGTCAGGCCGCCATTGCGATCTTGCGCGCCAACGAGGCCGAACTGCGCCGCCGCGGCGTCCGGCATGCGGCCCTGTTCGGCTCCGTTGCCCGCGGCGAAGCCCGGGCCGACAGCGATCTCGACGTGATGATCGAGATCGACGCCCCTGTGGTGGGCGGCGTCTACGGGTATGTCGGGCTGTGCCGCTTCATCGGCGACCTGTTCCCGATCTGCGTCGATGTCGCCAATCGCACGAGCTTGAAGGACCGGATCCGGGTGCGGGCCGAGCGCGCTGCCCTTATCGCTTTCTGAGCGCGACCGCGCCGCCTGCTCGGATATCGTCGCCAACCCGCAGCGGGCCGTCGCCTTCGTGGCTGGGTTCACGTTTCCAACCTTCGCGGCTGACGAACGGACCCACTATGCCGTCGTGCGCTGCCTGGAGATCATCTCGGAAGCGAGCCGCCGTCTGAGCGCTGCCGCGAATGCCCGACTCCCGATGTGCCGTGGCGACTGATCGCGGGGGCGGGCAACGTCTACCGGCACGGCTACGACAGCGTGACCCTGGACATCGTCTGGCTCACCGTCCACGACGAATTGCCCGTTCTCGTCGCGGCCTGCCGTGCCGAGGTCGACCGCGTGCCCGAGCCCTGATCGCCCCGAGACGCCTGCGCCCATGACCGTCGAGACCGCCGCTGCAAGTCCCAAGAAGGTCGGCCCGGGCGATCAGGTGATCCTGGTCGACGGCTCCTCGTTCATCTTCCGGGCCTATTTCCAGTCGATCAACCAGGACCAGAAGTACAATTCGCGTCCCTCGGACGGGCTGCCCACCGGCGCCGTGCGGCTGTTCTGCACGAAGATCGCCCAGTTCATCCAGGAGGGCGCGGCCGGCATCATGCCGACCCATCTCGGCATCATCTTCGACAAGTCCGAGGGCTCGTTCCGCAAGGAGATGTTCCCGGACTACAAGGGCCATCGCCCCGACGCGCCGGACGACCTCAAGCGCCAGATGCCACTGATGCGCGATGCCGTGCGGGCCTTCGGCCTGCACGCGGTGGAGCTGGTGCGCTACGAGGCTGACGACCTGATCGCCACCTACACGCGGCAGGCGGAGGCAAGGGGCGCGGGCGTCATCATCGTCTCGTCCGACAAGGACCTGATGCAGCTCGTCGGGCCGCTTGTGCGGTTCTACGACTTCGAATCCGGCGCCAAGGGCAAGGCCGGCTACCGGCCCGAGCGCAATCTCGATGTCGAGGCGATCATCGCCAAGTGGGAGGGGCTGCAGCCCAACCAGATCGGCGACGCGTTGGCGCTGATCGGAGACACCTCCGACAACGTCCCCGGCGTGCCCGGCATCGGCCTGAAGACCGCCGCGGCGCTCATCAAGGAGTTCGGCAGCCTCGAGGCGCTGCTGGAGCGGGCCGGCGAGATCAAGCAGCCCAAGCGCCGGGAGACCCTGCTGGCCAATGTCGAGCAGGCCAAGCTGTCGCGCAAGCTGGTGGCCCTGGTGGAGGACGTGCCGGTCCCGGTCGACCTGGATGACCTGCGCGTCCCCGAGCCCGACCCGCAGAAGCTCGTCGGCTTCCTCAAGGCGATGGAGTTCAACACCCTGACGCGCCGCATCGCCCAGATGCTGCATGTCGACCCCGAGGCGGTGAAGCCGGATCCATTGCTGCTGCCGGGCGCGAAGTCCCAAGGCGCCGGCGGCAGCGACGCGGTGCCGTTCTTCGGCGATTCCGTGCCGCCGGACCCGGAGACCGCGGCGGCGGGGGCCGAGCGGCCGCCGGGCGCCGCCCCGCCCGAGGGGGGCGAGGTCGATCCCTTCGCCGATCTCGACCTGCCGGACGCGCCGGCCAAGCCCCGGGCGCCGATCGAGGCGACGCCGGGCAACGTGGTGGCCGCCCGGGCCGCGGAAGCTGTCGCGCCGTTCGATACGGCCGCTTACGAGACCGTCGCGTCCCTGGAGCAGCTCGACGCCTGGATCGCCGAGGCCGAGGAGGCCGGTGTGGTCGCAGTCGATACCGAGACCGACGCGCTCGACGCCCACAAGGCCGGGCTCGTCGGCGTCTCCCTGGCCACCGCCACCGGCCGGGCCTGCTACATCCCGCTGGCCCATATCCAGGCCGCGAAGGTGCAGGCCGATTCCACCGACCTGTTCGGCGAGGGCGCGGCGGCCTCCGATGTGGCCGAGCCGGTGCCCGGCCAGATCCCGCTCAAGGACGCCATCGCCCGGCTGAAGCCGCTCCTGGAGAATCCGGGGGTGCTGAAGGTCGGCCAGAACCTGAAATACGATTGGGTCGTGCTCGCCCGCTACGGCATCGAGATCGCGCCGTTCGACGACACGATGCTGATTTCCTACGTGCTCGATGCCGGCAAGGGCGGCCACGGCATGGACGAACTGGCCCGGCGCCATCTCGGCCACCAGCCGATCACGTTCTCTGACGTGGCCGGCACCGGCCGCAACAAGGTCAGCTTCGACCGGGTGGCGATCGACAAGGCCACGGCCTACGCGGCCGAGGATGCGGACGTGACCCTGCGCCTGTGGCGGATGATGAAGCCGCGCCTCGTCGCCGAGCATCGGGTCGCCGTCTATGAGACCCTGGAGCGGCCGCTCCTGCCGGTGATCGCCCGCATGGAGCAGCGCGGCATCCGGGTCGACCGCGAAATGCTGAGCCGGCTCTCGGGCGATTTCTCGCAGATCCTGGTCCGCCTGGAGGAGGAGATCCAGGAGGATGCCGGCGAGAAATTTTCGGTGGGCTCGCCTAAGCAGATCGGCGACATTCTGTTCGGGAAGATGGGCCTGCCGGGGGCGAAGAAGACGCCCTCCGGCCAGTGGGCGACGCCCGCGACCCTGCTCGAAGAACTGGCCCAGGCCGGGCATGAACTGCCGAAAAAGATCCTGGAGTGGCGCCAGCTCTCGAAGCTGAAATCCACCTACACGGATTCACTCCAGACCCATGCCGACCGGGAGACCGCCCGGGTCCACACCTCGTTCTCGTTGGCGGCGACGACCACGGGGCGCCTGTCCTCGTCCGAGCCGAACCTGCAAAACATCCCGATCCGCACCGAGGAGGGGCGTCGCATCCGGCGCGCCTTCGTGGCTGCGCCGGGCAACCGGCTGATCTCGGCGGATTACTCGCAGATCGAGTTGCGGCTGCTGGCCCACATGGCCGACATCCCGGAGCTGCGCAAAGCGTTCGAGGACGGGATCGACATCCACGCGGCGACCGCCTCGGCGATGTTCGGCGTGCCGCTCAAGGACATGACGCCCGATCTGCGGCGCCGGGCCAAGACGATCAATTTCGGCATCATCTACGGCATCTCGGCCTTTGGTCTGGCCGACCGGCTCGGTATCGGCCGGGAAGAGGCCTCGGCGTTCATCAAGCAGTATTTCGAGCAGTTCCCGGGCATCCGCGACTACATCGACACCACCAAGAAGATCTGCCGGGACAAGGGCTACGTCACGACCCTGTTCGGCCGGGTCTGCCACTACCCGCAGATCCGCTCCAACAACCCCTCCGAGCGCGCCAGCGTCGAGCGACAGGCGATCAACGCCCCGATCCAGGGCTCGGCCGCCGACATCATCCGCCGGGCCATGACCCGGATCGAGGGGGCGCTCACCGCCAAGAAGCTCAAGGTCAGCATGCTGCTGCAGGTCCACGACGAGCTGGTCTTCGAGGCCGCCGAGGACGAGGTCGACCGGGCGATCCCGATCATCCGCGGCGTGATGGAGGAGGCGCCGGCGCCGGCTCTGACGCTCCGGGTGCCGCTGGTGGTGGAGGCCAACGCGGCGGGGAATTGGCAGGAGGCGCACTGACGGCGTCCGTTGGCCTACGCCCGGCCGTCTGACTGCCGTCCTGCGACGGCGATGGCGGTGACGCCCGGGATCGCAGGACATCGCTGATGAAGGCGTCCTTGGCGGCGCGATAGAGCGTCATCGGGTGATCGTGGTGAGCGCGCTTCAGGGTATTGTAGCGGTCCACCAGTTCGGGATCGGCGCGCAGGTTCGCAGCGAAACGGTGGAAAACATCGATGGGGCCGTCTTTGACGGTCAGCTGGATCCCGAGATGCGGCGTCCGGCCGGCATCCTCGAACGCCGCGAAGCTATCGGTGCGGACTGACCCCTCGTTGCGTGTGAAGCGTGCCGCGAGGCAACGTTCAGCCGCAGCGAAATCCGCGCCCTCGACCCGCACGACGATATCGAGATCCCCCTTGGTCAAGCAGCCCGGTATGGCTGTGGCGCCGACGTGCAGGATTTCCGCCGCGGGCGGCAGGATCGGCATGAGTGCGCGCCGGACCACCGCGAATAATTGGTCCGCAGCCGCGTGGGCCGCGTCATTGTCTTCGGTCAGATGGAAGTGCTGAGCGTGGATCATGTCCGTCAATCTTCAATTTACGCCTAGCAGCCTTGGAAGTACGGTCGAAGACGGTCATACGCGGCATCACCCATGATGCAGATCACCATCACCCCGTGACCGATCCCCTGGCCTTCCTCTCCGGCGGCGGCGAGGCCGCGCGCATGATCCGCGCGCGCGACTGGTCCGGCCACCCCCTCGGCCCGCCCCAAACCTGGCCGCCGGAGTTCCGCTCCGCCCTGTCGCTGGTGCTCAACTCGCCGGAATCGATGATCCTGGCCTGGGGGCCGGATCTCCATTTCTTCTTCAACGACACGTACTTCCCCCTGCTCGGGCCGCGGCTGCCCTGGGCCATGGGCGCGCGGTTCGACGAGGTCTGGGCCGATGGCTGGGCGCAGGCCAAGCCGATCATCGAGGCCGCCATGGACGGCCGTCCCGAACGGTTCATCGACCTGCCGTGGCGGCTCGATACCGACCGGGGCGCGCAGGACACGTGGTGGACTTTCTCGTATTCGCGGGTGCTCGACGCGGACGGCAAGGTCGCCGGCCTGTTCATCCTGACCAACGAGACCACCGGCCGGGTGCTGGCCGATGCCGCCCTCACGGAGAGCCAGGCCCGGCTGGAGACCGCGCTGACGGAGCTGCGCGACCTCAACGCTTCCCTGGCCCGGCAGGTCGAGGAGCGCACCGCCGACCGCAACGCCCTGTGGACGCTCTCCTCGGACATGATGCTGCGCTGCCTGTTCGACGGGACGATGACCGCCGTGAACCCGGCCTGGACGGAGGTGCTGGGCTGGCGTGCCGATGAACTCGTCGGCACCAACCTGATCAGCTTCGTCCATCCCGATGATCTCGACCGCACCATCGAGGGGGCCAAGCTGCTGGCACAGGGGCACAGCCACACGCGGTTCGACAACCGCTACCGCCACCGGGACGGCAGCTACCGCTGGATCACCTGGGCGGCTCGGCCCGGGGAGGGTGTCATCAACGCGGTGGGGCGCGACTTCACCGCCGAGCGCGAGCGCGCCGACGCCCTGGCGGCCGCCGAGGAGGCCCTGCGCCAGTCGCAGAAGATGGAGGCCGTCGGCCAGCTCACGGGCGGCATCGCCCACGACTTCAACAACCTGCTCGCCGGCATCTCGGGCTCGCTGGAGCTGATCCAGACCCGGCTGGCCCAGGGCCGGGTCATGGATGTCGACCGCTACATCAACGCCGCCCAGGGCGCCTCGAAGCGCGCCGCCGCGCTGACCCATCGTCTGCTCGCCTTCTCCCGCCGGCAGACCCTCGACCCGAAACCCACCGACGTGAACCGGCTGGTGGCCGGCCTGGAGGAGTTGATCCGGCGCACGGTCGGCCCCGCCGTGACGGTCGAGGTGGCGGCCGCGCCGGACCTGTGGCCGGCCCTGGTCGACCCACCGCAACTCGAGAACGCCCTGCTCAATCTGTGCATCAACGCCCGGGATGCGATGCCCGAGGGCGGCCGAATCACGATCGAGACCGCCAACACCCGGCTCGACGCGCGTGAAGCCCGGCGCAAGGACATGCCGGCGGGGCAGTATCTCGTGCTGCGCGTTACCGATACCGGTACCGGCATGGCGCCGGAGATCGTCGGCAAGGTGTTCGAGCCGTTCTTCACCACGAAGCCGATCGGCCAGGGCACCGGCCTCGGCCTGTCGATGATCTACGGCTTCGCCCAGCAATCGGGCGGCCAGGTCCGGATCCTCTCCGAGGTCGGCCGGGGGACCACCGTTTGCCTCTACCTGCCCCGCCACCGCGGCAGCGCGGTCGAGGAGGATCCGCACACCGCGGTCGGGGCGCCGGCCCGGGCGGCACCGGGGGAGACCGTGCTGGTGGTCGACGACGAGCCGACCGTGCGCATGCTGGTCACCGAGGTGCTGGAGGATCTGGGCTACACGGCGATCGAGGCGGCCGACAGCGTCGCCGGCCTCAAGGTGCTGCAATCCGACGTGCGCATCGATCTGCTGGTGAGCGATGTCGGGCTGCCCGGCGGCATGAACGGACGCCAGATGGCCGAGGCTGGCCGGGCCACGCGCCCCGGCCTCAAGGTGCTCTTCATCACTGGCTACGCCGAGAACGCGGTGCTCGGCAACGGCCAGCTCGACCCCGGCATGCAGGTGATCACTAAGCCGTTCGTCGTCGAGGTGCTGGGCGCGCGCATCCGCGAGATGATCGGGACGGCTTGACCGCGCGGCCGGTCCGGGCCTGAACAGAGCGAAAGACACCAACCGGGAGGACAGGATGCGGGCGCTGCTGTGCACAAAGCTCGACGGGCCGGAGCATCTGGAGATCGTGGAAATCCCCGATCCGGTGCCGGGCCCCGGGCAGGCCCTGGTGCGGATCCGGCTCGCCGCCCTGAACTTCTTCGACACGCTGATCGTGGCCGGGCGCTACCAGGTGAAGCCGCCGCTGCCGTTCTCACCGGGGGGCGAGGGCGTCGGCGTGGTCGAGGCGCTGGGGGAGGGGGCCTCGGGTGTCGCCGTGGGCGACCGAGTCATCGTCCATGCCGGCCATGGCTGCTGCGCCGAGCTGATCGCCATCGACGCGGCGAAGCTCGCACCGGTGCCGGAAGCCGTGCCGGACGCGCAGGCCGCAGGGCTCACCATCACGTACGGCACCTCGCTGCACGCGCTGGCCAACCGCGCGCGTATCCAGCCGGGCGAGTGGCTCGCGGTGCTGGGCGCCTCCGGGGGCGTCGGCCTCGCCGCGGTGGAACTCGGCCGGCTGATGGGGGCCCGGGTGATCGCCTGCGCCTCCTCGGAGGAGAAACTGGCGGTCGCTCGCGCCCACGGCGCCGAAGCCACCCTGGTCTACGACCCCGCGACCCTGAAGGACGAGTTGCGCCGGATCAGCGGCGGCGGCGTCGACGTGGTCTACGATGCGGTCGGCGGCGACTACGCCGAGCCGGCCCTGCGGGCCCTGGCCTGGCGCGGCCGCTACCTCGTCATCGGCTTCGCGGCCGGCGGCATCCCGCGCCTGCCGCTCAACCTGATGCTCCTGAAGGAGCTGGACGTGCAGGGCGTCCACTGGGGCGCCTTTCTGGAGCGCGAGCCGGAGGCGCACCGGGCCGACCAGCGCCGGCTGCTGGCCTGGGTCGCCGAGGGCAAGCTCACCGCGCAGGTCCACGGCACCTATTCGCTCGCCGATTTCCCGGAGGCGTTCGGCCTGCTGACCCGCAGGGCGGCGGTGGGCAAGGTGCTGCTTCAGCCGTGATCCGGCAGGCCGCCCTCGAGAATGCTTCTGCGACTGCCAACCGGGTAGAGGCGCTGAGCGGCTTCGCGCGGCGCCTCAGAGCAGGCCGCGCTCCTTGGCCAGGCCGATGAGGTCGGCTTGGGGGCGTGCGCCGATATGCTGGATCACCTCGGCGGCCGCGAGGGTACCGAGGCGGGCGCTGGCGACGTTGTCGAGGCCGCGGGCATGGCCGGCGAGGAACCCGGCGGCGAACAGGTCGCCGGCGCCGGTCGTGTCCAGCACTTCGCGCACCGGGCTCGCCTCGACGGACCGGACCTCGCCGCCCTGCACCACCAGGGCGCCCTCCGACGAGCGGGTCACCAGGCCGAGCAGATGCCGGCCGCGGGCGTTGCGCTCGTCGCGCAGGGCGGCCACGGCAGCCTCGGGATCGTCGGTCTGGTAGAGGCTCTGGAGCTCGCCGATATTGGCGAACAGGATATCGATGCTGCCGTCGCGCACCAGCCCCAGGAATTCGTCCCGGTAGCGGCCGACGCAGAACGCGTCCGACAGGGTCAGCGCCACCGCGTTGCCGGCCTGATGGGCGATCTGGACCGCCTTGCGGAACGCGTCCTTGGCGGCGGGCGGGTCCCACAGGTAGCCTTCGAGGTAGACCACCCGGGCCGAGGTGACGAGCGCCCGGTCCACGTCCTCGGGCTTCAGCCCCTGGCAGGCGCCGAGATAGGTGCTCATCGTGCGCTCGCCGTCCGGGGTCACCAGCACGAAGCAGCGGGCCGTGGCCGGCCCCTCGCTCGCCGGCGGCACCGTGAAGCCGACGCCCGTGGCCTTGAGGTCGTGGCCGAACAGGCCGCCGAGTTCGTCGTTCCGGACCTTGCCGATGAAGCCGGTCTGGGCGCCGAGCAGGGCCGCGCCCACCGCGGTGTTGGCCCCCGAGCCGCCCGAGACGATCGTGGCCGGGCCCATCGCGGCGAACAAAGCCTCCGCCCGCTCCTCGTCGATCAGCTGCATCGCGCCCTTGGTGACGGCCTGGGCAGCGAGGAAAGCGTCGTCCGTGCGGGCGATCACGTCGACGATGGCGTTGCCGAGCACGAGGAGATCGAGGGGTGTGGTCATCCGGGCGTCCTGATTCGCGTTTGCGCCGCTGTGACATCCGCCTCGGATCGGATCAAGCCGCGGGCTCTGCGGGGGGCGGGAGATCGGCGAACAGCTCGGCCACGGACAGGCTCATTCTGGGCGGGGTCAGGTCGAGTGTGCGCTCGGTGTGACCATGAGCGGAGGCTAACACGATTCGACCGCGCGCGGAGCGCGTCTCACCCCGCGATCTTCTCCAGAGCCACGTCGCGGGTACGCGGTCCGAGAAGCCCGACCAGCGACCCGGCCGCCAGCATCGCCGCGGAGATGAACAGGAACACGCCCGGCGTGCCGGCCTCGCGCAGCACGAAGGCGATGACGAACCCCGTGAAGATCGCCGAGAAGCGGCTCCACGAATAGACGAAGCCGACTGCGCGGGCCCGGATTCCGGTGGGGAACAGCTCGGCCTGATAGGCGTGGAAGCTGTAGGACATCACGTTGGAGGCGAGCGTCAGGCCGATCCCGAGCGCGACGATCACCGACACGTCCCGGGTCTGCGCGAAGGCCAGCCCGCAGGCGATGTAGACCAGCGCGGCGGCGACGATGACATGCTTGCGCTCGAACCGGTCGGCGATGGCGAGCCCGATCAGCGGTCCCACTGGGGCTGCCAGCGCGATCAGCGCCGTGTAGGCGAGGCTCGACGTGATGGTGATGCCCTGGGCCACCAGAAGGGTCGGAACCCAGTTAGCGAACCCGTAGAAGCCGACCGTCTGGAACACGTTGAAGCCCGCCATCATCAGCGCCCGGCGCCGATAGGGCGGCACCCAGAGATCGCCGAACGCGCCCCGCCTCTGGATTGGCTCCGGTGCCGCGGGCGTCGGCAGGGGGCGGCCGTACTCGGCGGCGACTTGGCCCTCGAGGCGCCGCAGGACCGCGTCGGCCTCCGCGAGCCGCCCGCGCTCGACCAGCCAGCGCGGACTCTCCGGCAGGCCGGCGCGCAGCCACCAGACCCCGATCGCCGCAACGGCGCCGATCAGCACCACCCAGCGCCAGCCGTCGATCCCCAGCGGCGCCGTCGGGATCAGCAGGTAGGACAGGAAGGCCACCACCGGCACGGCGGTGAAGCCGATGCCCTGGCACAAGGCGAAGGCGCGGCCGCGGATCCCCTTCGGCACCAATTCCGAGAGGTAGCTGCCGATGGTCACCATCTCGAGGCCGAGGCCGATCCCGGCGATCAGCCGCCAGAGGTTCAGCCCGAACGCCTCGGTCTGGCAGGCCATCACGACGTTGGCGGCCGTGTAGGACAGGAGCGACCACGTGAAGATCGCCCGGCGGCCGAACCGGTCGGCGAGCCAGCCGCAGACCAGGGTGCCGATGAACAGCCCGGTGAACAGGGCCGCCACGAAGCTCGCCACGCCGCTGGCCCCGAACAGCCCGGGGGTCGTCGGCGTGAGGATCCCAGCCTTCACGAGGCCGGGGGCGACGTACCCGGTGAACAGCAGGTCGTAGAGTTCGAAGAAGAAGCCGAGGCCGAGCAGAGCCACGAAGCGCCAGACCGTGCGCGTCGGCGGCAGCCGGTCGAGGCGGGCCAGGATGGCGCCGGGATCAAGAACACTACCCGACGTGTGCGCCGTTGTACTCGTCGTCATGTGCTGGGTCCTGCCTCAGGTGCCGCAGCACCACGCTGGCGCAGTGCCCAGGAAGGCGACGCTGCGCAAGGTAGTTGGTCAGGCCCCGAACACCGACCAGCCCATGCGCTGGGTCAGGCGCTCCAATGCGACGCGGCCGAGATGGGAATTGCCCGCGGCGTCGAGGCCCGGCGACCAGACCGCGATCGAGGCCTTGCCCGGCGCCACCGCCAGGATGCTGCCGCCGACGCCGCTCTTGCCCGGCAGGCCGACCCGGTAGGCGAACTCGCCCGAGCCGTCATAGTGGCCGCAGGTCAGCATGATCGCGTTGATGCGGCGCGCCCGCTCGGCCGAGACGACGTTGTGCCCGGTCGAGGGGTTGCGGCCGTTATGGGCCAGGAACCGGCCCGCCATGGCCAGCTGCCGGCAGGTCATCGCGATGGCGCAGTGGTGGAAGTAGACGCCGAGCGTGTAGTCCACCGGGTTCTCGATGACGCCGAAGGACTTCATGTAGTTGGCGAGTGCGGTGTTGCGGAAACCCGTGCGTTTCTCCGAGGCTGCCACGCGCTCGTCGATGGTGATGGTCGGGTCCTGGGCCAGGAAGTGCATGAACCGCAGGATCTCGCCCAGCGCCTCCCGGGGCTCGTGGCCGGAGAGGATCACGTCGGTCACCGCGATGGCGCCGGCGTTGATGAACGGGTTGCGCGGCACCCCGCGCTCGCGCTCCAGCTGCACGATGGAATTGAACGGGTTGCCCGATGGCTCCCGCCCGACCCGCTTCCACAGCCGGTCGCCGACCATGCCGAGCGCCAGGGTGAGCGTGAACACCTTCGACACGCTCTGGATCGAGAACGGCGTGTCGCTGCTGCCGCCGGTCGTAACCCGGCCTTCGGCATCGATCACCGCGATGCCGAACTGGTTCGGGTCCACGTGGGCGAGTTCGGGGATGTAGTCGGCCACCGCCCCCCGGTCGGAGCGTTGCGCCATCTCCTCCGAGATCTCCCGGACGACGCTGTCGAGGTCGGGCACGGCCGGCTTACCCGGGCGCCTCGCTCAGGCGGCAGCCAGGGACATCGACATCGATTCCTTCTTCATCAGCTCGCGGAAGAAGCCGTCGAGATGGGTCAGGTTGTCGGGCGAGCCATCCTGAATGATCCGGCCGCCTTCCAGCACCACGATCCGATCGAAATCCTGGAGCGTAGAGAGACGGTGGGCAATCGCGATGACGGTGCGGCCCTTCATCAGGTTCGCCAGAGCCTGACGGATCGCCTGCTCGGATTCCGCGTCGAGCGCCGACGTCGCCTCGTCGAGCAGCAGGATCGGCGAGTTCTTCAGGATGGCACGGGCGATGGCGATGCGCTGGCGCTGGCCGCCCGAGAGCTTGACGCCGCGGTCGCCCACCATGGTGTCGAAGCCCTCCGGCAGAGCTTGGATGAACTCGGTGCAGCGCGCTGCCTCGGCCGCCTGCCAGACCTCCTCGTCGGTGGCCTCCGGCCGTCCGTAGCGGATGTTCTCACGCAAGCTGCGGTGGAACATCGACACGTCCTGCGGGACGACCGTGATCGCCTCGCGCAGGGATTCCTGGGTCACCCGCTCGATGGTCTGGCCGTTGATGCGGATCTCGCCGCTCTTCACGTCGTAGAAGCGCTGCAGCAGCGAGAACAGGGTCGACTTGCCGCCGCCCGACTTGCCGACGAGGCCGACCTTCTGGCCAGGCTCGAGCACCAGGTCGAAATCGGTGAAGACCGGGCGCCCGTCCGGATAGTTGAAGGCGACATGGTTGAACTCGATCTTCGCGCCCTGGCCGGTGAGGGGCTTCGCCTCCGGATGGTCGACGAGGTCGTGGGGCTGGAGCAGGGTGTGCAGGGCTTCGGCGAGGCGGGCGGTGTGCTGGGTCGCGTCGACCAGGGCCACTGCGAGGTCTCGGGTGGCTGCCAGGATGCGGATGCCCAGCGTGCAGACCAGCACCACCTGGCCATTGGTCGCCTGCCCGGCCTCCCACATCTGGATTGCCCAGTAGAGCAAGCCGAACACCGCCAGCACGGTGAGCACCGCGTGCACGATACGCAGCTTCTCGAGATAGAGCAGCGACGAGCGCCGGGCACGCATCTCGGTGGCGATGGTGCCTTCGAAGCGCTGGCCCTCGCGCTTGAAGCCCGAGAAGGCGCGCACGAGCGACATGTTGCCGACGAGGTCGACCATCTCGCCGTCCACCGAAGCGGCCTTCGCGGCGAAATCGTGGTGCAGCGGCTTGCCGGCCGCGGCCATCTTGAACATCAGCACGACCACGGCAGCGAACACGCCCGCCAGGATCGCCGCCATGGTGGTGTTGACGGTGGCGATGTAGGCGATCGACCCGAAGGCCGCGACGGTGGGCGGCATCACGTTGAACACGAACATGTTCTCGACCGTGAAGATCGCGTTCGAGGTCGCGGTGATGCGCGAGGCCAGGGTGCCGGGCTGCCGGTCGGAGAAGAAGGTCGGGGAATGGCCGGTCATGTGCCGGAACAGGTCCCGGCGGATGTCGCCGGTGACGCCCACGAAGGTGAAGGCCCCGGTCAGCGCCGCCACGCGCCAGAGCATGTTGTCGGCCGCGATGAAGCCGATCAGGACGGCGAGCGCCCCCCAGACAACGGTGTTGCCCGGGCCTGGACCCTTGGTCAGCGCGTCGACCACGCCCTTGAGGGCATAGTCGGTCGAGACCGAGAACCCGACCGCGCCGAGCACGGAAATCAGGATCACCAGGTGGGGCACCCAGCGGCGCCGGAGGTATCGCCCGACGAAGGCGAAGGGCCTCTCAGCGTATTGGTGCAGCTCTTCCATCGCGGTGACCATTCCGTATTCACGCGGCACTGGCTGGTGCGGGCTGAGGCGGAGTGCAACGCGGGCGCAGTCGGACCCGCAGCGGCAACGCGACAGCGTTGCCATATGTTGCACCGGCCCGCACCTCCCGCGCGCTTTTATCTGTCAAACCTGAACGCCGCTTGAGCGGCGCGGATACACGCAAGCGAATCTGGTGCCGCGGCTCACGCATCCTCCGCGGGCTGGCGCGTCTCGGGCATGATCAGCGCCACCAGCATGAAGGCCGCGAAGCCCATAAGGGCGAGCCCCAGGAAAGCGCTGTGGCTGCCCAGACGATCCGCCATGATCCCGGCGAGCGATGTGGAAAGGGCGGCACCCACGCCCATCGCGGTGCCGACCGCCCCGAGCGCCAGGTTGAAACGCCCCGTCCCCCGGGTGAGATCCGAGACCACGAGCGGAACCATCACGCCGAGCACCGAGGCGGAGATTCCGTCCAGCACCTGGATGGCGACGAGGCCATAAGGGTTGGTCGTATAGGCGAGCATCAGGCCACGCACGGGCAGGGCACCGAAGCCGAGGAGCAGCACCGGGTAGCGGCCGAAGCGTTCTGCGGCCCGCCCGACCGCGGGGGCGCTCACCGCGAGCACGGCCTGCGGGACCATGATGCAGGCGGCGATCAGGGCGGTGGCGGTCTCGCTCGCCCGCAAAGTCAGGACGCTGCCCACGAGTGGCAGCATGGCGGCGTTAGCAAGGAAGAACAGCACCATGCAGGCCGAGAAGCACAGGAGCCCGCGATTGGTCAGCAGCGCCCGGATCCCGTCCTTCCCCGAGGTGCGCGGTGATTGGGCGGGGGCCGGTTCCCTGAACACGTTGGCATCGATTTCCTCGGCGCGGATCCGCGTCAGCGCGATGATCGTCGGCACCACCAGGGCCGCCGTGAGATAGAACACGGCCCCGTTCGACAGATAGTAGCCGATGGCGCCCATGCCGGCGGCGCCGAGCGCGTTGCCGACTGCCGCGAAGCTCGCGTTGCGGCCGAGGCGCTCGCCCGCCCGGGCGCGGCCAACCAGCCCGATGCTGATCGCTGCAATCGCCGGTGTCAGCACGCAGCTCGCCCCCGAATGGACGGCCATCGCGAGTAGAACCACCGGGAAGCTCGGCCAAACCGCCAGCGCGAAGGCGCTGCCCGAGATGCCGATCACCGCAACCGCGGCCGCAAAGCGCTTCGAGCGCACCACATCGACGAAGCCACCGCCCGGCACCTGCCCCAGAAGGGCGACGAGACTCCCCACGGTCAGGGCGAAGCCAATATCGGACTGTGTCCACTTCGCTTGCGAGAAGTAGACGGCCAGGAACGGCCCAAACCCGGTTTGCAGGTTGGCCACGAAGAACGCGAAGGCGTCGAGGCCGTGGCGGCTCACCGCCGATACCGTTCGGTCCAAAGGCGCGACCTCCGCGGCGGCCCGAGCCGGCTCGCGCGCGGCCTCGGCCGACGGATCCTTCAGGCGGACGGGTCGCGACCGCGGATCCTGTCGGGACACCTCGCGCTCGCGGGGCGAAACGGCGGGTCTTGCCTTCGATCGGGCCACCGTCACTTATCCGGAGCCTTTTCCGGAGGGGTGGCGGGGAGCGGGGTGGCCGGCGCGGGATTGGCAGCTCCCGTCGCGGTAGGGAGGGGCATCGGAGCGGCGGCGGGTGCGGGCGCAGCAGGGGGGGCGGCCGGCGTTGCCGCGGTCGTCGCCTGGTCGGCCTCGGGCGTGGCGGCGGCGGGACTGGCCGGGCCCAGCACGACGATCGGCTCGCCGGCTTTGTATTCGGGTGACACGCGGACCTGGTTGCGGCTCAGCGCGACAGACAGCTTGCGCTCCTTGTTGCCGTCGGGGGTGAAGCGCAGGGCCCGCCAGTCCACGGCAATCTTACGGGTGCCCACGCCCAGGAAACCGCCGAAATCGATGATCGCCGCCCGGGGATGCCCATCCTTGTCGATGATGATGTCGATCACCCGGCCCAACTCGTCGCCGCCGGCGCTGCGTACGCTGCGACCGAGCAGGCTCTCGTAATCCTGGGTGTCGAGGACGGTAGCCGGGGTCCCCTGCTGCTGCGCAACCGTCGGGGCGCCCGGCGTCGCGGTCGTGGATGGCGCCGGCATGGGCGCCGGTACCGGGGGCGCCGTCACCGAGGGCGCACTCGGCGTCGCCTGAGCGTTGGGCGCGCTTTGCACGGGCGGGCTCGGCGGCGGCGTCTGTCCGGATGTGCCATCGCCCCCATGGGCCGGGGCCTGCGCCGCCACGCCCGATGCCCACAGGGCGAGCGTCACGGCCGCGATCATCCGGTTGGTTCTGAACACGCTACGTCCTCTAAGGAAGAGCCGGGCCGAGCCGGCGGGCCGGCAGCACCTGGACCGGATCGGCCAGATTCGGGCCCGCCGCCGGCGAGACCCCGCCTGCGAACGCCACCCTGCCGCCGGACCTGGGCGAAGTTATGGATCGTCGCAGGCAGTCCGCAAGTTCCACGCCGCTGTGGTGGGGGCGCCCGCGCCCGACGCTGTCGCGCATGTGTCTGGTTTTCGCCGCAACCCCAGCGTAGACAGCCGACGATAAACCCCTGCGAGCTGCGGAGACCACCGCGGCCACTTGCGAGGACCACACGATGTCGACCCTCACCTCGTCGGGATGCGCTGCTGCGCGTGGCCTCGCGCTCGGTGCCGCCCTCGTCGGCCTGGTGGCCGGCTGTCAGGCGCTGGGTGGCGGTGGCGGCGTGATGCCGGAAACGGACGTCGGCCTGCCGCCGTCACTGCGCGGCTCCCTGCCCAACCGCGAGGCTCGCAACGCCGCGGTCGATGCCGACGGCCAGCCGCTCCAGACCGCACCGACGAAGCAACTCGCGATCCCCAGGAGCGCAGGCGGCGCGACGCAGTCGGCCAGTGCCGGCGAGCGCCGGATTCGGCGCGAGGATATCGAGGGCGGCAACGCGTCCAGCGGCGGCGGTAGCAACTCGATGGGACCGATGCTCTCGCCCGGTGGCAGCGTCGGCCTCGGCGGGAAGTTCTAAGGGGTCTATTCCTCTCACCGTGGAACGGGAGAGGAGAAATGCTCACGACGCGGCCGCCTCATATCGTCGGCGCGCGCACCCCGTAATAATCTTCGATCGTCCCGCGATAGTTTGGATCGGCAAAGGCGTCTTCACCCGGGCCGTGGCTCGGGGCGCCGGCGAGATTACCGGGATCGATATCGACCACGTAGCCGCCGAGTTCGGTGCTGTAGGTCAGCGCTTTCCAGGGCAACGGGTGATGGTCCTCGCCGAGCCCCAGGAACCCCCCGAAGGCCAGGACCGCATAGGCGACCTGTCCGGTGACCTTGTCGACCATGAAGTTGTGGACGGCTCCGAGGTGCTTCCCCTCGCGATCGTAGACAGCCGTACCCTCGACCTTGTTCGAGGCGATCAGGCGGGCCGTCTCTTCGATGGCGATCCCCTCGCCGGTGGGATCGAGCTCCAGGGAACCCGTCTTCCTTACGGGACGCTCGGTGGGCAGATCCGTCGGCATGGTGACTCCCGGGTTACGCAAACCAGGCCAGACGTCCCTCCGACCCTGCTGACTAAACGTCCGGGCGGACCTGGGTTCCGCGGTGTCAGAGATCCACGAGCATTCCGGCATTGGCCCGGCGCTGGTTGATGCGATCCCGGACCGACCGACTGGCCAGCAGCATCTCGAAGCCAAAGGCGATGAGCGCGCAGAGCGTGCATAGGATCGCGGCCCCGAACAAGCCGAACAGGAGGCTCGCCACCGTACTGTCGCGCAGGGCTCCGACAAACAGCGTCAGCACCGAGCTACAGGTTGCCACGCCCCCGAGCGCGGCCAGGAACACGGCTGCGTCGAGCGCCAGCGAGCGCGTGTGCAGCCGGTCGAGGCGTTGGCCCAGAATGATCCGCTCGGCCTCGCCGGCGCCGGCCAGCAGCGTCGAGACCCGCTCGGCCTGATCCGAGACCCGGGCGAGCCGGGCGCCGAACACGTTGAGCAGCGTCGCAACGCCCGACAGGAGAAAGACCGGGCTCAGCGCTACCTGAACAACGTGGGCGGTACTGTCCAAAGTGGTCGGTGTGATGGGATCGATCATGGTCCCAGCAGATGGGCCGGGCGGCTCTGCGCCGCAATCCCGACCGCACTCAGACCAGCTGGCGGCCGGTTTTCAGGCCGGGCTCAGCCGGTTCGGCCTGGATACCGAGACCAAGACCGAGCACGAGCCCGGTGGCGAGCAACAGCGCGAGCGCGAGAGCCGGGGTAAACATGACTGTACTGTTGGACCCAGGCGTTAAGAGCAGGTTTCGAGCGGGCAAATCCGCCGAATTGTTCTTCGTCGCGGTGCAAATCGGCCGGTTCCGGTGTGGATTTCCGCGCCTGCCCTGTGGATGAGGCCCCCGTGAAGGCGATTTCCCCTTGGAACGGCGGCAGCACCGCTTAGTTGCTGCTATGCTGGCTCGGCCGTGGGGCGCTCATGCCCCGGCCTGCGGCCCGAGAACCGGAGGAAGTTTATGGCCACGAAGACCGAGAAGGCTGCGCCGAAGGCGGCCAAGACCACGAAGGCTGACGAGCCCAAGGCCGCCAAGGCCGCGCCCGCGAAGACCGCCAAGCCCGCCGCCGGTGCCAAGCCGAATGCCCTGCAGCAGCCGCTGAAGCCCTCCGCCGATCTCGGCGCGATCGTTGGCACCAATCCGCTGCCCCGCGGCGAGGTGGTCAGCAAGGTGTGGGACTACATCAAGAAGCACAACCTGCAGAATCCCGAGAACAAGCGCGAGATTTTGGCCGACGACAAGCTCAAGAAGGTCTTTGGCAAGGACAAGTGCTCCATGTTCGAGATGAACAAGCATCTCGCGGCGCACTTGAAGTCTTGATCAGCTAGAACCGTGTCCGGCACGAGAGCCGGACCGGTGGCTCGCGATCAAACGGGGCCCGGTCGCCCCGATCTGGTGACCGTCTTACCCGAGGCGGTCTATGCGAGACCTTGAAGAACACCGCCATCCACCCGCAGCGCAGCGCCCGTCGTGGCGCTCGCTGCCGGGCTGCAGAGATAGGCGACGAGGTTCGCGACCTCCTCCACCGTCGCCAGACGCTTGATCAGCGACGACGGGCGATGCTCGGCCACGAAAGCCCGGCCCATCGCGTCGAGGTCGGCATCGGCCGCCCCTCCGGCCATTTGCTTCATGAACTCCGCGACGCCCTCCGACAGGGTCGGCCCGGGCAGCACGCTGTTGACCGTCACGCCGGTGCCGGCGACCGTCTGGGCTAGGCCGCGGGAGATCGCGAGCTGTGCGGTCTTTGTCATCCCGTAATGGACCATCTCGGTCGGCGTGTTGAGGCCGGACTCGCTGGAGATGAAGATCACGCGGCCCCAGCCGCGCTCGGCCATGGCCGGCGTATAGGCGCGGGACAGGCGGACGCCGCTCATCACGTTCACCTCGTAGAAGCGCTGCCAATCCGCGTCCGGGATTTCGAAGAACGGTTTCGGCTCGAAGATTCCGGTGTTGTTCACGAGGATGTCGACCGTCGGCAGCGCCCGGGTGAGGGCGTCGACCCCTTCCGCGGTCGCTACGTCACCCGGCGCCGCAAAGACTCGTCCGGCTTCGGTCTCGCCGCGCAGCTTGGTTAGCGCCGCCTCGACCCGTTCGGCGGTGCGGCCGTTGATGCCGACCTCGGCGCCGAGAGCGCAGAGTTCCTTGGCGATGGCGTAGCCGATGCCGCCGGTCGAGCCGGTGACGAGGGCCTTCTTGCCGGTGAGGTCGAGGTCCATGGGCGGGGGCTCCGGGGCGTGGAACGAGCGAATGCGGATCTCGGTCCAACGCGTGCCATGCCGGTCGGTGGCATGCCCGCCCTGCCTAACCGCCCTTACCCCGCCGCAGGACGCTGGCGCAGCCGCCGATCGCGGCGAGGGCCACCGCGCAGGAGAGCGACAGGGTCACGGCATGCTCAGGCCCAAGCCCGTGGGTCAGTCCGAAAATCACCGCCACGAGGGCGGCGCCGAGCGATTGGCCTGTGAGGCGGGCCGTCGATTGCATCCCGCTCGCGCCCCCTGCGCGCTCCCGCGGCGCCGAGGTGACGATCACCTTGTTGTTGGGCGACTGGAACAGGCCGAATCCGAGGCCGCACAGGGTCAGCCGCCAGACGATGTCGAGGGTGGCGGGCGCCTCGGGCAACAGCGTCACGCAGACGAGGCCGGCGGCCAACATGGCAAGGCCGATGCCGCCAAGGAGGCCCGGCGGGTAGCGGTCGGCCAGGCGCCCCGAGATCGGGGCCATGGCAGCCACCGCGATCGGCCAGGGTGTGAGCAGGAAGCCGGTCTGGGTGCTGGAGAGGTGCAGAACATCCTGGAAATAGAAGGGCAGCGCGACGTAGGACACCATCTGGGCGCAGAACGAGGCCACCGAGGTCGCCATCGATAGGGCGAAGGCGGGGATCCGCAGCAGGTCCACCGGCAGCAGCGGAGCGGGTAGCCGGATCTGGCGTCGCACGAACACGGTGCCGATCACCACGGCGCCGATGAGTTCAGCGACGGCGACCGGTTGGCCCTCCGGGTCGCCCAGCCCGTCGATGCCGATGATCAGCAGGCCGAAGGTCAGCGCGTTGAGCACGGCGCTCACCCAGTCGAAGCGCCGCCCGCTCGCCGGCGTCACCGGCAGGGTGTGTGTCGCTACCGCCAGGGCCAAGAGTCCCACCGGGATGTTGACCAGGAACAGCCACGGCCACGTCGCCACCGACAGGATCGCGGCCGCCACCGTCGGCCCCGCCGCCGAGGCCACCGCCACGACGAGGGCCACGTTGGCGACGCCCTGGCCGATCATGCGGTGCGGATAGATGAACCGGACGAAGCCGATATTGACGCTCATGATCGCCGCGGCGCCGAGCCCCTGGACGATGCGTCCGACGATCAGCAAGGACAGGCTCGGCGCCACAGCGCAGGCCAGCGAAGCGGCCACGAACACCACGAGCCCGGGCAGGTAGACCCGCCGGAAGCCGAAGATGTCGCCCAGCGACGCGAAGGGCAGCAGGCTCGCCGTCACGGCGATCTGGTAGGCATTGACCACGAAGATCGCGTCGGCCGGCTTGACCGCGAGGTCCTTCGCCATGACGGGCAGCGCCACGTTGACGATGGCCCCGTCGAGGACCGCCATGGTCATGGCCAGCCCGATCGCCGCCATCGCCAGGACGCGCTCCCGCGGCGGGAGGCCGTCATGCTGGACGGGGGCGCCTGTACCGGCCGGGACCTGCGCCATGCTCGCGCGCTCCTGCGGCGTCCCGGAGGGCCGGCGACGTCGATTGCGTGGGACGATCCGGGCGTGGGACGCACCGCGGATGCCGGCTTCCTCTTGCGCAGGCGCGGCACAGCGTCGAGGGCTGCGGCGTGTCCTATGTCACGGCGCGGACGGGATTGTTCGTCAGGCGAGCATGTAGGTCAGGAGCGAGCGCAGCTGCGCCGGCTTGATCGGCTTGTGGACTAATTCGGCGCCGGCCTCCGCCACCCGCGCCTCGATCGCTCCGGAATGGTCGGCGGTGGTGACGATCGCGGGGAGCGGGCGCGCAGATCGTCCGCGGAGATAGGCCGCCACATCGAGGCCACAGGCGCCGTCGTCAAGATGGTAGTCGAGCAGCAGGATATCGGGCGGGACGGCCCCGGCTTCCATCGCCGTCTGTACACCGGCGAGATCGCGAAAGGTCGAGACCCGGGCATCCCAATTCTGCAGCAGGCGGGCCATCGCGTCGGCCGTGGACGCGTCGTTCTCGACCACGAGGACATGGGCGCCCGAGAGTCGGGTCGCCACCGGGGCAGGGGGCGCCGTGGCGGCCGGGACCTGGCTCAGCGGTAGGCCCAGGGTGACCCGGGTGCCGTGGCCGGGCCGGGATGCCAGGGTGAGGGGATGGTTAAGGGCCTGAGCCATGCGGCGGACGATCGATAGGCCAAGGCCGAGGCCCGGCTCCTCCGCGGTGCCGGTCCGGGCGCCGCCCCGGAAAAACTCTTCGAAAACGAGATCGCGCTCGTCGGCGGCGATGCCGCAGCCGGTATCCGTGACGTCGATCCGGATCCCATCAGCGCGGCGGCGTGCCGCCAGCACGATGCCGCCGGTCGTCGTGTATCGAATGGCGTTCGAGACCAGGTTCTGAATGATGCGCTGAAGCAGCATCACGTCACTGGTGACCGTGAGATCCGGGCACCGGACCGCCAGCCTGAGGCCTTTGCGCTCGGCGAACGGCTTGAAGCTCTCCGCCAGCTCCGCCAGCAGGTTGGGCAGGAAAACCGGCTGGAGCTGCGGCCGGACAATACCGGCATCGAGCTTGGAGATGTCCAGCAGGGTCTTGATCAGATCCTCGATCGTCTGCAGGCCGCGCTCCACCTGACCCGCGATGGCGCGCGCCTCAGTGGGCAGCGGCAGGTCGTCCAGCGCCGAGATCGACAGGCGGGCGGCGTTGACCGGCTGCAGCAGGTCGTGGCTCGCCGCCGCCAGGAAACGGGTCTTGGAGCGATTGGCGGTCTCGGCCTCCTCCTTGGCCGCCGCCAGGGCTTCGTTGGAGCGCTCCAGGCGGTGCATCAGCCCGGTCAGCTCCTCGGTTCGGGTGCGGACGCGGCCCTCCAGCATGATCGCGGTCTGGAACAGGGAGTAGGCGCTGCCGCGCTGGTCCATGCTGCGCTCGACATGGGACATCAGTGCCGCGTTGATCCGCTCCAGCTTCTCGATCCGCCGACGCAGGGATTCGTCGGTCTCGAGCCCGCTCGGGTGCAGGGTCATGACGCGACCGGCACGTCGCCGGACCCCGGCCCGACGGGCGGCCCCTTACCGATGGCGATGCCCGTGAAGGTCTGGTTGAGGTGCATGGCCCTGTATTGCTCGCCGAAGGTCTCGAAGCCGACGACGTTGTAGCGGCGATACAGATCGGCGATCCCATGGCCCACCTGCCGGCTCTCGGCATCGAGCCGGCGCAGGACGCATTCGAACCCGATGATGAGGTCGACGCCGCCTACCATCGTGTCGAGGCGCGCCAGCTCGTCCCGGGTGGAGGCGACGATGTCGCGCGGCTCGGCCAGGGTCAGCACCACACCCTCGTCGATGGCGCAGAAGAAGCTGAGCGACCCGTCCTCATTCATGCGGCGGATCGAGCGGCAAAAATACTCGCCGCCAACCTTCACAGCGAGCGGGGAGGCGGCGAAGCTCATCGGCGATAGGCCCTCGGGGTCGAGCCCGATCGCCATGGCGTATTCCCGCGCCGCCGGCTCGGCGTTCAGCTCGTGCACGGTGCGGCGCTCGCTGTCCGAGGCGGTGACCACGAACTTGGTTTGCGTCGGCTCGAAATTGTCGCTCTTGAAGATCTCGAACGGAAAATCGGTCTCGACCAGAACCAGCACCGCCGCCTTGCGGTGGATCCGGCCGCCGTGGAGCAGCACCGCGTCCCGAAAGCGCAGGTCGTCACCTGCTGAGCCGCCGACGATCGGGATGCCGTCGAGGGCCCAGGCGATGGCTGAGACGACGGTCTCCTCCGCGTTGGCGAGACCGTCGATCAGCGACAGTGCGAAGCGGCGGCCAGCAGAAGGCGCATCGGTCTCGCGGCACGGATCGATTGGATCGAGGGTTCGACGCAGGGCCCGCACGGCCGTGGCGGTCCGCTCGACATCGAGATGGTCGATGGCGTCGAGCACCGTCGACACGATGCGGAAGCGCTCGGCCGGGAAGGCGATGACCACGAGGCCGCGATCGAGGCCGCCCGCTGGGGCGATGCCTCCCGACATCGAGCAGCCGGCGACCGGAACGCCGGGGAATTGTGTCGCCAGGGTGCCGGCCAGGATCTCGGGATCATAGTTGGCCGAGAAGAACGCGACGATCTGGGACAGGGGCGGGGCGCCGATCGCCCGCGCGATGTCGGAGACCGCGTCGGAAGCCGAAGCCGCCTCCGTCCAGGCCGTCCAGATGCCGCACAGATTGCGGCGTCCTCCCGTCCCTCGAGCCACGTTTCACCCCCTGGCGCCTCCCCCTCGACGAGTTTTGCACTCGCTCTTCAGAGTCTTGCCGAGAGTATGTCGTGCGCAACCGAGCGGCGCAACGGGGCGTCGCACCGCCCGCGGCGATGCGCTCGGACACGCAGAACGATGCCGGGCCTCACTTCATGCAGGCATCCTCCGCCTTCGTGAAGGCGGCGGGTTTCGGCTCGTGCTCGGCTGGCCGGTTGCGCCCGACCGCGCCGTCCGAGCGGGCGCGTAGGTAGGTGTAGATGTCCGGCATGTAGCACATGACGTTCCGGTTATCCCCGAAGGCCGGCATGACCAGCTCCTGCGAGGCGTTCACGTCCTTCTTGCCGCCGGTGATGATGCCGGCGAAATGGGCGTAATCCATGCCCTTGAGCGCATCGACCAGGGAGGGCGCATAGGTCGAACCCATGCCATCCGGGCCGTGACAGACGATGCAGTTGGCGTTGTACCGCAGATACCCGGACATGGTGTACCAATCGACCTTCTTGCCGCCGTCGGTGACGTGATAGGTCGGGTCGCCGTTCGCGTCGGTGTATTGACCGTCCTGCACCTTGGCCGGCTGGGTCGGGCCGTCGCTCTTGAGATTGGCGGGGCTCGTTTGCGGGGCTGACGACGGGGCCGGGTTCGCGGCTGAAGCCGGACCGGCCGCCAGGATTCCAATCACGAGTCCCGCGCGGGCGATTCCCGCGAACACATCTGTTGTGCACGGCATGAGCGTTCCTCCAGCCGCCCACGGGTGTTGGTTTTGGGTGGCGGCGGTGTTCAACGGCGAACATCGCTTCCCAAGACCGTTGGAAATCTTCACGTTTTCGCGTGGAACGGGGGTACTGGGCGGCATCGGCGCCACAGGCCGGGATATTCCTCCGTCATCCGCGTTGCGCACAGCATTAACCTTTTGTTAATCCGCTGATTGCCGCCGGCCCCCCGGCGTGAGAGCTTTCGTTAACGAGAGCTTAACGGTTGGGTCACGGCGATGCGGTTCGCGGCTTCCAAGGTGCAGGGTTCGGTCGCCAACTCCGCGCCGCGTCGGGTTTCCCGCCGCCGTCGCGTCCTGGCCGGCTTTGCCTGGGCGGCTCTGTCCCTCGCCGGGCTCGGGGCCGGTGCGGTGCAGGCGCAGACCTTCGCGAGCCTGCCGTCTCCCCAGTTCGGAGCCGAGCCCCAAGGGGCGGCGCGGCCGATCGCGGCCTGGGTGACGTTCTGCCAATCCTACGCTGCGGAATGCGTGGTGGACCGGAGCGAGCCGGCCCGCATCAGCCTGACGCCGGCAATCTGGGCGACGATCGTCTCAGTGAACCGCCGGGTGAACAAGTCGGTCGAGCCGAAGACCGACATGGAGCATCTCCATGTCGCCGACCGCTGGGATCTGGCCGAGGACGGCATCGGCGATTGCGAGGATTTCCAGCTGCTCAAGCGCCATCTGCTGGCCGAGGCCGGCCTGCCCCGGCGGGCGATGCGCATGACCGTGGTGATCGACGAGAAGGGCGAGGGCCACGCGGTCCTGACCCTGATCACCGATCGCGGTGACATGGTCCTCGACAACAAGACGAACGCGATCGTGCCGTGGCACAAGACCGGCTACGTGTTCATCAAGCGCGAGAGCCAGGACATGACGGCCTGGGTGTCGCTCGGCGGCGTCACGTCGCCGGTCACCACTGCCAACCGCTGATCGCGCCAGCCCTGCCAGTTTCTGCAATCGAGCAGGCCAGTACGCCCGGACCAAGAAGATCACGGCCGCGTCTTTGCCCCGGGTAATCCCGGATGCATTCCAAGGCGGGCCTTAACGCTTCGCTAACCCTGTCGGTGTCACCCAGTCCCTGGACCGAGTGCCCGATCCATGCCCCCTGCTTCCCTCGCATCCCTCTCGCTAGTCGCAGCGACGCTACTCGTCGCAACACCGGCGCATGCGGGCAGCGAAGCCGAGATGCACCACGAGCGCTGGCGCGACTGCCTCAGTCGCACTTTCCGGATTCAGGCCGTGCTCACCGCTCCCGATCTTGCCGCTGATGCCGCCTTCCGAGCCTGCAGAAGCGTCGAGGAGGCCTATCTCGCGGCCCTGGCAGGTTCTCCGCTCCTCGACGATGACGATATTGCCCGCGCCCGCCCGCTTCTCGCCGGCCGCATCCGAGCCTGGCTGGTCGGCAGCCGTGGGTAAGCCAAGGGCGTAACCGGACTGGGCGATCAGGGTTCGAGAGGAATCTGACGCCTCATATTCCGCACGCGCAGCACGACCGAACATTGGCGATCCTCTGCGCGGGCGTGCCGTAACTCGGGCGAGTTACACCGTAATTCGTCCAGTGCGTGATCCATTGCTTGAGATAGTAGCGTCCATTGGGGGCATCGGCGAGCTGGTGCGCCGCCCAGCAATCCGCCAATCGATCCGATGTCGTTCGGATCGCCAGAAGACCGTATTCGTGAACGACGTAAAAATGGCTGGCATCCTTGACCTGCGAATCGACCAGATCCGCTCGGGCTCGGCACAGGAACAGGCCCTCGGTCTTGGCAGATGCGATGTTTCCTGAGGTTTGCGAGCAGTCGTGGGTGACGGCAACATTCAACAGGCCGCCGACGGGGCTCCACTGCGCAGCTGCGGGGGCGCAATAAAAGGCTAGGGCCGCAGTAATTATTGTAAACAATCGTAAATTGAGCATCGGAATTTCCCGAATGAAAGTGGTTGATGCGGCATGTACAACAGGGAATGCCACGCGCTAAACCTTGCAGGGCGCCTATCGTTAGGCAGTCGTTACATCAAGGGGTGAAGTGTTTGGAGCGCTGCGGTCGGCGGTGACCTTCTCCGCGGCGCCAACGAAGGAGAATCGACAGCAAGGAACGGGACGTTTTCCCTTGGCCGGGGCGGCAGGATGCCTGCGACAGGGGGGAGCCGTATGACACGATATCGCTGCGTTCCGATCGCCGACGTTGTCGTGGAGCGTTTCCGCCAAAGCGGCCGCGACGATTTCGACAATCCACTCCGGCGGATCACGGCGACCGGGACGGGCGGATTTCCCTGCCGCCGCTGCCTGTGCTGCGCCGAACCGGGGGAGCCGATGCTGCTCGGATCCTACAATCTCGGGCGTCCGCGCGGCATCTACTGGACCCCGAGCCCAGTTTTTTTGCATGCGCAGCCCTGCCCCAGCTTCGACGCGCTAAACGTCGTCGCCCCGATCATTCGCGCCAACAGTCTTGTGTCGGTGCGGGCCTACGATGCGGAGGATCTGTGCCTCTACGATCTCGGCCATGTCTGCCCCGGCGCGGAGGTCGATACGGCGCTGCTGCGCGCCCTCGACGATCCACGTACCGCCTTCGTCAATGTCCACACCGCGCGGCCGGGCTGCCTACTGTCGCGCGTGGAGCGTATGACCGCTACGTCTTCAGCCGCGCCTTGATTCGCTTGGTGAGCCCGTCGCGCACGTCCCGGTAGGCATCCAGGCGCTGCTCGCGGGAGGCGTCCTGCAGCAGCGTCGGGTCCGGTGTCGGCCAGTATTCGACATCGGCTGCGAGCGTGTGGGTGAGGTCGAGGGCCCGGTGGTGGGCCTCCGGCGAGAGCGTGATGATCAGATCGAAATTCAGGCCCTCCCAGTCCTCCAACTCCTCGATGGTGCGGGGTCGGTGCCGGGTCGCATCGATGCCAATTTCGTCGAGCGCCGCGACCATGAACGGGTCGGTGGGCTCGCCCGAGCGAACGCCAGCTGATTGCACGTAGGTCGACCTGCCGAAATAGGCCCGCGCGATCGCCTCGGCCGCGGCCGAGCGCACGGCGTTGAAGTTGCACATGAACAGGACCGACTGCACCCGCCGCTTCTTCGGGGTGGTCTCGGGGAAAGGCTCAGCCATCGCCGCTCGGGGCCGGTAGGCGCCCTAGCCTTTCCAGTGCAGGGCAAAGATCAGGGTGAACAGGCGGCGCGCCGTGTCGTGGTCGAGGTCGACCTTGCCGTCGAGGCGCTGCTTGAGCGTGTCGGAGGCTTCGTTGTGCAGGCCGCGCCGGCCCATGTCGATCGCCTCGATCTGCGACGGCGAGGCGGTGCGGATCGCGTTGTAGTAGCTCTCGCAGATCATTTCGTAGTCACGGATCACCCGCCGGAACGGCGTCAGCGACAGGAGGTGCGTCATCACCGGCTCGCCCTCCACGGTGCTGATCGCGAAGGACAGCTTGTTCTCTACGAGGCCCAGCATGAGCGCATAGGGCCCCTCCCGGCCCGGGATGGTGAAGCAATTGTCCTCCAGGATGTCGAACAGCGCGATCGCCCGCTCGTGTTCCTGATCCGGATTGCCACGGGCGATGGACGCCTCGTCCAGGCTCACCTTCGCGAGGCGGTTCGGCCCGCGTTGCTTTTCGGCCATCCCCAAGACCTCACAGGTTCAACCGGATCGCGACGGAGCGGGCGTGACCCTCCAGACCCTCCGACCGGCCGAGCGTTATCGCCGCCGGGCCAAGCGCCCGCAAGCTCTCCGGGGTGCAGGCGAGGATCGTCGTCCGCTTCATGAAATCCAGGACGCCGAGGCCGGAGGAGAACCGCGCCGAGCGGGCGGTGGGCAGGACATGGTTCGGGCCGCCGACATAGTCGCCGATCGCCTCGGGCGTGTGCGACCCTAAGAAGATCGCGCCGGCATTGCGGATCCGGGCCGCGAGCGCCTCGGCGTCCTGCGTCTCGATCTCGAGATGCTCGGGGGCGAGCCGGTCGACCAGCGGCACCGCCTCGTCGAAATCCCGCACCCGGATGATCGCGCCGTAATCGCGCCAGCTCGCCCGGGCGATCTTGGCCCGGGGCAGGGTGGTCAGTGCGCGCTCGACGGCGGCTTCCGCCGCCTCCGCCAGCTCGGCGCTGTCGGTGATCAGCACCGATTGAGCGGCGGTGTCGTGCTCGGCCTGAGCGAGGAGATCGGCGGCGATCCAGTCCGGGTTGGCGTGGCCGTCAGCCAGGATCAGCACCTCGGAGGGGCCGGCGATCATGTCGATGCCGACCTGGCCGAACACCCGCCGCTTGGCCGCTGCCACCCAGGCGTTGCCCGGGCCGACGATCTTGGCGACCGGCGCGATGCTGGCGGTCCCGTAGGCCAGCGCCGCCACCGCCTGGGCGCCCCCGACCCGGTAGACCTCGTGGACCCCGGAGAGGCGGGCGGCCGCGAGCACGAGGGGGTTGAGGGTGTTGTCTGGCGTCGGCACCACCATGACGATCCGCGGCACCCCCGCCACCCGGGCCGGCACCGCGTTCATCAGGACGGAGGAGGGGTAGCTTGCTGTGCCGCCGGGCACGTAGAGGCCGACCGATTCCAGGGCCGTCCAGCGCCAGCCGGCGGTGACGCCGAGAGCGTCAGTTGCCCGGTGGTCGTGGGGCTTCTGCTGAGCGTGAAACGCCTCGATCCGCTCGGCAGCGAGGCGCAGGGCCTCCAGGGCTTCCGCCGGGCAGGCCGCTACGGCCGCGTCGATCTCCGCCTCGGTGATCCGCAGGGCGTCGGCGGAAAAATCCGCGCCGAGCCGGTCGAAGCGGCGGGTGAACTCGACCAGAGCCGCGTCGCCCCGGGCGACGACGTCGGCGATGATGCCGCGGACCGCCTCGTCCACGTCCTCGGCGATCTCGCGTTTCGCGGTGAGCAGTCGCGCGAAATCGGCGGCGAAGTTCGGAGCTTGGCTGTCGAGCCGGACCATCGGATGTCTTTCGTCTGTCTCAGGCCGCCGGGCCGGGCGCGGTCGTCACGTCGATTTCGTGGCCCGGGCGGGCGACCGCCTCCCAGACCGGGCCGAGATCCTTCATCCGGACCTCGATGCACTCGACCTCCAGGCGCACCGCGCCGCCGCCGGAGAAGACCATGTCGATATGGCCGGACGGCGCGTCGGTCGCCTCGAAGGTGAGGGCGAGCAGGCTCATCGGCATCGCGTCGCCCGGCGCCAGGTCGCGGGTCTTCACGCGCAGGACGCGCTCGAAGTGCACACCTGCCAGCCGCCGACGCGGCGGGACGTCCGGCGTCCAGTCGAAGCGCCGAACGACCATCAGGAAGCGCTGCTCACCCGCCAGGTAGGTCAAATCCTCCGGACGCAGGATCGCATCCTGGAGATGCGCGGAGATCACGGTCAGGTCTTCGGTATCGAGGGCGGCGAGCTTGAGCAGCTCCATGAAAGGATCCTCGGGGATAGCTGGGCGCGGGCGAAGCGGGACGGCGGCTGCCTCGCAGCAAGCCGTAGGTAGCGGCCAGACCCCGCTCGGGCAACGGCCGGGGCCGGGATGGCGGTCTTCAGCGGCGGTTCATCCGGCCGGCGCCCGTGCATACGCCGCCGGAGTGGGCACCGGGCCGGCGCAAGCCAGCGCGCGCAAACAAGGCCTCGAGCCGCTCCCTGTCGCTACCGCGCGATCGAGAACAGCCCAAGACCGACCGCGCGTCATCAGAAAGGCCGGCCGGACGACCGAGGTGACGATTCGAGGCAGGACGATGATGGTGAAACGGATCCCGCTGGCGGCTTTGGCCGCTCTGACCCTGGCGCCCCTGATTGTCGCTCCTGTGCGCGCGCAGGTCGGCCCGGACGCAGACGTCTACATCTATGGCCGCCCCGGGCCGGACCGCTACGAGTACGACCGTCGGCGCCGACCGCCGCCCCCACCGCCGCCGCCGGACGACGATTGGCCCCGCCGGCCTCCGCCCCCGCCCTATGACGATTACGACCGCCCGCGTCGGCGGCCGCCTCCGCCGCCCCTGGACGACGATGACGATCGGCCCCGCTTCGACCGGCGCTGGCGCAGCGGCAGCCTGTGCGTCACCGCCCGGGGCGATTGCCCGACGCCTCCCGCCGCATACAACGCGCCCTACGGCTGCGGAGTACCGGGCTTCGGCTATAAGCGCGGGCAGATCGGCGGCTGAGGCCTCTAGGCCCGCACCCGCTCGATCTGCGCGCCGCAGCGGCCGAGCTTCGCTTCCAGCGCCTCGAAGCCGCGGTCGAGGTGGTAGACCCGGTTGATCTGGGTCTCGCCCTCGGCGGCGAGGCCGGCGATCACCAGGGAGACCGAGGCGCGCAGGTCGGTCGCCATCACGGGGGCGCCCTTGAGCCGCTCGACGCCCTCGACGATGGCAAGGTCACCCTCGAGCCGGATCTTCGCGCCGAGACGGGCCAACTCCTGCACGTGCATGAACCGGTTCTCGAAGATCGTCTCGCGGATATGCGACTGGCCCTTGGCGAGCGTCATCAGCGCCATGAACTGCGCTTGAAGGTCGGTCGGGAAGCCCGGGAACGGGTCGGTGGTCACGTCCACCGCCGCGATGCCGGCACCGTTGCGGCGCACGCGAATGCCGCCCTCGACCTGACTGATCTCGACGCCCGTAGTCGACAGAACGTCGAGCGCCGAATGCAGCAACTCGGCCCGAGTGTCCTTGAGGATCACGTCACCGCCGGTCATGGCCACCGCCATGGCATAGGTGCCGGTCTCGATCCGGTCGGGAAGGACCTCGTGGCGCGCACCGTTCAGCCGGGCGACGCCCTCGATCTCGATCCGGGGCGTGCCGGCGCCACGAATCTTGGCGCCCATCTTATTCAGGCATTCGGCGAGGTCGACCACCTCGGGCTCCCGGGCGGCGTTCTCGATCACCGTGGTACCGTAGGCGAGCGCCGCCGCCATCAGGGCGACATGCGTGCCACCGACTGTGACCTTGGGGAAATTGATTTCGGCCCCGCGCAGGCCGTTCTTGGTCTTGGCGACCACGTAGCCGGCGTCGATCTCGATCTCGGCCCCGAGCCGCTCCAAGGCCATGATCAGTAGGTCCACCGGCCGGGTCCCGATGGCGCAGCCGCCCGGCAGCGAGACCTTGGCCTTGCCGAACCGGGCGAGGAGCGGCGCCACCACCCAGAAGCTCGCCCGCATGGTCGAGACCAAGTCGTAGGGGGCGGTGGTGTCGATGACGTTCGAGGCGGTCAGCCGGATCGTCTGGCCGGTCTCGGTGGTCTGCCCGGGGCGCTTGCCGACGACCATGTGGTCGACACCGTGATTGCCGAGGATCCGGGTCAGGGCGGAGATGTCGGCCAGCCGGGGGACGTTGATCAGCTCCAGCGTCTCGCCGGTGAGCAGGCTCGCGATCATCAGCGGCAGCGCCGCGTTCTTGGCGCCCGAGATCGGGATCACGCCGTTGAGGGGCGCGCCGCCGGTGATGTGAATGCGGTCCATCATATGTCCTCAGGCGGCGCACCTCCCTGGCGCGCGGCCGGCCGTTCTCCTGGTGGACGCCGCGGCGCCCAGGCTTGGCCGTCTCCTATAGACCGGATTTGTCGGAATCTGGACCGCGGGAATCAGGTGCATGCGGATCCGATCCGTTCGCCTCCGGCGCCGATCCGGTCTCCGCACGTCCGCGGCCTTGCGCCTTGCGACGGCGCAGATTCTCCCGGAGCGCCACCTTCAGGCGCTCGGCACGCACGTCTTTGCTCTCGCTCATCGCGCGACCCTTCGTCGCCGCAGGCTTGAGATGTCCCCCTCGGCGTCAGGGCAGGCCATTCGGCAGGAAGACAGGCAGGTGCTCAAGGATCTCGCGCCGTGTTCGGATGGGTTGGCAGCGTCCACGAGGCTAGCGAGTTCGTCGCCGCCTCTCAACGGGCGCAGGGCAGAGATGTCGGAACCTTACCTTGAACCAGTTCCAGATCCGCGCGTATCTTGCGCCTCTCACGCGAAGGACTGGACCGAGGCCGTACCTCGATCGCGGGACTTGGGTGCCGCGATGGTACCGCCCGCACGGCCGAACACGCGAAGGACGCTCGATGACCGTCACCCGGATGCCCAGCACGGTGCTCGCCCAAGCGGGCTCGACGCGCGCCGGATCTGGCTATGAGCGGTACTTCCGGGGCGCCCTGGACCAGCTTCATGGCGAGCGCCGCTACCGCGTCTTCGCCGATATCGAGCGCATCTCCGGCCGGTTCCCCACCGCCAAGTGGCGTAAGCCCGACGGCAAGACCACCGAGATCACCGTGTGGTGCTCCAACGATTATCTCGGCATGGGCCAGCACAAGGAAGTGGTGTCCGCGATGACCGACACTGCCGCGCGCTGCGGCGTCGGAGCGGGTGGCACACGCAACATCGCCGGCAACAACTCGCCGCTGGTCGATCTGGAGCGCGAACTCGCCGACCTGCACGGCAAGGAGGCCGGGCTTGTCTTCACCTCGGGCTACGTCTCGAACCAGGCCGGCATCTCGACGATCGCCAAGCTGATCCCGAATTGTCTGATCCTGTCCGACGCCTTCAACCACAACTCGATGATCGAGGGCGTCCGCCATTCCGGCTGTGACAAGAAGATCTTTCGTCACAACGACCTCCAGCACCTGGAGGAACTGCTCCGCGCGGCCGGCGACCGGCCGAAGCTGATCGTGTTCGAGTCTGTCTACTCGATGGATGGCGACGTCGCGCCGATCGGCAAGATCTGTGACCTCGCCGACGCCTACGGGGCCATGACCTATCTCGACGAGGTCCATGCGGTCGGCCTCTACGGCCCACGCGGCGGCGGCATCGCCGAGCGCGACGGCGTGATGCATCGGGTCGACGTGATCGAGGGCACCCTCGCCAAGGGGTTCGGCTGCGTTGGGGGCTACATCACCGCCTCGGCGGCGATCTGCGACGCGGTGCGCAGCTTCGCCCCGGGCTTCATCTTCACGACCGCCCTGCCGCCGGCGGTGGCCGCGGCCGCCCGGGCCTCGGTGCGCTACCTGAAGCGCTCGAACGCCGAGCGCGAGGCGCACCAAGCCCAGGCCGCTGCCACCAAGGCGGCGCTCACCGAGGCCGGCCTGCCGGTGCTGGAAACCGAGACCCACATCGTTCCCGTGATGGTCGGCGACGCGGAGCTGTGCAAAGCCGCGGCTGACCACCTGCTCGAGCGCCACGCCATCTACATCCAGCCGATCAACTACCCGACAGTTCCGCGTGGTACCGAGCGCCTGCGGATCACGCCCTCGCCGTTCCACGACGCGGCTCATATCGCCCGCCTCTCCGCTGCCCTGGCGGAGACCTGGGAGACCCTGGACCTGCCGCGGGCCGGCACGGTGTTCGTCGAGGCGGCGGAATAGGGGTTTCGCGGTCGCCCTCTGCGGTTGGAACCACGCGCCTCTCCTGGCCTCCTCTGTGAGGCAGGGCGGCCCGCCAAGCGGGTCGGGATAGAGAAGCGGCGGCGCGGCTTTATGCTGCCGTCCGCACGGCTGCTCCACCCCTTGATCTAAACCCTGGCTTCTTTCTTCGGACTTGGCCTGACGGCTGGCTCACCTTCCCCTCGTAAAGGAGGAAGGGATGACGGGTGTGGTTTTCGATCGGCCTTCTGCGCAAGGGGGCGTTCCAGGATCTCCAATCCCCGCCATCCCCCCGGCAGGCTCGTCTTTTCCGGTGCCGACCTGTAACCACGGCGCCAACCTCCATCCCCGAAAAGTCCCGGACCAATGATCTCCTCCCCGCTCATGACCGTGATGGTCGATGCCGTGCGCAAGGCTGCCCGCGGCCTGCGCCGTGATTTCGGCGAGGTCGAGAACCTCCAGGTCTCGCGGAAGGGCCCGGGCGATTTCGTCTCCGCAGCGGACCGGAAGGCCGAGGAGACCCTGCGTGACGCCCTCATGAAGGCGCGCCCCGGCTACAGCCTGGTGCTGGAGGAGAACGGGATCATCGAGGGGACCGACAAGAGCCACACCTGGCACGTCGACCCGCTCGACGGCACCTCGAATTTCCTGCACGGCGTGCCGCATTTCGCGATTTCGGTCGGGCTCGAGCGCGAGGGCCAGATCGTGGCCGGCGTCATCTTCGACCCGATCAAGGATGAGCTGTTCGTCGCCGAGCGCGGCAAGGGCGCCTATCTCAACAACCGTCGCCTGCGGGTTTCCGGCCGACAGGACATGGCCGACGCGCTCATGGGCTACGGCACGCCCTATCTCGGCCGCGGCAGCCATCCGCGCCTGCTGCGCGAGCTCGGCGCCGTGATGGCGGTGGCCGGCGGCACGCGGCGGATGGGCTCGGCGGCCCTCGATCTAGCCTATGTCGCCTGCGGGCGCCTCGACGGCTACTGGGAACGCGATCTCCAGACCTACGATTTCGCCGCGGGCGTGATCCTGGTGCGCGAGGCCGGCGGCTACGTTACGTCGGCAGACGGTGCGGCCGAGCCGCTGGCCGCCCGCTCGGTGGCCTCGGGCAACGAGGTGCTGCACCGGGAGCTGCTCGCCCTCCTCAAGAAGGTCCAGGCGGCCTGAGTCGCTCCAAGCGCTTCGAAACTGGTCAGGGGACGGGGCTTCTGCTTTAAGCGCGCCGTCCCCCACGGAAGGCCCGAACCCATGGAAGCCCGCCGCCACGTCGCGCTGAAGGAATCGATCCGCTCGATTCCCGACTACCCGAAGCCCGGCATCATCTTCCGCGATATCACCACGCTGCTCAGCGACCCGCGCGCCTTCCGGCGGGCGGTGGATGCGCTGGTCCATCCCTATGCCGGGGGGCGAATCGATCAGGTGGCCGGCATCGAGGCGCGGGGCTTCATCCTGGGCGGGGCGATCGCGCACCAGCTGTCCTGCGGGTTCGTGCCGATCCGCAAGAAGGGCAAGCTGCCCCACACGACCGTCTCGATGGCCTACGCGCTCGAATACGGCACCGACGAGATCGAGATCCACGTCGACGCCGTGAAGCCCGGCGACAAGGTCCTGCTGGTCGACGACCTGATCGCCACGGGCGGCACCGCCACCGCCGCGGTCAACCTGCTTCAGAAGATCGGCGCCGAGATCGTGGCGGCCTGCTTCGTCATCGACCTGCCGGAGATCGGCGGGGCGCAGCGCCTGCGCGACATGGGCGTCGAGGTCCGCGCGTTGATGCAGTTCGAGGGTCATTGAGGGGCCGCGAAATGTTGACTTCGCGGGACCCATCCGCCATAAGCCCGCCACTCGCGACGTGGCGCCCCGCCTGGGCGCCCTTCGTGTTTGCAGACAACCAGGACGCGTGAAGGTCGGGTGCGGCATCAGCCGCCCGCGAGCGCGCCACGACCTTTGAAGGCTCTGTGCCATGAAGAGAACTTATCAGCCGAGCAGGCTCGTCCGTAAGCGTCGCCACGGTTTCCGTGCGCGCATGGCCACCGCCGGTGGTCGCAAGGTGATCGCGCGCCGTCGCGCCCACGGCCGCAAGAAGCTGTCGGCCTGATCCGGCAGATCCTCGCCGGCGCGGCCCTGCTCAGGCAGCCGCCCTGCGAGGCGTGAGCATGATGCGGAAACGTGGAACCCGGTTTTCCGAACGCGTCATGCGGCACACACAATGAGATCGGCCGGGATCGAACTATCGATGGCGACGATCGAGCGGCTGAAGAGGCGGCCTGACTTTCTGGCGACAGCCGAAGGCCGCCGCTTCCATACCGAGCGCATGACTGCCCAGGGCCGCCTGCGGGATCCGCAGGCCGCAGAGGGGCTTCGGCTCGGTTTCACCATCACCAAGCGCGTCGGCCACGCGGTCGAGCGCAACCGCATCCGGCGGCGCCTGCGCGCGGCCGTGAGCCTGGTCGCGTCCGATCTCCCAGGCGAGCTGGCCAGCCTACCCGCTGATATTGTGCTGATCGCCCGGCGCCCGGCCCTGAACGCGCCCTTCGAGGCCCTGGCCGAGGATCTGCGCCGCGCCATCCCGACGGTGACGCGCCCGGCAGCACCGCGGCCGCCTGGCCATCGCCTCGGCGGCAAATCCGGCAGCAAGTCTGGCGGCCGGCCGTCCAAATCCACACCTCTTCAGCGCGATGCGGGCCATAATCCCGCACAGCCTGCGGTCTCCGGCGACACGGATTGCGATCCGAAGCGGGGCGCTGCCAGAGGTCTCCAAGTCACGGAAGCGCGCCAGCCCGATAGGGCCGGCGCCGCTCCTGTTGCCACTCCGAACGCGTGCGGCGGTGTCCCCGATGGGCAATGACAAGACGAACATGTTCGTGGCCATCGGCCTGTCGCTGCTGGTGCTGCTCGGGTGGCAGTACTTCGTGGCCGGTCCCCGGGTGGAGCAGCAACGCCTGATCGAGGCGCAGAACAAGGCCGCGCAACAGCAGCAGCAACCGCCGGGCGTGACCCCGGACGGCGTTCCGTCGCCCTCGCCCAAGGAGGGCGGGCCGGCAGCCCCGGTGCCCGGCACGGTTCCCGGCCAGGGCGGCCCGGTCTCGCGTGAGGCGGCGCTCACCCGCTCGCCGCGCATCCGCATCGAGACCCCGGCGCTCAGCGGCTCGATCGCCTTGAAGGGCGGCCGCGTCGACGACGTGTCGCTCAAGAACTACCACGAGACGGTGGACCCGAAGAGCCCGGAGATCGTGCTGTTCTCCCCGGCCGGCAGCGAGACGCCGTACTACGCCGAGTTCGGCTGGGTCGGTGCCAATGCCGGACCGCTGCCCGGCAGCGAGACCCTCTGGACCAGCGACGGCAAGACCCTCTCCCCTGGCATGCCCGTGACCCTGACCTGGGACAACGGCGCCGGCCTCGTCTTCAAGCGCATCATCGCGGTCGACGACAAGTACATGTTCACGGTCCGCGAGGAGGTCGAGAACAAGGGCTCGGGCGCGGTCACGCTCTACCCGTACAGCCTCGTCTCCCGCTGGGGTAAGCCACACACCCAGGGCTACTACGTCCTGCACGAGGGCATGATCGGCTATCTCGGCAACGAGGGCCTGCAGGAATTCACCTACGACAAGCTCGCCAAGGAGGGCGCCTATGGCGGCGCCAGCACCAAGGGCAAGGCCTGGAACGGCGTGACCGGCGGCTTCGTCGGTATCACCGACAAGTATTGGGCGGCGGCCGTGATGCCCGCCGACCAGGATGCGCCCTATACCGGCGCCTTCACCGACCGCACCGACGGCGCCACCAACGTCTACCAGGCGAGCGTCCGCGGTGACGCCGTGAACCTGGCCGCAGGTGGCTCGGCGACCACGACCCAGCGGCTGTTCGCCGGCGCCAAGGAAGTGAACCTGATCAACAACTACGAGAAGGACCTCGGCATCAAGCACTTCGATCTGATGATCGATTGGGGCTGGTTCTTCTTCATCACCAAGCCGATGTTCCGGGCGCTGGACTTCTTCTTCCACTTGTTTGGCAATTTCGGCGTCTCGATCCTGGTGGTGACCTTCTGCCTGAAGCTGCTGTTCCTGCCGATCGCCAACCGCTCCTACGTCTCGATGGCCAAGATGAAGGCCGTGCAGCCCGAGATGGCCGCCATCCGGGAGCGGTACAAGGACGACCGCATGAAGCAGCAGCAGGCCACGATGGAGCTGTACAAGAAGGAGAAGATCAATCCGGTCGCCGGCTGCTGGCCGGTACTGATCCAGATCCCGGTCTTCTTCGCGCTCTACAAGGTCCTGTTCATCACCATCGAGATGCGGCATGCGCCGTTCTTCGGCTGGATCCACGATCTCGCCGCGCCGGATCCGACGAGCATCGTGAACCTGTTCGGCCTTCTGCCGTTCCCTGCGCCGGACTTCGTTCATCTCGGCGTCTGGCCGCTGATCATGGGCGTGACCATGTTCGTGCAGATGAAGATGAACCCCGCGCCGCCGGACCCAGTCCAGGCGCAGATCTTCACCTTCATGCCGATCGTGTTCACCTTCATGCTGGGCTCGTTCCCGGCGGGCCTGGTGATCTACTGGGCCTGGAACAACACCCTGTCGGTGATCCAGCAATACGTCATCATGCGTCGCAACGGCGTAAAGGTGGAACTGTGGGACAACCTGCGGACCACGTTCCGGCGCGGCGGCACCAAGGCAGCAGCCACCACCAAGGGTTGACCGAGGGGGGGTAAGGAAAGCCGTGACCGAGACCAACGACGACGCGGCCGACCTCCTGGAGGCCGGCCGCCTTTTGTTTGCCGGCGCCGCCGACTTCTACGCGGCTGCCCAGGTGCTCGACCGGATTCCGCCCATGGAGGGCGTGGAGATCGCCTTCGCGGGGCGCTCGAATGTCGGCAAGTCGAGCCTGATCAACGCGCTCACCGGCCGCAACACGCTGGCGCGCACGTCGCACACGCCGGGGCGGACCCAGCAGCTCAACTTCTTCCGGATCGGTGACCGCCTGTCGCTGGTCGACATGCCGGGCTACGGTTACGCGGCGGTGGAGAAGGCCAAGGTCGAGGCCTGGACCAACCTGATCCATGCCTACCTGAAAGGCCGGGCCAACCTCGCCCGGGTTTTCATGCTGATCGACGCCCGCCACGGCTTCAAGTCGATCGACACTGACGTGCTCGACGGCCTCGACAAGGCCGCGGTGAGCTATCAGGTGGTGCTCACCAAAGCCGACTCCCTGAAGAAGGGCGAGGTCGCGAGCCGAATCGCCGGCATCCAGGCGGGGCTGGCCAAGCGGCCGGCGGCCTTCCCGCAGGTGATCCTCACCTCCAGCCGGGACGATCTCGGCGTGCCCGAGCTGCGCGCGGCTGTCGCCAAGCTTCTGGTCGAGCGCGGAGCGTGAGGTTTTTTGGGATCGACCGCGCGCTGGTGGCGCTCGCCTGCCTCGCCGGGCTGCTCGGCGTCGCGCTCAGCGCCGCGGCGGCGCACATTCCCGGGGCGGATTCGCTCAAGACCGCGGCGCAATTTCTCCTGTTCCACGCTCCCGCGATCCTGGCCCTTGCAGGGTTCGCCGCCGCCGGCCTGGCCCGACCGGGCCTGATGCGGCTGGCGTCTGGCCTCCTCGTCCTCGGCCTGATCCTGTTCTGCGGCGACCTGTCGGTGCGAGCCTGGTTGCAGCACCCGCTCTTCCCGATGGCCGCGCCCATCGGTGGTTTCGCCCTGATGGGGGGCTGGCTCGCCGGGATCCTGGGCGCTCTCGTTCCAATGCGCCGCGTCTAGCGCATCGTCCTGTTGTGCAAGCCGTCTCACCTACCGGGACGATGCCCTAGCTCTTGGTCCGACCTGTAAAAACTCCAGCGCCGGCCCCTGCGCGTCGGAGAAGACCCCGGCGGTGAGCGCGCCGCCATAGACCGCGGCGGTGTCGAGGTTGGTCCGGAACCGGCGGACCTCCGGGCGGCCGTCGCGCTGGGGCGTGTGGCCGTGGACCACGTGCCGGCCGAAATCGTGATCCCCGTCCAGGAACGGTTCACGGATCCACAGCCGGTCGTGCACATCCGAATCCGGCGCCGCCGTGCCGGGCGGAAGGCCGGCATGGACGTACCAGCGGGCCGCGTCCTCGTGCAGGGTCGGCAGCGCCTCGATCCAGTCGAGGGTGTCGCGCGGCAGGCCGCCGAGATCCCGCGCGCCGAACGAGTCGAGGGTCTCCTCGCCGCCATGATAGAGCCAGTGCCGCGCGGCGTCCGGCGTCAGCAGCGCGTCGAGCAGCATGCGCTCGTGATTGCCCATCAGGCAGGTGACGCGCTCGGGCTCGGCCCAGTGCAGGCGGCTGAGGGTTCGCAGCACCGCCGCGCTGTCGGGGCCGCGGTCGATATAATCGCCCAGGAACACCAGCCGGTGGGTGCGGTCCCCGGCATGGACGGCGATCCGCTCCAGCAGGCTGTCGAGCAGGTCGGCGCAACCGTGAATGTCGCCGATGGCGTAGGTGAGGGTCTGGGAGTCCATGCGGCATCGTCCACGGGCGGCGCCCGATCCGCAAGGCGTCCCGCTGGATCCTCAGCCCTTCGCCTCTCGGGCGTAGCGGCCGTCGTATTGGCCGGCCCGGATCAGCGCCAGCACCTCGGCCTCCCGGGCCGCCTGCGCGCGCACGGCTTCGATCAAGCGCGACGCGAGTGCGGGCGGGAACGTCACCACGCCATCGGCGTCGCCCACCACGACGTCGCCTGGGTTCACCGTCCAGCCGCCGATGCTGACCGGCACATTGATCGCGCCGGGCCCGGTCTTGAACGGTCCACGGGGCGTCGCAGCCCGGCCGTAGCAGGGGAAGTCCGACGCGGCGAAGGCGTCGGTATCGCGCACGGCCCCGTCGATCACGAAGCCGGCCACGCCCCGGCTCTCGGCGATCGCCTTCATGATGTCGCCGACCAGCGCCCGGCTGGTGTCGCCGCCGCCATCGACCACGATCACATCTCCGCGACGGACCTGCTCCAAGGCCTGGTGGATCGCGAGGTTGTCGCCGGCCCGCACCCGCACCGTGAAAGCCGTGCCGAGCAGCCGGCCGCGTCGGTGGAAAGCGCGCAGGCCGAGCAGGACCGGCATCCGGTCGAGGCAATCGCTGATCGTCGCGGTAGAAACGTCCTCGAATGCGGCGAGCACGTCGGGATCGATGGCGGGCGGCGGCGGATTGTGCGTGACGGCAGGCATCGGCGAGGAACCTCCCTGACGGCGGGCCGGGCGGGATTCGTCCGTTCGAGCCAGAGATGGATCCTGCCCCAGGATCAGCCCGATGTCGCGGTCCCGATCCGGCGGTCGATGGGGCGGCCCCGGCTCAGTGATCCGCGGCTTGGGGGCCTGCCGCGCCGGCGCCGGTGGCGAGCTTGCGGCGTGCATCGGCCTGGCCGGTGGTCGTGCCGAAGTAGTTCGCCGAGTCGCCGAGCTGAACCGCCGGCTGGCAGTTCGGCGTGCAGGACAGTGATTCCCGATCCAGGCCGCGCTGCACCGTGATGGTCGAGTCCCGCGATGCCTCGACCCGGATCATCGTTTCGGCGATCAGGCTGCCGCCTGTATCGAGCGCGATCAGGTTGGTCGAGCCGAAGCTCTTGCCCGTCAGCACCAGCACGCCGTTCTTCTGCGGTGTGACCTCGGCGATGATCGGGTTGCCGACGATGACGGTTGCGGTCCGCTCCGGCAGGCGGATCACCTTGGCATTGTCCACCAGCACGGTGACGATGGGCAGCGGCTCGGGTTGGGCGGCCGCGACCGCGGTCCCCGTCAACAAGAGGACGAGGCCGGCTCGGGCCCCATTCGACAGGGTGCGGCGCATCGGGTTTCTCGGAAGCAGCTGGCGCCTGCGCGTGGCGACGCCTGAAGCCTCAACGGTAATCCGGGATCGGTGAAGGAACCGCTAAGCATGAGATAGCGGCGCCAATGTTCGGCAGTGGTGAAACCGATCTTTCACTAAGCTCAGAGCGGTTCGGGGCCGAACTTTGATCGAGGCGCGATTTAACCGAATTTCAAGGCGTATCCGGCACTCTGCAAAGGCCGCCGATCGAGACGTAGAAATCTTCGTCGGTCATCTCACAACGTCCACGCTACCAGTTCTTGATCGAAGGATCGCCTCTTATGAAGACCCTGTTCTCGCGCTTCGCCTCGGACGAGTCCGGCGCCACCGCGATCGAGTACGGCATGATCGCCGCCCTGATCGCCGTCGTCATCATCGGCGCCCTGCGGACCGTCGGCACCTCGCTCACCGCCAAGTTCAGCGCGATCGCCGGTAACCTGAACTGATCGGGTTCTCGAAGCGGTCAGGATCTGCGGCAGGTTCGAGGCTCCATCGCTCCCGCGATGGGGTCTCGGCCGGCCGGATCCACCGCTCGGCAGCGGCCTCGATCCCGAGCCGCTTCCCCGTCGAGCATGGATAGGGTTGGTCCCGAGATGGTTGGCGCAGGATCGGCGATTGCAAGCCTCGGCACGGCGGGTTTTGGCCTGTTGGTGCTGTTCCCATTCCTGATGGCTTACGCGGCGGCGAGCGACCTGCTGACGATGCTGATCCCGAACCGGATCTCGTTGGCCCTCGTCGTGGGATTCACCCTGCTCGCCGTGACCGGCCCGATGAGCTGGTCCGAGATCGGGTTTCACCTCGGCGCCGGAGCCGTCGTCCTGGCCGTCACCTTCACGCTGTTCGCCTTCGGGGTGATCGGCGGTGGCGATGCCAAGCTGGCTGCCGCCACGGCGCTGTGGCTCGGCTTCGACGGGCTGGGCGATTACCTTCTTGTGGCGTCGATCTTCGGTGGGGCGCTGACCCTGGCGATCCTGGCGGCCCGCTCCTATCCGCTGCCGCAGCGCGTGGCGCGCCTGCCTTTTGCGCTGCATCTTCATGACGCCAAGACCGGTATCCCCTACGGGATCGCCCTGGCCGCGGCGGCCCTGCTTGTGATGCCCGAGACCGAGGTCTGGGCCCGGGCGCTCGCCGGCTGACGCGGCCGCGCGTCGCGATGCCGGCATGCCGGAACGGCCACGATTCCCGCGGTCAAGATCTGGAGCGCCGGTTCCGGGCCGGCTAGAACGAGACCATGTCGTTCGCGCTGCTGCGTCGTCCCGATCCCGACCACCTTGAGGTCCAGCACGAGGGAGCCAGCCTCCAGATCGCGCTGCGCCGTCGCCCCACTGCGCGCCGGATCACCCTGCGGGTCTCGGCCGCCACCGGCGAGGTCGTGATCACGTTGCCGAGCCGCACCGCGGTGAACACCGCCCAGCGCTTCGCCGCGAGTCACGCCGGCTGGATCGCGGCGCGCTTGGCCCGCGTACCCGAGCGCATCCTGTTCGCGCCCGACGCGATCCTGCCGCTGCGCGGCGAGCCGCACCGCGTGCATCTGCGCGACACGCGCAGTGGCGCGGTGCGCGTGGAGGCCGGGGTGGGGGAGGGACAGGAGAAGCCGGTCATCTCGGTGTCCTGCGAGACCGCGCATGTCCCGCGCCGGATCCGGGACTACCTCACCCGCGAGGCGCGGCGGGATCTCGCGGAGGCTGTGGAGCGCTATGCGCCGCTGCTGGGCCAGCGGCCTTTGCGCATCACCCTGCGGGATACCCGCAGCCGGTGGGGCTCCTGCACGGCGCGGGGCGAGCTGAATTTCTCATGGCGCCTGATCCTGGCGCCCCCGATGGTGCTCGATTACCTCGTCGCCCACGAGATGGCGCATCTGCGCGAGATGAACCACTCGGCCCGGTACTGGGCGCTGCTGCACGGTCTCTGCCCGCATGTCGACGTGGCCGAGGCGTGGCTGAAGCGCAACGGCACCAGCCTGCACCGCTACGGCTGACCGGGCAGGGTTCGGCCCGTCCCGCTCAACCCTTGGCGCGCAACACCTTCTGGCGCGTCACGGCCTCGCCCGGCCAGACCGGCCGGGGATCGACTTGGCCGGGCTCCAACGTGCGGGGGGCCACGCTGTCGCAGACCTCGCGCTGGCGGATGATCACCGGATTTCCGAAGGCGTCACGGCGGCGGACGAGACCGCCCTCCCGGCAATAGCCGGCGATCGCAGCCTGGCCGTTGCGTCCGCCATACGGATTCACGGCCACCGGCGGGTGCTCGACGATCAGCGTATCGGAGTGGTTGAGGGAGTGTTCCACATACGTGGTCTCGCCGACCGGAAGCGACTGCGCCCCGGCCTGCGCGAGGGTGGCCATCAAGCAGGCGGCCGAGAGGGCGGACAGGCGCATCACAGCTTCGGGATCCTGCGCTGGAGGAAAAGCTCCCTTCATTTAGGCCGTTCTGCAACCCCCGGGTAGCGTCCAGGCGCAACACCGGAGCCGGCATCGCTTGACAGCGCAGGGCCGGCCATGGTCGGAACACCCCCGATTTTACGGCCCTGCCGGTCCTCGGCGGTGGCGTTCCGAAGGGTTCGGTGGTGCCGCTTCACGCGAGGCTCGATCGTTTTCGGCGCGTGGTCCGGCGCGTCGCGCTGCCGGTGTCCCTCGCCCTCACCGCACTGGGGCTCGCCTCAGCGGGGCCGGCTGCCGCCCAAGGCATGGTGCGCAAGACCTTCGACGACTGGCAGCTGCGCTGCGAGACGCCGGCCGGCGCCAAGGCCGAGCAATGCGCGCTGGTGCAGTACTTGGCCGCGGAGGACCGCCCAAACCTCACCCTCGTGGTGATCGTCCTGAAGACCGCCGACAACCGCGGCTATCTGCTGCGCGTGGTGGCGCCGCTGGGCGTGCTCCTCCCCTCCGGCCTCGGCCTGAAGATCGACCAGACCGATGTCGGCCGGGCCGGCTTCGTGCGCTGCCTCACCACCGGTTGCGTGGCCGAGGTGGTGATGGATGACGGTTTGATCCGCCAGTTCAAGGGCGGCACGCAGGCGACCTTCATCGTGTTCCAGACACCCGAGGAGGGCGTCGGCATTCCGCTCTCGATGAAAGGCTTCGCGGCCGGGTTCGACAGCTTGAAATGACGATGCCGCTCGGGAGCCGTGCGATGATCGGAGGTCGTGACTTGGTCCGGGGCCTGTGTGGCCTGATCCTCGCCGGGTCGCTGTCGGCCGGGCCGGCGCGCGCGGAGGAGGGCAACGTCCTCTCCAACCTGTTCAAGTTTGGCGGCACGACGGTGCCGCCGTCGCAGAACCAGAGCCTCGATCCGCCCTATTGCCCGCCGGTCGAGGTGGCCGAGAACGGCGCGGCGTACCGCGTCCTCGCCGGGAGCGCCGTGCGCACCCAGTTCTCGGTCGGCCGGCTGGCCCGGGAATGCGCCCGCCGCCAGGACGGTTCGGTGACCGTGAAGGTCGGTGTCGAGGCGAATGTCCTGCTCGGGCCGAAGGGCGCCCCCGGCCGGTTCGATGTGCCGGTGACGATCCAGATCCTCCACGAGGGCAAGGTGGTCGCGAGCCGTGTCGAGCATTCCACCGTGGTGGTCGCCCCCGGGGAAGCGCAGGGCTTCACCACCATCGTCGCCGAGGCGCTGACGGTGCCCGCGGCTGTCGCCGAGGATTATGACATCACCGTCGGTGTCGGCAGCGGCAAGGGCGCCGGCGGGAAGGCCGCCCAGAAGGCGCGGCGCAGGAAGCCGGCGGTGGCCGCTGAGCCCGCCAGCGGAGGCGACGCTGCCCAGTGATACCGCGGCGCGTCTCGTCGATCCGACTCCGCTGACGGGAACAGCCGGACACGCAGCCTGGCTCGGCCGCGCGACGCGGTTCCGCCTCGAGCCGACCGACGATCCCGTTTTCGATCGCCGCCTCGTCCTGCCCGACCACCCGGTCGGCTGGCTCGTGCTGAGCTATGCCGGCGATCCCCATGTGCCGCCGCGCCGGCCGATCCTGCGGATCCTGCGCGGAGCCGACGGCACCCCGCAGGATTTCATCCTCCCGGGCGCGTCCCACGGGTCCGCCCACTGGCTCGGCCTGATCCCCCCGGATGCCCGGGAGATCCGCCTGTCGGCCGGCCCCGGCTTCGTGCTGGAGCGGGTTGGGGCCCGGCGGGAGGTTTCGGTGCTGGTCCAATGCCTGCTGCGCCGGCCCTGGCGCTGCGTCGCGGCTCTCTACGAACGCGCCCGCGGATCCGAGCGGCGCTACCGCGATACCCTGCGCGGCGCCTGCGCGGTGACGCCCCTGCGCCACTACCGATCCTGGGCGGCATCGCGGAATCGCCCGATCCGGATCGTCCCGAGCGATCTGCGGATCCGCTGCCTCGTCCTCGCCCGATCCGGCGAGGAAGCCCTGCTCGCCGCGACGCTCGATGCCCTCGACGCGCAGGGCCATTCTGCCCGGACCATCGCGGTCGCCTGGGCCGATGCGCTCCCCGCATTGCCGGATCGCCGTGCCGAGCACCGGCGCTGGGATGGTCAGGCGCCTCCCGCCGCGCTGATCGCCGAGGCCCACGCCCTGTGCCTGCTCCGGGCCGGCGACATTCCGGCTCCCGACGCGCTGGCGTTGCTGGCCCCAGCCCTGGCGGAGGCGGATCTGGTCTATGGCGACGCGCTCGGCCCAGACGACCGGCCCCGGCTCAAGCCGGACTGGAGCCCGGATCTCGCGCTGGCGACCGGCTATGTCGGCCGCGCCGCGCTGTTCTCCCGTGCCCTGCTCGCGCGGCTGCCTGCCGAGCCGGTCGGGCCGATGGCCGAGGCGATCCTGGCGATCGAGACCGCCGCGATTTTGGCCGGTGCACGCGGCGCCCATGTCGCGCGCGTCCTCGCCCGCACCACCGGCGACTGTCTCGACCCACCAGCCCGGGCGCAGGCGCTCGACGCGCGCCTCAAGGCTTCGGCGGCCCCGATCGGGGCGACGCTCCGCAACGGCGCCGTCCAGTTGGACTGGACGCTGCCGCATCCCGCCCCGAAGGCCAGCATCGTGATCCCGTCGCGGGACCGCCTCGACCTGATCACGCGGGTCTGCCGGGGCGTGCTGCACGAGACTGACTACCCGGATCTCGAGCTAATCATCGTCGATAACGGCTCCACCGATCCGGCCGTGCTGGCGCATTACGAAGCGCTGCGCCGGGACCCGCGGGTCCGCATCCTGATCGATCCGCGTCCGTTCAACTTCGCCGCGATGGTCAATGACGGCGTCGCCGCGGCCACGGGCACGGTGGTGGTGCTGCTCAACAACGACGTGGCGGTGCTGGAGCCCGCCTGGCTCGACGCCATGGTCCGCCAGGCAAGCCGGCCGGAGGTCGGCGCGGTGGGCGCAAAGCTCCTCTACGCGAACGGCACCCTGCAGCATGCCGGGGTCGTGGTCGGCCTCGGCGGACGGGCTGGCCATATCCTGCGCCGCCGCCCCGGTGACACGCCCGGCCATCTCGGCCGCCTGCGCGTGGCCCACGAGGTCTCGGCCGTGACCGCCGCCTGCCTCGCCGTCGCCCGGGACAAGTATCTCGCGGTCGGCGGCTTCGATGCCGAGGCCTTCCCGGTGGATTTCAACGACGTCGATTTCTGCCTGCGCCTGGGCGCGACCGGCTGGAAAACGGTCTGGACTCCCACCGCGACGCTGGCCCATCTCGAATCCGTCAGCCGGGGCCCCTCGGTCGGCGCCAAGCGCGCCCGCTTCGAGCAAGAGGCCGCCCGGTTCTCCGAGCGCTGGCGCGATGTGATCCGCCACGATCCGTACTACCATCCCGCCCTGTCGCTCACGACCTTCGGCGAGGATCTCGAATGACGCGACGCCGATGACGGAGCCTGTGGCGGGCCTCGCGCAGATGCTGCAACTTGGGATCCCGCATCGCCCCCGGCACGCGCTGCCGGGCGTGCTGCGTGCGCTGCTGGGCCGACCCCGGGCGACGGTCGAGATCCTGGCGGCGCGGCTCCAGGGGAAACGCCTCCGATCTCGCCAGAAGCTGGCGGCCCTGATCGGCATCGACCACCGGCTCGCTCTGCCGCCAAAAATCCTCGACCGATTCCCGACCGCGCCGGCCCGGCCGGGCGACGGCTTCCGGCTGTTCGGTGACGGTCTTCTCGTCGCCGGCGCGGCCGCCCGCATCGCCGACGCCTTCGCGGCCGATCCCGAACTTCAGGCCATCTACGGCGACGCGCTGATCCAGGACCATCCGCGCGGTCCGGTCCGGCCCTTGCTGCCGCCGGCCTTCGATCCCGAGCTGCTGGCGGCGGTCGATTACCTCGCGCCCCTGCTGGCCTGCCGGCCGGGAGCCCTGGCTCTGGAAACCCAGCCGAGCGGCCCCGCCGACGCCGCGTTCCAGATCGCCGAGCGCCACGGCGCCCACGCGATCGGCCACCTCCCCGAGATCCTGACGATCCGGCGTGGCGATCCGGTCGACCCTGTGTCGTCGGCAGGGGAGGGGGGGCGCAACCGCCATCGCGACGCCTTGCGCCGCCATCTCGACCGGACAGGCCGGGCTGGAAGCCGCATCATGGCGGGCGAGGGCGGCTTGCTGCAGGTCGAGCACCCGTTGCCCGATCCGCGGCCGCTGGTGAGCGTGATCGTGCCGACCCGCGATCGCCTCGACCTGCTCCGCCCCTGTCTCGACAGCCTCGCCGCCAGCACCGATTGGCCGAACCTCGAGATCCTGGTCTGCGATAACGACAGCCGTGAGCCGGAGACGCTGGCCTTCCTCAAGACCCTGGAGCGAGAGGGGAGGGGGGGCGTCGTGCCCTGTCCCGGGCCGTTCAATTTCGCCGCCATGAACAACGCCGCCGCCGCCCGCGCCCGCGGGGCGCTGCTGGTCTTCGTCAACAACGACGTCGAGGCGTTCCGGCCCGACTGGCTGGCCCGGATGGCCCGGGAGGCTTTGCGCCCGGAGATCGGCGCGGTCGGCGCGAAGCTCCTCGATGGCGAGGGGCGGATCCAGCACGGCGGCATCGTGCTCGGCACCGGCGGCTTGGTCACCCATGCGCACCGCCATTTCCCCGCGGATGCGCCGGGCTACCTGGCGGGCCTGCGCGCCACCCATGCGGTCTCGGCGGTCACCGCCGCCTGCCTGATGGTGGAGGCCAAGAAATTCCAGTCGGTCGGCGGTTTCGACGATGCCGTCTTCGCGGTCGATTTCAACGATGTCGACCTGTGCCTGCGTCTGAACGCGGCTGGCCACCGCACGCTGCTGGTGCCGGGGGCCGTGCTGCACCATCGCGAATCGGCGAGCCGCCGCTGGACGCCGGAGGCCCGCGCCCGCCACGAGCGCGAGATCGCGGCGCTCAAAAAGCGATGGGGGCCGCTGCTGGCGCAGGACCCCCATTATCACCCGGGCTTCGACCCGAACCTCTCGACCCACGCACGTCTGCGCGCGGGTCTTTGGGAAGCGGAAGGACCGGCGATGGTGCGCCGGACGCCCGCCTGAGCGGTCCTACTGGACCAGGCGCGGGCCGCCGGTCTGAACCTTCTCGTTCTCCGACATGATCCCGAGCCGCTTGGCGACTTCCGTGTAGGCCTCGATCAGGCCGCCGAGATCCTTGCGGAACCGGTCCTTGTCGAGCTTGTCCGAGGACTTGATGTCCCACAGCCGGCACGAATCCGGGGAGATCTCGTCGGCCACGACGATGCGCATCATATCGCCTTCCCACAGGCGGCCGGTCTCGATCTTGAAGTCCACGAGCCGGATGCCGACGCCCAGGAAGAGGCCCGACAGGAAGTCGTTGACGCGGATCGCCAGCGCCATGATGTCGTCGATCTCCTGGGGCGTCGCCCAGCCGAACGCCGTGATGTGCTCTTCCGACACCATCGGATCGTTGAGCGCATCGTTCTTGTAGTAGAACTCGATGATCGAGCGCGGCAGCTGGGTGCCTTCCTCCAGGCCCAGCCGCGTCGCCAGCGAGCCCGCCGCGACGTTGCGCACCACCACCTCGAGCGGGATGATCTCGACCTCCCGGATCAGCTGCTCGCGCATGTTCAGCCGGCGGATGAAGTGCGTCGGCACGCCGATATCGTTGAGGTGCTGGAACACGAATTCCGAGATCCGGTTGTTCAGCACGCCCTTGCCGTCGATGATCTCGTGCTTCTTCGCGTTGAAGGCCGTGGCGTCATCCTTGAAGTGCTGGATGAGCGTCCCGGGCTCGGGCCCCTCGTAGAGGACCTTCGCCTTGCCCTCGTAGATGCGACGGCGGCGGTTCATAGGCGTGTACCGTGGTTTGAGGAAGTCCATGGGCCGAGGCTCCTGATGCGCGACGAGTGTGAGGAATCCGCGGCGCGGCGACCGGATGCGAAGGTCGGGCAACCGGACGGCCTCTGCCCGAGGGCCCGGCTACTGCCCCTGAAACTAGCCGAACCGGGCTTCCAGCACAACGCGTTAGCCCGCAGGGCGGGATTGCGGGCGCGGCTCCGGACGTGCCTTCGGGCCCGACGCCTCACCCGATCACGCGGCGGTCTTCGCCGGGTATCGGCAGAGATCCGCGATCAGGCAGCGGGGGCATTCGGGCTTGCGCGCCTTGCAGGTGTAGCGCCCGTGCAGGATCAGCCAGTGATGGGCGTGCAGGCGGTAGGGCTCCGGCACGATCGTCTCCAGGCCCGCCTGAACCTTGTCGGTGGTGGACCCGACGAACAGAGGGATCCGATTCGAGACCCGGAAGATATGGGTATCGACCGCGATCCGCGGCACCTGGAAGGCGATGTTCAATACGACGCTGGCCGTCTTCGCGCCCACTCCGGGTAGCACCTGGAGCGCCTCCAGGCTCGCCGGCACCGCACCGCCGTGCTGCTCGACCAGGATGCGCGAGAGCGCGATGACGTTCTTGGCCTTGGTGTTGAACAGCCCGATCGTCCGGATGTAGCTGCGGACCTTCTCCTCGCCGAGCGCCAGCATCGTCTCCGGGGTGTCGGCGACCGCGAAGAGCGGGCCGGTGGCGAGGTTGACGCCGCGATCGGTCGCCTGGGCCGACAGGACCACGGCGACGAGAAGGGTGAACGGGTTCACATAGTGCAACTCGCCCTTCGGCTCGGGCTCGGCCGCGTGGAAGCGCCGGAAGATCTCGGTGAGTGTCCCCGCATCCACGGCCTCGGGCGCGGTCTCGACAGGGGCGGTCGAGGGCGGTGCGATCCTGCCGCCGAGCCGTCCGGAGGCCACGCCTTTCACGGATCCGACGGCGCCGCCTGCGGCACGCGGTCGAGGCACGCTCTTTACCGGAGGCGGAGTCTTTCTGGCGGGCATCCGCGCGTTATATGGATCGCATGGCGAGCGGCAATCCTTCTGTCCATCCCTACGGGCTCGACCCGGATACGATCGACCGGCCGGTCTTCTCGGCCACCATCCGGCCGCATCAATCCCTGAGCCGCCTCGGCTTTCGCGTCGTGATGACCGGGTGCTGCCTGGTCTCGCTCACCGTCTCGGTCTGGGCTTGGCGAATGGGGTTCTGGCCGGTCGCCGGTTTCTTCGGCCTCGATATGCTGGCGATCTACGCGGCCCTGAAGGTCAGCTTCCGGCGCGGGCGGTCCTTCGAGGAGGTGATGATCTCCCAGCTCGAGATCCTGCTCGCCCGGGTCAGCCATAAGGGCGTGCGGCACGAATGGCGGTTCAACCCGCTCTGGACCAAGATCGTGACCGTGGAGGACGACGAGTACGGCCTGCAGCGCGTCACCCTGGTCTCCCGGCGCCAGCAGGCGCTCGTCGCGCGCGATGCCGATCCGGATGAGCGCGCCCGGATCGCCCACGGGCTCGGGCAGGCTCTGGCTCAGGTCAAGAAGGGCTACTGAGCGCGTTAGGGGGGCTGTCGTAGGCCCGTCATGCGGTTGCGAGAGAAAAAACGATCGCAGCGCACAAACCCGGTTGACGGGCCCGGGACGCCTGCGTATACCCCTGTTCATCGGCGCCGGCCGCGGAAGTGGACCGGGCGCTGAGGCATCTTCTGACAGGATCGGCGATTGGCCGGCGGGTTTGCCGGGCGATAGTCTGTTTTTGTCCGATGCTAGCTTCGGGGTCGGGTTCGCTTCGGCGGGTTCGGCGGCGGGGTTGACAGGGGGATCGGCGGGCTCTAGACGCCCTCCACCGCGGAGGCGGCCGACCGGATGGTCTGGCCGGTATCACGGTTCTCCCAGTCGGGCAAGCGGGTGATCGGGGTTTTGGCCCGGATCGTCGTTCTGTCGATGGCGGTCGGGTCACCGGTTCGCCTGGGTCTTTGACATTGTTGGATTTGAGGAAGGGAGACGCGGACGGCGTTTGTCCTTGCGGTCGGAGCTTCGGCTTCGACAAGTGAGAGACTAGTGCCGATCGTCGGATCTCTTTTTGAGCTCACCGATTTCGTCGCGCTGTGAAGCGCTGCGGGATCGATTGTGAGGCTCCGTCTGAGAATTACGTGATCGGCCAGATCAATCTCTTCAACGTGAGAGTTTGATCCTGGCTCAGAGCGAACGCTGGCGGCAGGCTTAACACATGCAAGTCGAGCGGGCACCTTTCGGGGTGTCAGCGGCGGACGGGTGAGTAACGCGTGGGAACGTGCCCTCTGGTTCGGAATAACTCAGGGAAACTTGAGCTAATACCGGATACGCCCTTTTGGGGAAAGGCTTGCTGCCG
>NZ_JAKSYN010000136.1:0-558 GCF_022829565.1 Methylobacterium sp. J-001
GACACGGTCACAAAAAGACCAGTGACAGAACCGTTTCCGATTCCATCACCGTATGCTTGCCGAACATGACCGCCAGGGTAGACGCTTTCGCGCCCCCAACGGCCACATTCCCTCTTCACGATGTCACTGATGTCTTCGCCAGACGGCACGATCAACCGAACCTTACGGTCCTCATCGATCGTCTGCCGCGGCAAACTGTGTTCCAGATAGCCAAGCTCGACACCCTCTCTCAAGCGGCAGCCGCTACAGCGGCGCCAACTCCCAAAAGAATGGTGGAGCCAGACGGGATCGAACCGACGACCTCATGCTTGCAAAGCACGCGCTCTCCCAACTGAGCTATGGCCCCAAGGGGTCAGCGCCGATGATCGAGCGTCCCGTGTCGTGGTGGGCCGGACCGAGAACGACTCCCCGATCGAGACCACCGCCCCCCAGGTTCCGGGGCGTCGGAGCCAGAGCGCGGCCGAGCATCCCGTCGAGCGTGAGCCCGGCCCCTTCGACCCGTCCGACCCGAACCCGCCTGCGCCGCCAACGCCGCGGGCGCCGAGCGCCTCAGACGCC
>NZ_JAKSYN010000151.1:0-22449 GCF_022829565.1 Methylobacterium sp. J-001
GTCCCACCGATCATCTCAGCTCTCCGGGACCGGATTGACGCTGTCGTCGATCACGATATTGCCGAGCATGTGGCCTCCGGGCCTCTGCTGCGTCTGCATATAGGAGCGGTAGCGTTGGTCGTGAACGACCGAGTTGGGTCGCAAGCCGAATGGCCGCTTGGGGTGGTTTTCGGACCTTCCGCTTCCAGACGGCGGGTGCATCAAAGCAGACAAACCGGCTGGTTGGGGTAGACGCGTCGCTACTGTGTCTGGCAAGCGCGGCCGTATTCATGCGAAGAACCGGCGTGCCTGCCGAACACCAACTGCCCGCAGCCGAGCGCGAATGAACTCCTGTGTATCAGTGGACAGGATGTGTTTGGGCACGAACTGGTACGACCCTGCCGATTGGTAAAGGAGAATGACGCGGACATCCTCGCGCCATTGGACGAAGTGATCCCATGGCAGGTCGGAGGAAATCGTCTCGCTGCGAGCCGCGTAGCCGCGCTCGGACCATGTGATGGTGTAGGGCTGGTGGAGGCTCCGCTGCTCCTGGAACTGCCGCCGCACGATCAGCCAGGGGACCACGAGATGCCGCAGCGCCAGCATCCCGATCAGGAACAGGCTTGCGCCGATCGCAAACACGAACGCTACATCGGCTGGCGCATCCAACAAGATGAAGGCCCCGAACACGATGACACCATAGACGATCAGGACGAGGGCCGTGCGCTGGCTCGTAAGAAGGCTCAGATGGTGCAGGCGACCTCCGGCGAGAACGTCTTCGCGCAACGGGTGGTAGGTTAGGCTTGGCATGGCGTAAGCCTACCTCAAAATGGGATCGTCTCCACCTCCTCTGCCTGGACGGTCCCGCGCACGGCCGATGATCGAGTTCGACGGGTAGTTTGCTCTCGATACCGAACCGAATTTGCTGGAGCGCTGACGAACGACCGCTCGAAGAAGCGCTGACGGCTGTCGGGGTGGCTGCGTTGGGTCGCAAGCCGAATAACTGCTTCCGTTGATTTTCCTGATCCGCTTTCGGAACGTCGGATCAGGGAAGTAGATATTCGCGCGACCTGGAGCGGTCGACGATTTCACGCATACTTTGACCGGCCAGAGCGTGAGGTCAGCGTCCCGGAACCAGGCGCCGCTGGGCGACACGTTGGGTACCAGACAGTCATGTCGGTGCGGGAACCACCTCGCGACGCATCCGCTTTCCCGACCGAGCGCGACGCGCGCGGCTTCGGGACACGCGGATTGCCCGCGACAGGCAGCCTCCCGTCGAGACCGCGCCCCCAATCATCCAATATACTGGAGATACGATGAAATTTTATTGGGGACCCCATACCTGCGCGATCGGTATCCACATTCTGTTGGAGGAGATCGGCACCCCCTACGAGAGCGTAAAGATGGATGTGGCCGGCGGCGAGGCCGAGCAGGAACTGTTCAAGGCGATCAACCCGAAGGGCAAGATTCCCACCCTCGTCCGCGACGACGGGACAGTGATGACCGAATATGGCGCCATCGCCACGTGGCTGGCCCGCACGAACCCCGATAAAGGGCTGATCCCCGCTGACCCCGAGGCTGAGCGCTGGGGCATCGAGGTGATGGACTACGCTGTCGGCACACTGCACCTGCAGGGGTTCGGGCGCCTGTTCAAAACGGAGAACTACGAGCCGCAGGACGCGCTGCACCAGACGCTCAAACTCGGGCAGGCCTCGGTGAAGGAGCAGGGCCGCTCGATCATCGACGCGGCTTTAATCATCCTCGATCAGCAGATGGCAGGGCGCGCCTACGTGGCGGGCGATGCGTTCACGATCGGCGACACCGCACTGTTCTACGCGACACGCTGGGCGCCGCAGCAAGGCATCCCACTCCCGCCCAACCTTGCCGGACACTACGAGCGGATGACCGCGCGCCCGGCAGTGGCGCGGGTCCGCGCGATCTGGGGCGAGGCATGACCTCGTGGGGATCCTGAGGTCCCACGGCATGGAGCGAAGGTGGAACAACGGCTTGGGGTGGCTTTCTGCCGGTCTGCTTTCGGGCAGCAATCGACAGAAGCGGACATCGCCTCTGTGCCCACTCACGACCTGAAGCAGGCTTTGGTAATTTGCGCTTCCAAGCACTTCGTAAGATAGAGCCGTGTGACCATATTGAGAGAAGGGGGGACGGCACGCTGGCCGCCTCCTATGATCAACACCGATCTCATGTGCCTCAGGAACACCTCGAACGAGTAGCAGACAGCAGCCGCGAACCGAGCGCTACCTCTAACTAGCGAGTACTCCCATCCATAATAGTATTGTGCTATGGTTTGTGCCGAATAATGCGCTGGATAGCATCCAACGCATCTTCACGCAATCTGTCACTAGTCAGACGCTCCCATAATTTTAGCATTCGATAGGTCTGCTCAAATTTTATAAAATCTTCGCCAAAGCCATACAAGTCATCTACAGAGATGCGAAGCGTATCTGCAATCCGCTTTAAACTCTCATGACGAGCGTCTTTCTCGTTGAGCATATCGCCCTCCAAAGATCGTCGGCCGTGTGCGGTCGTAGGGGGTACCATCCCGCTCGGTTGTAACGTGAACGACTTGTGCGTTCAAAGGTTGTGTCAGCATGTTGACCCAACCGGACAGAGTCGGGAGGTGCTGGTGATCTTCACGACCGACGCTCAGGGCGAAGTCACGTACATCTGCCTCGAATGGTTCTCCTACGCCGGGCAGACACGTGAGGCCGCCTACCGGGACGGCTGGACTACGTCAGTCCTGGAAAGCGACCAGGATGCTGTTAGGGCCATCCTCGCAGAGGCTGCCCAGGCACAAGCCGAGTTCAGTGTCCGGTTCCGCATTCGGTGCGCGGACGGGTCGGTGCGGTGGCTTGCAGCTGGAGGCGTTCCCTCATTTGGACCGCCGGGGCGCTCGTTCCTCGGCTATCTCGGATCCATGGTCGAGTTTGCTCCGACCGAGACGACTGAGATTGCAGCGTATGGCGGCATCGAGAGGTTCGTTCCGCCGCCGACACACGTGGCCACACAGGCCGTGGCACCGCTCGACACCATCGCGGATCACCTCATCATCGTGCATGCGCTGATGGAGCAGCACGATGTGATGTCAGGCCTGAAGGAAGTCAAAGCAGCCTTGTTTAGGGTCGGTCAAGCGTTGGCTCGTGGGTATGGATCGCGGTCGCAGTTCAACTGAGTGACTGCAATCTCGCGTCCCGATGAAGGCGCACCTTGCTCACTACTTAGTTGGCTTTGATGGCGGTCGAGGCGGGACACGGATCTGGACGAGTTTACCGGTCCGTGGGTCGAGCACTACCACCATGTCATGCCCCCTACGATAAGATGCTTGACTTCAGCGCCACGCGGAACACAGCCTTGATCCTCCGGGCGGTCGCTCACGATCATCGTCGCCCGGCAGTGCATGCCACGATACTGTGCAACTGATGGTTGTAAAGTGCGTAGGCGTTCGACTGATGCGATAAGGCAAGGTTCGGCCCTCCGGGAAGTTCGGTTGGGGTGTAAGCCTCGCAGCCGTGCGTGCCATGGGTTGGAAACCGAACGTCTGCTTCGGGGCGAACGGCTAAGGTCTGATTGTCACCATTCGCTGCCCCTGGGAATGTCCGCTCACAGGCAACTCGGCTGACTGTCGCCTGCGATTGGGATGGATGGATCTGCGACGGTCTGCTTACGAGCGATAATCGAAGGCATCAGACATCGTCGCCGCACCCGCTCGCGACCTTTTGCCGACCCACAGACTGCCTCGGTAGTCGTTCGAGCGACCGACAGCATGTCGGGCAAACCCGCAAGATCGTTCAGCTTGGCGTGCGGCGGCCAGTCCAGGTTCGGCGGTTCGCCGATCCGGTTGATCCATACGGACCGGATGCCAAGTTCGTTGCAGACCTTGATGTCGGTGAACTGCCCCATTCCGACGTGCACGGTCTCCTCCTTCGTCACACCCAAGGCCGCGTAGGCGTGCAGGAAGAGCTGGTGGTCGGGCTTGTAGGCGCGGGCCTGCTCGGCGGTGATGACGAAGTCGATCGGCACCCCGATCGCCGCGACGGTGCTGGCGATCAGGTCGTCGTCCGTGTTGCTGATGATTGCGAGCCGGTAGCGTTCGCGCAATCGACCGAGTGCGCTTGGAACGTCGGGGTGCGGCTCGATCCGGCCGAGGGTCGATAGCAGCATCTCCTCGTCCTCAGGCTTCGCTGTATGACCGGCCTCGGCGAGGGCTACGGCGAGGGCAGACCGCAGGACGGACTTGTAATCGCAGTAGGGCGGGCGCTGCTGCCGCTCTACGGCGGCGCTACGCAATCGGTCAGCCAACGCGACCGATTGGTCTTGCGCATCAGACTCCGCGAGGCGTCCGGCCAAGATCGCGTGGGCTGCAGACTGGATAGCGTCATGCCACCGGACTAGGGTGCCATAGCAGTCGAAGGTGATTACCTTCGGCACAGGTTGCAGTTGCAGCATTATCGGTCCCACCGGGCGATCCTACGCGAATTATCCCTACCCACCACGTCCTCTGTCCACCCCTGAGGCGAAGTTGCCGGACGGCCGATGAATGGCTGCTTATAGGAAGCGCTTACGGCGATCTGGGCAGCCGGGTTGGGTCGAGACCTGTCCGTCCGCTCTACGGTTGGGTCTCGCCGAGGATGCTGCCGTCGTCGCTCTCGTCATCCTAATGGTGTCATCGGTCGAGCGCCATTCCCGAATGGCCGACGCAGTCTCCCGCGCCCGTAGCTAGGGACCGTATGCCTTCCGCCCTGATAGCCATCCAAGAGGAGCGCTCGATTCGGTCGAGGATGGAATGATTGACCGTCCTGCGATCACCGGGAGGCATGGCGGAGGATGGGGAGCAGCATCACGGGCACTTGCTGGGCCAGTGCGGCCTACCGACACCCTCTTCCTCGGTGACGCAGCGATTGGGGACGTGGCGTCCCTTGAGATCCGATCCGATCTGACTTCCTGGGATGCCGGCTGCCCTTATCTTCGATGAACGATGTGCCGCCCGAAGGCACGAACCGGCAGCCCAGTCCGAAAGGAACCTCGTGTCCCCATTATTCACCCCGTACTCCCTCGCGGGGCTGGAACTCGCCAATCGGATCGTGATGGCGCCGCTGACCCGGTCCAGGGCAGCGAACGACGCCGCCGACACGATGACCGCGCTCTACTACACGCAGCGAGCCACCGCCGGGCTGATCGTCTCGGAGGGCACGACCATCAGTCGGGAAGGACGCGGCTACCTGTTCAACCCTGGGATCTTCTCGCCGGAGCAGGTCGCCGGGTGGAAGACCGTCACAGGCTCGGTGCACGGCGCCGGCGGCCACATGTTCGCGCAGCTCTGGCACGTGGGACGCGTTTCGCACACGTCCCTTCAGAACGACGAGGGCCAGCCTGTCAGCGCCTCGGCAAAAACGGCGGCGGGTGCCAAGGCATACGCGTACGACGACGCCGGCAAGCCGACCTTCGTGGAGACGTCCACGCCGCGAGCCCTGTCGACGGACGAGGTCCGCCGGGTGGTAGAGGACTTCGCGACGGCCGCCTCGAACGCCGTCGCGGCCGGGTTCGACGGCGTCGAGATCCACGGCGCCAACGGCTACCTGCACGAGCAGTTTCTCAACCCGCACGTGAACGACCGCACCGACCGCTACACTGGGGCGACGGTCGCGGGCCGCATCGCCTTCACGCTCGACGTAGTCGACGCTATCGCGGCGCGCATCGGGGCCCCCAAGGTCGGCATCCGAATCTCGCCTTATGGCCGGTTGTTCGACATGCCTGCCTACGACGGGACCGAAGCAACCTACCTCGCGCTGGCGGCGGAGCTCAACCGGCGCGGCATCGCCTACATCCACGTCATGGACCAGTCGGGCTTCGACACCGGCGAGATGGCGGTGGATGCGATCCCGGCCCAGCCCCCCTTCTGGGACAAGCTTCGCAAGGCGTTCCCGACCGGTGCAATCATCCTCGCCGGGGGCATGACCCTCGACCGGGCGAACGCGCTTATCAGCGAGGGGACCATCGACCTCGCTGCCTTCGGGCAGGCGTTCATCGCCAATCCGGACCTCGTCGCACGGCTGCGGGAAGGTTTCCCGCTCGCGGTCCCGGACAAGGCGACGTTCTACGGCGGGGGGGCCGCCGGGTACATCGACTACCCATCCTACCGGGCCGCCTGAGCCGCTCCCGCGATCCCGTGCTCCGTCTCATCCAAGGATACGATTTTGCCCAAACTCACGACGACCGTCGATTACGCCGACCGCGACAAGCTCATCGCGATCAACTCCTACACCACGGTGCTCCGTCACTCGAAGGTGCCGCACGAGCTGTTTGCCACCTACTGGCGGGACGTTCACGGTCCCCTGTGCTCGCGCATTCCTGGGCTTGGCTGGTACGTGCAGAACCACCTCTCCCGCGAGCAGGACGCACGCCTCTGGCCAGCCCTGGACGGCATCCGACCATTCCCGGACTACGACCTGGATGGCGGCGTCGAGATCGGCTTCCACTCCCCGGAAGACCAGGCGGCGTTCAACGAGGCATGCCCGATCCTGTTCACGGACGAGCAGAACATGTTCGCGGCGACCGTCGCCTACGCGCTGCCGAAGGGGTCGACGACGCTGGTCGACCGGGTCGCCGAACCCTCCCCGAACGCTGACGACGGTCTCGACCGCATTCACCTGCATCTCGGTGCCGCCCATGACGATGCGGCGGCGTTCGGCGACCGCATCGGTCTTCTCGCCCGCGCGCTTGCCGCCGAGGAGGCGGTGCTGCGGGTGCGCCTCCATCTGCCGGAGCCTTACGACAACGCCAACCCGGCTCCCCCGGCACCCAACGTTGGGCACGAGGTACCGGCCGAACGTCGCCTGATCGCGATCCTCGACCTCGCCTTCGCCTCGCCCCTGGACCGGAGTCTGTTCTACGCCTCCGACGCATTCCTGCAGGCCAGCGAGGGACTGGCGGCCAATGTCGCGTATGCGTCGCCGTTTGCGGTGAGTGGCGTCTACACGTATGTCCGTGACAAGGAACTGACGCTCGCCGGCCTGCGGGGCAGCCGTCCGGCGCAGCTCATTGAGAGGCTCGGCGCCCACAACCAGGTCGCCGCCGATGTCCGCCACCTGCTGCACACCGGTACGCTCCTCGACCGCTGATGACTCAGACCGGGGCGCCGGTGCAGCATCGGACCGGCGAGCCCCACGCCGAAACCAGGACCGCGTCGCACGGCAGCCCCGCCATGTCGCCTGAGCGCATTGAGGACATCGTCGCGTTCGTGCATGCGGCGCACGCGCGGAGCTTCACGGTGGCGGCCGAGCGGCTCGGCCTTTCGCGATCCACGGTTGGCAAGCGGATCACGCGCCTGGAGGCACGCCTCGGCGCGCGCCTGCTGCACCGCACGACCCGTAGCGTGACGCTGACCGACGAGGGCGCAAACTTCCACGGGCATTGCGCGGAGATCCTGGAAGTCCTGGAAGCCGCCGAGGCGGTGGTGACGGCACGGGGCGTCGCGCCGAGTGGACGCCTGAGGATCGACCTGCCGGTCTCGCTCGGGCGCCTTCAGGTGCTGCCCGTCCTCCAGCGGTACATGCGCCTTTGGCCGGCGGTAAGCGTGAACGTCAGCTTCAGCGACCGTTACGTCGACCTCATCGACGAAGGAATCGACGTCGCGGTCCGCGTCGGTGGCATGGTCGACAGCAACCTTGTGAGTAGGAAGGTGGCGGCCCACACGCTCGTGACCTGTGCCGCGCCGGACTACCTCGCCCGCCGGGGCACGCCGGTGACCATCGAGGACCTGCCGGATCACGATTGCCTGACGTTCTCTCATGGCGGGCGCCCGGTCGAATGGCGGTTCCGCGACCACGGCGCCCAGCGGACGGTCGCGGTCGGGGGCCCGCTGACCTCCAACAACGCCGAGGGGCTGCGCGACTTGGTCGTCGCCGGCCTCGGGATCGGGCAGTTGGCCACGTTCCTCATCACAGACGAACTGCGGGACGGCAGGCTTGTGTCGATCCTCGCGGACCACGCGTCTGAAGGCGAGCCGCTGTCGGTCGTATACCCGGTCCGTCGGCTTCTGCCGCCCAAGGTCACGGCCTTCGTGGAACTCCTTGTCGCGTCATGGCAGCCGCGGCCGCCCTGGGACCTCTGATCGGGTCTGACGCAGCGAGCCGACGGCAGCGTTAGGAACGGCAACGATGGTCATGGGATGGCTCGACTCGATGGAGGGGAGCCAGGATCTCCCATCCAGGTCGGGCGGCTCTCAATCAGCACATGAGGCAGGCATCAATCCGCAGACCTCGAAGCTGCCACCCATCCCGCGGGAGCGGGTTCGTTCGACCTCCAATCTCGGTCGAACTTGGCGACCTGACTTAGCGTCCGCTTGTGGGCGCGCTAAAAAAACGGGCTCATAGGCCAGGTTGGGTCGGTTAGAGCCTGTCTGCTTTTCTAAGCGACCTTCTCCGAAGCTGACATGCTGCTTTCGGCCAGACTACGTCATGCCGGATCGCCAATGAGCGCAAAACCAGTCGTTCGGCTCTGCGCCCATTTCAGTCATTTAAACGCCTTCCTCCTTTTCCTCGAAGCGGACATTCAACGGCAATCCGCCTCAGTGCTCCGCCCCCCGTCGGCTCGACTGCGTAGCGAAATGTACGAGCCGGTATTCAGGCGCGTAAGAGCTAACTGCAAATGCAATTCAGTGTTCGAAGACGCTATTGAGATCCCTGAAACCCTTGATTTCAATGGGGTTTCCGCTTGGGTCGAAGAAGAACATCGTGCGCTGCTCGCCGGGCTCCCCCGCGAAACGGATTACCGGTGGGATGTCAAAAGCAACCCCCTCCGCCTCAATGCGGGCGGCCAGTGCCTCCCAGGTATCGAGCGGCAGCACCACGCCGAGATGGGGCATCATCACCATGTGGTTGCCAACCTTTCCGGTTCGGGTCGTCGCGAAGGGCTCACCCAGATGCAGCGAGATTTGATGGCCGAAGAATTCGAAATCCACCCAGGTTTCCGTGCTGCGCCCCTCCCGGCAGCCGAGCACACCGCCGTAGAAGCAGCGCGCCGCGTCGAGGTCGGTGACGTGGTAAGCAAGGTGGAATGGCGTCAGCATCGATAAGCCTTTTCGTTGTGTATGGATGGGACCGTCGCGCCCTCAGGCGGCCGGTTCGAGGGCGCCCGCCGAGATGACGCCACCGATGAGGTTGCAGGACAGCAGGAATGCGCTGTCGAGCTCTGCGCCGCCGGCCGGTACGAGGGCCGCCCGTCGCGCTGCCAGGGTACGTCTCGCCCCGCGGGCGAGGGACTGGGCCTCCTCGACGGTGACGGCTTCGAACACAATCGTTTCGCCCGGCCGCACCTGCGCCAGGCGACCGAGATCGGCCGTGATCACCGTCGCGATCTTTGGATACCCTCCGGTGGTGTGGCGGTCGGCGAGCAGGATGAGGGGGCGTCCGTGTCCGGGCACCTGGATCGAGCCGTTCACGATCCCGTCTGAGACTATGTTGAAGCCGTCTGCATGGGCGATCGGCGGCCCGTCGAGGTGGCAGCCCATCCGGTCCGCCCGCGCGGTGAGCGTGTAGGGCACGGAGAGGAAGGTTCGCAGACCCTCTTCGGTGAAGCTGTCAGCCTGCGGCCCGAGAACAACCCGGATCGGACCGCCTAAACGTGGCCGGTGGAGCGGCGGCAGGGTCAGCGGTCGGTCGCTGAACTTGGGCGCGCCGAGAGGTAGCAGGTCGCCCGCGGCGAGAGGATTGCCATCCAGGCCGCCTAGGCGAGTGCGGGTATGCGTCGAGACGCTGGCGAGCATCGGCGCCACGGCGAAGCCCCCGGTGACCGCGAGGCAGGCCCGTAAGCCCTGCCGTGGGGCGCCCAGGATGAGCCGATCCCCCCGCCGTAGGTCGTGGGCGGTGAAGGAGTCAAGTATGCGCCCATTCAGACTCATCGCGAAGGGCGCCCCTGCGAGGGCGATGCGACAGGATTCCACCTCGCAGACGAGGGTAGGGCCAACCATCGCCATCTCGATCACCGCCGTGTCGAGCAGATTGCCGACAAGGGCGTTGGCCAGGGCCAGCAGATCGGGATCCATCGCCCCGGACCCGGAGATGCCGTAGCGCAGGTAGCCCTGCCGACCGGCATCCTGCAGGGTCGAGGTGATACCAGGGGCGACGACGCGCAGGCCTTCAGCCATCGATTCGCTCCAGAGTGGCGACGGTCTCGCCGGCACGGGCGGCCTCGCTGAGAGCATCGAACTCGGCGCGGCCGATGGGGTCGAACCGGATCAAATCTCCGGCCGTGAACAGGAACGGCTCAGCCCGCGCCGGATCGTAGGAGCGTGCGGGCGTGCGGCCGATGAGTTGCCAGCCGCTCGGCAACTCCAGGGGCGGCGAGACGCCGGTCTGGTTCCCGCCGATGGATACACTGCCCGCGGGGGTCTTGGGTCGGGGATCGGTGCGTCGGCTCGCATGGATGCGGGGATCGAGGCCGCCGAGATAGGCGAAGCCGGGGGCAAAACCGATCATGTAGACTCGGTAATCGCGACCGGAATGAAGGGCGATTACTTCCTCAGGGCTGAGACCGGCCCCGACGGCGAGGTCGGCGAGGTCGGCACCGTGCTCGCCGCCGTAATGGACCGGCACCCGCCAGCGGCGCAGCGCCTGCGCCGATCCATCCGGGGGCGGCCAGTGCGCGGAAATCAGCGCGACGAGGTCGGCCCGAGTGAGCAGGTCCGGGTCATAGAGGACGAGAAGCGAGCGGTAGGTCGGCACGGTCTCTAGGAGGCCCGAGCGCCCTGCGCCGCGGAGCGCCGCGTCCAGGGCGATGACCTGCGCATTGACGGTGGGGTCGACCGTCTTGCCCAGTTCCACCGTCATGGCCCGGTCACCGCAATCGAGCAGCCGGTAGCCGGGGTCAGACACCGAGCACCTCGGCCATCGGGCGCACGGCGATCCCCTTGGTCGCGCAATCCTCGCGCAAGCGGCGGCCCATAACGACGGCGCCGGGCGTGTCCCCGTGTACGCAGACGGTGTCGATCCGCGTCGGGATGCGCCGGCCAGACAAGCAGGTGATCGCGCTATCCTCTAGCATCCGCGCCACACGCTCCGTGACGGTATCGGGATCGTGCAGCACGGCGCCGGGGAGCTTACGCGATACTAGGGTGCCGTCATCCGCGTAGGCGCGGTCGGCGTAGATCTCGCGCGCAATCGGTAGGCCTAGCTTCTCGCCGGCCTTCTCGGTCTCCAAGCCCGGCATCACCACGAAAATCAGGTCGCGGTCGAGAGTGCGGATTGCCCGCGCCACCGCCAGGGCGAGGTCGGCATCCTCGTTGGCCATGTTGCCCATCGCCCCGTGCGTCTTCACGTGGCGCACCGAGCAGCCGGCATCCTGGGCGAGCGCCAGGAGGGCACCGACTTGGTAGAGAACCGCTTTCTCGATGTCGGCCGGTCGCTCACCGTGGATCGGCCGCCGGCCGAATCCCCAGAGGTCGAGGAAGCTTGGATGCGCGCCAGCTTGCACACCGTTCGCGGACGCGCCGCGCAGGGTCTCGTGCATGACCAGCGGGTCGCCGGCGTGGAAACCGCAGGCGATGTTGGCCGAGGTTGCCACTGTCAGCATCTCGGCGTCGTCGCCGAGGCGATAGATGCCGAAGCCCTCGCCCATGTCGCAGTTCAAATCGACGATCATCGGTGCATCCTTTGGCGCAGGTTTTCTCTACAGGATCAGGCTTCGGCGATGAGGTGGGCCACCAACGTGGCGGCCGCGCATAGATCCTCGATCCGCATCGCCTCGTCCGGGTTGTGGCTGCCGTTCTGGTTGCGGATGAAGATCATCGTGCTCGGCACGCCCTGGCCGGCGAGGGTCGCGGTGTCGTGTCCCGCCCCGCTCGGCATGGTCCGGAACGGCATCCCGAGCCGGCGTGCATGGCCCGACAGGGCCTCGATCAGCGCCGAGCTCATCCGGGCCGGCGTGCTGCCCGTGCGCTCGCCCAAGACGAAGCGCACACTGCGGGCGGCCTCGATGGCGGCAACCAATTTGGCCAAGGCCGCCTCGATCCGGTCGAGAACGGCTGGCTCGGTGCTGCGCACGTCGAGGCAAAAGCGGACCTCGCCGGGGATCTTGGCGAAGGCGTGCTGGACCGGGTCGGTGGCGACCTCGCCCAGCGTGATCGTGGCGGGCAGCCCCTCACCCTCCAGCGTGCCCCACAGGGCATCGAGACCGGTGATCAAGTCGGCGAGGGCGAAGACGGCGTCGCTACGCTCGGACCGCGCGACCGCGCCGGAATGTCCGTAGCAACCGAAGCAGGCGGCCTTGCGGTAGCGGAAGCTGCCGCTGATCGCCGTGACGAAGCCTACCGGGACCCCAGTCGCCTCCAGCGCCGGACCCTGCTCGATATGCAGTTCCACAAAACCGTGGATCCGCGTCGGGTCGAGCAGCCGCTCGCCCCGCGCCACAGCCTCCGGCCGCAGGCCGAGCTCAGCCATGTAGTCGCGCAGGCTCCGGCCGGAATCGGCGCGGGGCAGGTCGAGCACGTCGGGCGGCAATAAGCCGAAGGCCGCGCGGCTGCCTACATAGGAGGCGGGGAACCACACGCTTTCTTCGGCCCGGAACACCGCCACCGTCACCGGGCGCGCCGGCACGAGGCCCGCCCGGCGCAGGGCTTCAAGGGCTGCGAGGCCACCAATCACCCCCGCCGCACCATCGAAGTTACCACCGTGCGGTACCGTATCCACATGCGAGCCGACCATCCAGGGTGACAGTGCCGGGTCGCGTCCCACCATTGTTAGGAAGAGATTGCCGGCGGCATCGCATTCGGGCTTCAGACCCAGTGCGAGCCCGGTCGCTCGCATAAGGGCGTGGGCCTGCTCCTCCCCCTCGCCGTAGGCAACCCGCGTGACCCCGGGCTCGTCGCGACTGAAGGACAGGAGCTGCGCGAACAGTCCGGCGCAGAAGTCCGGGTCGATGGCGATCAAATCTGCGCCCGTTGCAGCCTCTAACCCGTTCATGCCGGAAACTCCGCGGACGGTTCACCCTGCCGCCGCCGGTTCCAGACCTCCGCGTTGACGAGGTTCGGTGGGCGGCGGCCGGCGAGCACGTCGACCACCTGCCCGGCGACCCGCTCGGCTGCACGGATCAGGGCCGCCTCGGTGGATGCCGCGACATGGGGGGTAAGGATCGCCCGCCGCTCCCCATGGAGCGGATGGTCGTGCGCGAGCGCGTCCCCCGACACCACGTCGAGCCCCGCGCCAGCAATGGTCCCAGCAGCGAGAGCCTTGGCCAGGGCACCCTCGTCCACTAGGGCGCCACGGGCGGTGTTGATCAAAAAAGCGCCAGCCTTCATGCGGGTCAGCTCCCCCGAACCGATCAGCCCACGGGTCAGGGGCGTGAGCGGCAAGTGCAGGGAGACCACGTCGGCCCGGGCGAGGAGGTCCGGCAGGGAGGTGGCGCGCTCGGCTCCTATGGCCTCGAAATGGGAGGCGGGCCGTGTCGGGCCGTAGGCGAGCACTTCCATGCCGAGGGCCGCCGCCAGTCGGCCGGTCGCTTGCCCGATGGCACCGAACCCCACGAGACCGAGCGTCAGCCCGGCGAGTTCCACGAGGCGCGCCCCGTAGCGGAAATCGTGGTCGCCTTCCCTCATGGCCCGGTCGGCCTGCGGGATCGCCTTCGCCAGGGCGAAGATCAGGCCGATCGCGTGCTCGGCGACGGACTGGGCATTGGCCCCCGGCGTGTTGACGACCGGAATTCCTACCCTCGTCGCCTCGAGGACGGCCACCGGGTCAGTCCCGGTGCCATGAACCCCGATCACCCTCAGCCGGGGCGCGGCCAGCACCGCCTCTGCGGGGAAGCCGCCGTTGCGCGTGATCACCGCGACACAGTCGGCCGCCTCGCGGGCGAGAGTCGCGGGGGCGAGGTCGGTGGCGATCCGGTGCTCAAGCCCCGCCGCCCGGAGACGGGCCAGCCCGGCTGCGTGGATCGGCTGAACGATGAGGCAGACGCCCGACGGTTCCGCGGAGGGGGAACGGGGGAAGGAAGGCTCACTGGACACGTACGAGGCAACCCTGCTCATAAATACCGCTTGAATGCCGGTGGTATACCGAAGAGAGTATCGCATCGCCCCGAAATTAGCAACATAAAAATCCAATACAGATCAGCAGATCACGGTAATATTCTTGAACGTTGGAGCCAATATGTCTATACGCTCAAGTAATAGTACAGTATTTAAATCAAAGTTGAAGCCATGATAGCGATTTAGGGTGAACGATGACGGAGACCGAAGTCGCCAAGACACCACTTTTGAAAGTCAGGAAGCTGCACAAGAGCTACGGCGCCAACGAGGTCCTGAAGGGTATCTCCCTCGATATCCACGAGGGCGAAGTGGTGTCGATCATCGGCGCAAGCGGCTCGGGCAAGAGCACGTTCCTGCGGTGCCTGAACCTCATGGAGACGCCGACCTCTGGCTTCATGGATTTCGAGCGATTCGCCTTTGACTACGAGCTGGGCGCCCGTCGTCAGCCGACCCCGCAGCAGCTCTGCGAATTGCGGGCGCGGATCGGCATGGTCTTCCAGAGCTACAATCTCTGGCCGCACATGACCGTGCTGGAGAACGTCGTCGAGGCGCCGATCCGAGTGCGACGAATGCCGCGCCGGCAGGCGGTGGAGGAAGCTGAGGCGCTGCTCCAGCGCATCGGCCTCTACGAGAAGAGGCAAGCCTACCCGTCGAAGCTCTCGGGTGGGCAGCAGCAGCGCGTGGCGATCGTGCGCGCGCTGGCGATGGCACCCAAGGTGATGCTGTTCGACGAGGTGACCTCGGCCCTCGATCCTGAGCTGGTGGGCGAGGTGCTGGCGCTGATGGCCTCCCTCGCGGCGGATGGGATGACGATGCTGCTCGTCACCCACGAGATGGCCTTCGCCCGGGACGTCGGCACCCGCACTCTGTTCTTCGACGGTGGCGTGATCGCCGAGGACGGCCCGCCGAAGGAAGTCATCGGTGCCCCTCGGAGCGAGCGGTTGCGCCACTTTCTCCGGCGTGTGCTGCACGAGCCGACCGGCCTCGAGCACTCGGCGTGAGCAGCCGCATATCCCGCGGGGAGTTCGGACGGTGATGAGCGTGACGGCAATTCAGGACTGGGGGCTCAGCCTCTCGGAAGAGGTCGTCACCTACGGCCCCGGCTTTCTCTCGGCGACCATCGTCGTTCTCGGCGTCACGGTGGCGAGTATTCTCGTGAGCTGGGTCTGCGGCCTGCTCGGGGCGCTGGGCAAGCGCTCGTCCTTCGCTCCCTTCCGGGCCCTGGCGAGCTTCTACGTCTGGTTTATTCGGGGTACGCCGACCCTTGTCCAGGTGTTCATCGTCTATTTCGGCATGCCGCAGATCGGCGTGAAGCTGTCGCCGATCACCGCCGGGATCATCGCGCTGGGCGTCAGCAGCGGCGCCTACGTAGCCGAGACCATCCGTGCCGGCCTCGCGGCGATCCCCCGGGGTCAGATGGAATCGGCCTTGGCCTTGGGCATGAACCCGCGGATCATGATGGCGCGGATCGTAATGCCGCAGGTCTTCCGCATGATCCTGCCTTCGCTCACCAACGAGGCGATCTCGTCGGTCAAGAACACGTCGTTGCTCTCGACGATCACGGTGGTCGAGCTGACCCTCTACGCCCAGCTTATGATCGCCACCACGTTTCGCCCGTTCGATTTCTACATCGCGGCGGCGCTGATCTACCTCGGCCTCACGTCGATCCTGTCGCAGCTCTCCGCCTACTTCGAGCGGCGCTACGCCCGTCTGTCCTGAGCAGCGCCTGCCGCGGGTCGGGCCGCGGCTCACACCTCTCGCCCCGTCCCAACATCGGAGATTGCCATGAACCGCCGACACCTCCTCGCACTCGCTGCCCTCTACACCAGCCTGCTGGCTGCTCCCGCGGTCCGCGCGGCCGAGGGCAAGCTGGAACTGATCGAGCCCGGCAAGCTGATCGTGGCGACCGACAGCACCTTCGCGCCCTTCAGCATGCGTACGCCGAGCGGCGAGCTCGACGGGCTGGAGGTCCGGGTGATGCGCGAGGTCTGCCGCAGGCTCGGGCTCGAATACAGCCCCGTCAACGTCAAGTTCGATGCCCTCCTGATCGGCCTGATGGCCGATCAGTACGACATCACCAGCGAGTCAATGGACATCACGCCCGCCCGGCAGAAGCAGGTCGCCTTCGCGGACGGGTGGCTCGAATCCGGGGCGCGGATCGTCACCCGCAAGGATACGGGCATCAAGGGTCCGGACGATCTAAAGGGCCGGAATGTGGGCGCCCTCTCGGCCTCGACGTTCGGAAAGCTCGCCGAAGACCACGGCGCCACCTTGAAGAGCTACAAGACCGCTGCGGACGCCATGCAGGACCTCGTCGGTGGCAACATCGACGCGGTGATCAACGACGCGGTGGCCGGCAACTACGCGATCAAGGCCCGCAAGCTGCCGTTGGTGATGATCGAGACCCCGCTCAGCACCATCCAGAAGGGATTTGCCATCAAGAAGGGGAAGCCGAACCTGCATGCGGCCGTCAACAAAGCTCTGGCCGAGATAGTCGCCGACGGCACCTATGCCAAGCTCGTCACCCCGCTGATCGGCTATGACCCGGCGCCGAAGGAGCCGATCCGCACGAACGCCATGTGAAAGGCCGCGGCGACACGGCATACCGACAAGAAGACGGGGGCGGCCCGGCCGGCCGCTCCGGGAGGAACCGATGAAGACCCTTGACGCATCGTCGTACACGACGGCGCTCAACGCCCGGCGCGAACAGAGCCTGGGTCAGATGGCCTATGACAAGCTGCTCGACATGTTGGTGCGGCGCGACCTTCCGGCCGGGACCGTGCTGCACGAGCGTCGCCTCGCCGAGATGCTCGACATCTCGCGCACGCCGACCCGCGAGGCGATGTCGCGGCTGGAGACCGAGGGCCTGATCGAGCGGCAGCCCGGCGGGATGCTCGTCGTGAAGGAGTTCTCCCTGCGCGAGCTGATCGAGATCCTGCACGTCCGCCGCCTGCTGGAACGGGAGAGCGTCGTGCTCGCCGCGGGCCGGATCGCCGACGCCGTGCTGGAGGATTTGCAGAGCCAGATCGAGGCGCTGCTGGCGGCGGGGGATCCGGATGCCCCTGGCAACTGGGAGGTCGACCGCCGTTTCCACGAACTGTTCGCCGATCACAGTCACAATGCGATCCTGGCCAAGACGATTAAGGATCTGCGGCTCAAGACGCAGATGTTCAACCTGAGCCGGATGCCCGAACGGTTCGAGGCAGTGCATCGCGAGCACTTGGCGGTGGTCGCCGCCCTGCGAGCCGGGGACGCGGCGGCGGCGGCCGATGCCATCGCGGCTCATCTCGAAAACTTCAAGCTGGGCATCATTCGCCGCCTGAGCGAATTCTGAGGTGTGGCGGCGCGATGGATAAATTTGCGAACCTACGCGGCTGTGAGGCAGCCTTCCCGGAGGCGGAGTTCGCCGCGCGGCAGATGGCGGCACGGGCTGCAATCGCCGCCGCCGGCCACGATGCCTTGGTGGTGACCGGTCCGGAGGCGATCTACTGGCTGACCGGCCGCCAGACGGCGGGCTACTTCGCCTTTCAGGCCCTCGTGCTGCCGGTGGAGGGAGAGCCGGCCTTGCTGGTGCGCCAGCTCGAATTGTCGGGGGCGGCGGCCAATACCTGGCTCGACGACATCCAGGCCTATCCGGACGGGACCGACCCGGCCGACGCCCTGGCCGCTCTCGTGCGTCGCCGAGGCTTCGCCCGGCTGGCGCTGGAGCGGGACGGCTGGTTCGTCTCGCCCGCCCTGGCGGCGCGGATCGGCATGGCGCTCGGCATCGACCCGGTTCCGGACGGGTCGGGCCTCCTTGGCCCGCTGCGGACAGTGAAATCAGCGGTCGAGCTGAAGGCGATCCGGGCCGCCGCCCGTTACGCGCAGGCCGGGCTCGCGGCCGGCATCGCCGCCTGCACAGTGGGCAACGACGAGAATGCGGTCGCTGCCGCCATGCTTGCTGCCGCCACGACGGCCGGGTCCGAGGCGATGGCGATGGAGCCCCTGATCTCGTCCGGCCCCCGCAGCGGGCTGCCACACATGACGTGGCGCCGGCGCCGGTTGGAAGCGGGCGACGCGGTGTTCCTTGAACTTGCAGGCAGCCATGCCCGCTATCATGCGGCAATGATGCGCAGCGTCTGGATCGGCGAGCCGCCGTCCGAGGCGCGGCGGATGATGGATTGCGCGCTGCGAGCCCTCGACGCGGCCCTCGACGCAATACGACCGGGCCGGCCCTGCTCCGTCCCTCACGAGGCCGCCCAAGCCATCATCGACGCGGCGGGCTACGGCCCAGCCTTCCGCAAGCGCATCGGCTACTCGATGGGTATCGCCTTCGCGCCTGACTGGGGCGAGGGTGGTCTGCTCAGCCTCTTCACCGGCGTCGACCGGCCGATCGAGCCAGGCATGGTCTTTCACCTGCCAGCGACCTTGCGCAGCTATGGCGCCTGGACCGTCGGCGCATCCGAGACCGTCATTGTCACCGAGCATGGGGCCGAACCACTCTCGGACCTGCCCCGCGCCCTGACGCTGCGGTGAGGTCGCCAGAGACCTGTTAGGTCGGAAGGGGCTCGTCCGTTTTTCCGGCGCCTCTAGTCTAGATGTTTGGTCCCGGCTTTTGGTGGAGCGGGTTTGACCTGAAGCGACCGGGCTCTGCGGACCATGCTTTGCAGATGGTCTCGTAGGGCGTGAGACCCCAGAGGGTCTTCAGGCGGCGTGCGAAGTTGTAGGCGCTGACGAAGTCGGCCAGGTGAGCGCGGAACTGCTCGTGGCTGTCGTAGTTGCAGCGCTTGACCGTCGCGTCCTTGATCATGCGGTTCATTCGCTCGACTTGCCCATTCGTCCAGGGGTGCCGCGGCTTGGTCAGGCGATGGTCGATATCGTTGCGGGCACAGGCGGACTCGAAGTTGTGGGCTCGGAAGGTGTCGCCGGCTGCGATCGCCTCCTTGATGATGGAGGCGGCCGTGGCAACGTTGCCGGGTGTCGTGAAGTGGGTGCCATTGTCGGTGAGCACCGTGTACACCTTGTAGGGCACCGCCTCGATGAGATGGCGGAGGAAGTCACCCGCAACCCACCGGGTCGCCTTCTCGTGCAGCTCGACGAAGGTGAACTTGGTCGTGCGGTCGATGGCGACGAGTAGGTAGAGCCGCCCTTCCGCCGTGTGGACCTCAGCCAAATCGATGTGGAAATAGCCGAGCGGATAGGCCTTGAAGCGCGACCGCTTGGGCTTGTCGCCGTCGACCTCCGGCAGTCGGCTGATGCCGTAGCGCTGCAGGCAGCGATGCAGCGACGAACGGGTCAGGTGCGGGATCGTGGCCTGGAGGGCGTAGAGGCAGTCGTCGAGCGATAGGAGCGTATGTCGGCGAAAGGCGACGATGACCGCCTCGTCCTTCAATGACAGCACCGTCGAGCGGGGATCCTTCGGCCCCGTGCGCTGGTCGGCGACCGAAGTCCGCTTCTCCCACTTGGCAACTGTCTTCGGGTTGATCCCGTAGCGCTACGAGAGCACCCTTAGACTCGCTTGACTATGCTGGATTGCTCGACGGATCGCCTCCGTCGTTGTGGCGCTGCCGTGAAGAACCTAGCCCATAGCGCGTCCCTCCACTCCAACGTGAAGAGTGCACCATCAAACCCTGGGATCAAACATCTAGAACTGTGATTCTGCTTACGGCAAGACCCGGTAGACCGCTCCCGACTCACTGCAGTCAAATGCGTTCTTGCTGCACAAGCCGTGATGGCGGCGCGATCGAACTTCGGAGTAATCAGACTGCGCCTTGACCACGAACGGCTTAAGAGGTGTCTCGGTCGACCTGCACACGTGGCCAATCGGTGAGCGCCAACGCGGTCGCTGCGAGCATGATCCCCATACCCGATGCCTCCGCCCATCCGAAGGGCTCGTGCGCGTAGATGACGCCGATCGCAGCTGCGATCACCGGGCTGACGAAGGCATACAGGCCGGCGCGGAAGGCGCCCCAGTCCCGCACAAGCCAGAGAAAGATAGAGAAGCCGGTTAGCGAGCCGCCGATGACCATCACGCCGAGGCAGAATAGCACCCGTCCATCCAACAGGGCGGCGAAGCGGCCTGAGTCGTAGCCCTCTATAAGCAACGACACAGGAACGAGCCCGATCGCGCCGATGATCGTCTCCCAGAAAGCGAGAACCAGCGGCGGCATCGACTGCGTCAAGGGCCGGCTGATCACGGAGCCCCAGGCGTAGCAGACCGTGCCGAATGCCACCGAAGCGAGAGCGAGCACCACCGTAACGCCATCTTGCGCGGCTTCAGCCCGGCCGGAGAACAGGAGCACGAGCCCGCTGATACCGAGTCCGATCGCGCCGACTCGACGCGCGCTGAGGCGCTCTTGGTCGTAGAGGAAACCGATGAACGCGAGGAATATCGGCATCAGCGACAGATTGACGATCGCCGATAGGCCGCTGGGAGCATGAGCGACACCCCAGAACACGAAGCTATAGCAGCCAGTCGTGATGAGGAGCGAGGCGCCGACGATCCGGCCGAACCCATGTATGCGCAGTGGCAAGCGCCGTACGCTTACGATGACGAGGAACAGGACGCCGGAAAGGAGGAAGCGCGCCGTGGCGAGGAAGATCGGCGGGACGGCCTGCGTGGCGATCTTCGTCGGCAACCACGTCACTCCCCAGATCAGCGCCATGATGCCGAAGGCTACGAGGCGGCTCACGCCGGATCGCTCCCGACACTCATGCTGCACTCATCGCCAGCCGCTCATGACAAGCACCGGTCCAAGCCTTGGGAAACGTGGAGCGACGACGGATTGTGCTGTGAAGCGCGATCAGAAGCCGTCGCGCGATGTAGGTGCCCATGGCGCTCGCCTCCCGCTCAGACCTCCCTGTACCAATCGGGCAGGAACGACAGGTCGTTGTCCCAACCGCTTTGCAAGGCAGTGAGTCGTGCGCCCACCGCCGATACCTTCGCTCGGTGGATCAGTGGCAGCACGTTCTCCGAGACCGCGAGGTCGTTGCACCTGATCAGAAGCGCCGCCCGCTTGACCGGGTCGAGCTCCCGCTGAGCGGCGTTGTAGGCCGCATCGTAGGTATCGTTGCGCCAGCGCACGACGTTGCGTCCCTGCCACTTGTTCTCCTTGGTGGCGACCTCCCACGAGACGTACTGAAGGAGCCAGATCGAGGGATCGGCCTGGGTCATGTTGTTCGTGTACATCTCCATGTCTGCGTAGAAATGCGGGTATGTGTCGGGGTTGGCCGGGTCGGAAGAGAAGAACACCGAGCCGGTGACTGATTTTAGCTCGATCTCGATGCCGGCCTTGGCTGCCGCCTGCTTGATGATCGCCTGGGTCTTCTGGCGCGGAGCGTTGATCGAGGTCTGGAACAGCAGCTTCAGGCGCTTGCCGTCCTTGACCCGCACGCCGTCCAAGCCCTTCGCCCAGCCGGCCTCGTCGAGGAGCGCGTTGGCCTTGGCCGGATCGAAGGCGAAGCTCGTATTCTTGGAAACGAAGCGCTCCGGGCCGTTGACTGTGTTGGCGGTGGGTTTGCCGGTGCGGCCGTAGATGTACGTCTCGATCGACTTACGGTCGACCAAGAGGTTCATCGCCTGGCAGACCTTCGGATCGGAGAAGGCGGGATGCTTGGTCTTCAGCGAGGAGCGCTCGCCGTCGACCTCGACGTTCGGGTCAGTGGTGTTGAGCAGCAGAAACTCGAGATTGCCCCCGTAGACGACGTCGACCCGGCCCTTGCCGCCGGTCTCCAGGCGCTTGAGCACCTCGTCCTCGACTTGAAGGTTCCAGGCGTAATCGTACTCGCCGGTCTGGAGCACCGCGCGCGCCGCCGAGACCGCGTCGCCGCCGCCCTTCATCTCGATCGTGTCGAAATACGGCCGGTTGGGCAGGTGGTAGCTCGGGTTGCGCTCGCCCCGGACGATGTCGCCGGGCCGGAATTCGAGGAACCGGTACGGGCCGGTGCCCACGGGGGCCAGGTTCTGGGGCGCCTCCCGGGACTTGGCGCCGGTATAGGCGGAAAACAGGTGTTTGGGGATCACCATGCCGACGGTGCCCACGAAGGCATCGCTCCAGTACGGCGTCGGCTTGTCGAACAGGACCCGGATGCTGAGGTCGTCGATCTTCTCGACGGTGCAATCCTTGTAGGAGCCGACCGTGACCGCCGCGGTGGCGGGGTCTCGGGCGTAGGCCCACGTGAAGACGAGATCGTCGGCGGTGAGCGGCTTGCCGTCGTGCCAGGTGACGCCCGGCTTGATTTTCCAGACCACCGATCGGCCGTCCGCGGCCAGCCCGCCATTGTCCTTGGACGGGATCTCGGCGGCGAGCACCGGCACGAGGTTGCCGTCCGGGTCCCAGGCGGCCAGCGGCTCGTAGAAGATCCGGGAAGCCTCCTGGTCCTTGGTGCCGATGGCGAAATGCGGGTTGATCAGGGTCGGCGCCTGCCACCAGAGCAGGCGCAGCGCCCCGCCGCCC